>JAGOJH010000179.1 GCA_017995215.1 Thermoclostridium sp.
CCATTTCCACAGGGCTTGGAATCCTGATGATGGCTGCGGGGCTTATATTTCTGAAGCCCTTTATCACTCTGCTCGGTGCGACAGAAGCTGTATATCCGTATGCGTTCAGTTATGCCTTCATTATGTTTGTCGGGACGTTGCCTGTTATGCTCAACTACATCGGCGGCCAGCTTCTTCGCAGCGAGGGCGCGGTCATGCCGTCAATCATCGGAATGATGATAGGAACGGTAACCAACGTCATTCTCGACCCAATATTCATCTTTGGTTTTGATATGGGTATCAAAGGCGCTGCGATCGCCACGGTTTTAGGGAATGTTGCTGCGCTCGGATACTATATGTATTATTACCTGTCTGGTAAATCTCTTGTTAAATTTAAGCTGAAATTTATATCCGGGGATAAGAAGATATGGGGGCAAACTTTTGGTATCGGTATCCCGGCCGCGCTCAGTCAGTTCTTAATGAGTGGAGCGTTGATCGTCTGCAATAATCTCGCCAAGCCATACGGAGAAAACGCAGTGGCAGGCATGGGCGTCGCGGCAAAGTTGATGTACATCGGGACATTCATTTTTATGGGCTTTGCAGCAGGCTGCCAGCCGCTTGTCGGTTATAATTATGGTGCAAAGAATTTCTCGCGCGTGAAGGCTATCATAAAAACCGGTATGCTTATGACAACAGGTATAGGAATCGTACTGACCATGTTATTCAGTATATTTGCGACGGGTCTGATTAGCATCTTTACAGCACTGCCGGAGGTAATAGCTGAAGGCTCTGCAGTTCTGACAACCTATATGTGGTCATTCCTGATCCTCGGCCCACAGATGCTTGCTTCGACTACCATTCAGGCCTTCGGTAAGGCAAACGAGTCTCTGCTGTTGTCAATCGCCCGTCAGGGACTGTTCTACATCCCACTTTTGTTTCTGCTCAACAGCAGTTTCTTATTCAAGGGTTTGCTTTGGGCACAGCCTATTTCGGATGCGATAACCCTCTTGCTTGCGCTGGTACTGCTTGTGTTTATCCTTAAAAAATATCAGAAGGACAACCAGGAAGAAGCAAGCTCTGTATCACAGTCGTATCAACATGACTGTATTTCTTGCGAAGCGACAGATCAACTTCATTAAGATGAACGCAGACTTTCTGATTCAGATCGCTTGCAGCGTTCGCTGATCGCAGTTTCAAAGAAGACGCCCCTATATGTTGCCGTATGTTCACACCAGAATGAATAAACCTAATAAAGAATAAGGCACTCTACAAAAATTTTAAAGTAGGGTGCCTTTTTAGTATGTCCATCTACTTCATTTATTTTAGGACACCTCAACTTCATTATTGATTATGTCATTCATCTAAGCTAATTTTTCAGGGCTTTATTCCAGGTTTCCTAATAAATGTTGCTTCTTCCACCCTGACTTTATTTTTTCTTCCAACACCTCTAAAGGCTTCAATCCACTGATTGCATCATATGCTTCTACGCAGGATGCCCCGGCTGCGGATGCCAGGTGAATGCACATATCAAAAGAATACCCCTTTAGCATGGCAGTGAGGAATGCTGCAACGGTGGTATCACCAGCTCCTGTTCCAGAAATTACTTCTCTGGGGACATAGCTCTTCTCAAATCCTTCCTGGTTTGACCAATCACCCAGCGGCAGCTCTATCCTATCACTAATTGTGGCCAGCTTGCTCATTGACTGGGTTCTAAAATAAAAACCCGGGGCTCCACATTTTAAAAGTAATACTTTTGTTCCCATCTGCATACACTCTTTCGCCAATGGTTTAATATCACTTTCGATATCTAAAATTGAGGTAGTGTCTTTTTCACCAGCTCGTTTTGCCCATTCATCATATTGGGTTCTGTTAAGCATATAACAAAGCTCCTCAATGCTTGGAACAAAAAAATCCACATAAGGAAGCACATTGGTGAGAATTTTTCTCCAGTTGATTTGTCCTGCTGGTGATTCAGGATCAACTGCTGCCAGATCCATGGAAGTTGCAACGCCCTGTTCCTTTACATACTTCATCACTTTAACAAGCTCCATCCCTTCGTGCTCATACATTTGCTTCAATAAAGGTGGATAGCCAAAATGGAACAATGCTGCACCAAAAATTCTCTCCTTGGGGATATCCGAAAAAGTAAAGGTATCATTGGCTCCAGGGTCGTGAAGAAACAGACGGTCAATTCCTGGAACAGCCAGAACAATAGAATAAGAAGTGGAGCTTTCTTCATCTTCAATCAGCTCACCTGATGCCCCATACCCGGCATATATTCCCTTTAGTATGCTGCCAAAGGCATCCTTCCCGATTTTTGCCACGAGAGACACATCTGCTCCCAGCTTTTTCATTGCAAGCCCGGTATTGGATACCAAGCCTCCTGTATGAATATCTACACCATCCATATGAACCAGCTTCCCAGGATACAGTATTTCGTTCAAATTAACAGCTGACTTGTGCTTTGGGAATACCGGTGTTATGTCTAAACAGGCATGACCTGCAACAATCACTTTTTTCTTAATCCTTATCAGCTCCTTTTCGATCCTATCGATCTATTACAATGCACTTGCCCAGAAATATTTAGAAAATGATTGAAAAATGCAGGTTCATTCATATTGGAAATTAATCATAACAGTCGCAACATCATATGCATCCATTTGCGTTACTTCTCTGACCAAAAAATCCATATTTAAACCTCCCTCTAGAATGTGTTATTTTTTCTATTACTTATACTATTTAGTATTATAGATAATAAACATATTATCATAATTCGAGTATGTTGGTTAAACGAAAGGCCGAAATAAATATGATGAGTCCACGTATATTCTTGCCCGATATTGCTCTGCGAATTGTATTTTAGTATAATAAAACAAGTTCTCTTTCTTTGGTGAAATCCGGGGAGGGAGGGGTTTAAACGGAATGCATTTTAATTTAGGTTTCACCAGGGAGGCACATAGTATATGAAAATAAAGG
>JAGOJH010000092.1 GCA_017995215.1 Thermoclostridium sp.
CTCTATGACATCCCTGTGGTTCTGGCCAAATTAAGAGCTATGACCCAGAATTAATGTCCATCAGAAATAGTTATACCTGTTAATAAAAGACCTGACTCAGATACTACCGACAAGTTGCCCAAACCTATATTATCAGTCGCATTTTGCCAGTATGCGTAACTTATAACAAGCTTTGAAGTATCGTCTCCAGATACTAGTGTTCCGGACGAGGATCCATAGGTGACTTTCTGATTAAAGGATACCGTAACTTTCTGAGCATTGTTCGTATGACTGTCTGTAGTAGTAGAATTGTGCTTACCATCCAGTTGGAAAACGTAAGTACCCCTGCCTTCTTGGGGGCTTTGTGTTTTCGTTCCCCACGCAGTATAGCAGGCACTTCCGGTGCCGCTAGCCATGTATACTCCCTCAGAAAGATCATCGTTCTTTAGAACCCTTGGTTTTTCATAAAATGTTTTCATAATCATCTTCTCCGTTTCTCACTGTATTGTCCCCTATGTAACAAGAAATGCATAATAAGTCTAATATATCTTCATCGTATCATTACTTTATCATTCTGTAACATATTTAGACATCTATATCATACAAGACAAGGCATAATTCGTCAACTATTTTATTAAAAAAATATTTATATTGCCTGGGAAAGGCTACCCGTTGCTGCTGCCTTCCGGAAAGGCATACGCCGTTCTCACCTACCTGCGTCTGCTTGTATCTGTCGATTTTTGTCACGTGAATTTTAAATGAATTTTGTTGCAATCTAGACTATTTTATGGTAATATAAATTTTATTGTCAGACTAACAAAATTATACTGGTTTGTATTTCCCGTCTGGTGCAGATCAACATTTTGTAAGAATAGTTGCTTTGTGTGATTTGATGCGGGGTGTATAATGATTAATATTTTAATATACATAATATGGTGGTTGCCCCTGGTAACATTGTTCATCTCTGTCGTTGCAGTTTTGTTGCTATGGCTGAACTTAAGGATATTCAAGAGAAATCAATATTTAAAGATAGAAAGCAAACTTTAGGTGGGTGTAAAGATGGAACTAATAAGACGTGTTTTTCTAGGTGATTTTAACAGAGTTATTCCCATGTCCTTCATAGTCATAGGTGTATTTTTATCATTCCTTATATCCACAACTCGTTATCTTTTATACATTAAGAGAAAAAAGGCTTTCGAGCAAAATACGTTGTTGAAGGGTGACAAGGCATGAATAGCTGGGTGATATTTTATGATGCCCTTGATAGATAATACTGTAATATTTTTTTATTTTTTGTCTTGCACCCTTAATGCTATATATTATTTCTGGGTGGCTATGCTTCTTGTTTTTCCTCCCGTATATAACACCTATGAAGGTCAAACGGACATTGAAAGTCATGATATTTACCTTGTGATTCCCTGTCTGAATGAAGAAAAAGTTATCAGCAGGACAATCCATAACATTTTATCGATGAACCTTAAGCGCCTTTTTATTGTTGCAATAAATGATCATTCCGAGGATGATACCCTGAAAATTCTTGAAGGCATAAAGTCTGATAGATTGATGATAATTAACAGAGAGCTGCCCAATGCAAGACAGGGTAAGGGTGAAGCCCTAAATGATGCTTATCAGAGAATTCTTCAGGACGTCAGGCAAAAGAACTTGGATTCTGATAAAGTGATTGTAGGAATTATTGACGCTGATACATTTATAAAGCCGAGCCTTTTGTTCCGGGTAAATCAGATATTCCATCATGATAAAAAGGCGGGAATGGTTCAGGCCAGGGTTAGAATTGGTATTTCAACAAGGGATACTTTATTACCGTTTTTGCAGGATATTGAGTTTTTCTCCTATATCAATAGAATGCAGAATGTCCGTGAATACATGGGTACTGTAGCCGCAGCGGGGAACGGACAGTTCAATCGGTTATCTGCAATGGAGGATCTGGGGGAAAAGCCCTGGAGCAAGTGTCTTCTTGAAGACTTTGATTTTAGCCTCAGAATGCTTTTAAAGGGTTGGAGAACCAGGCTTTTACAGGATGAAAATGTTTACCAGCAAGGTGTGATTTCTTACCGGAAATTTATTAGGCAACGTACTCGCTGGATTCAAGGCAGCATGCAATGCTTTCCCTATATAAAAGACATCATACGTTCCAAACCGTTAACTGTATGGGGAAAGGCTGAGATATTATATTTTCTTTTGCTTCCAGTTTTATCTTGTGTCTCCACCATTGTGTTATTCGTATCCTGGCTTTTGATTACTACATCCATCATCAATCAATCGACAACTCTATTTGACATCTTAGCTGGAGCATCCACCTTTGAGCAGACAGCTTTGCTCGCAATTTTATTAACTATTGTATACATCCCCGGGATAGTTTTTTCGATTCTCTACTGGCGTGATACTCGGGAACGTTTTTTCAGGTGTTTACTGGCAGGTTTAATAATTCCATTATATAATGTAATGCAGTTGCCTGCGATAATACTAGCCGCTTATCGTCAATTGAGTGGGCAGAATCATTGGAGCAAGACCGAACGGGTCAATGATATTGAATAGAAAGGAAAATGGTTTAATATGAAACGTACTGAAAAAGTAATGAAAAGAATAGTGTTGTGTTTCATCCTTGTTACCCTGTTATTTACTTCTTTAGGAATTCACTCGAATGCTACTAATGCAGATACTGAACACAAGAAAGACGGCAAGCCTAAATTTGAAGGAATCGAGGGATTCGACCTCTCTGATTTCTTGAAATATTTCGACAATGAAGGCTCGTTCCAAAATGTTAAGAAACATTTTATGGATAATGAAAAAGACTTCAATGTTGAACTCATAAAGTTTGATCTCGTGGAGGTATTCTACGATTCAAACGGAGATGGCTTGCGCAATGATGGAGAGAGACACGCTAAAGACGTGCTAGTTTCTTTCAACAATGCTGCAAATCCAACAGGTTTTTTTCCTTCCGCAGAAACAAATTCATCCGGTAAAGCACAAATTTGGTTTCCTTTGTTTTCTAAAATTGTATACGGCTATTATGTAACAGTTGATATTCCCGACGGGTATCAAATAAATACTGTAGGCTCCTCGCTTTTTGGAGATGACGGGAAAACAGGCTATAACAGCATTACATATAAAAATAATAAAGTTACTTCGTTTGCCGGAATGGATAAGCTCCTTGTGCCCTTGATAAAGATTCCAGAGATAAAAAAGGCGAACCTTACCATTAACAGCACCTATCACCACAATGGCGCAGCGCTTACCGGGGTTGAATACGCCCTATACACATATAACGGAACAGAATTTGTTGTATCTGATAAAGCTCAATCCGATTCAGAAGGTAATGTAGTATTCAAGGATATTCCAGTTGATTCATGTGTTTATGTTCAAGCGACAAATTCGGAAGAACTAAAACTGAGAGGCGCTGGGGGTATTGGGGTGGATTCATTCTCTACTTTTATTCAGATAAATGACGAAAACAACATGTTATCTGTAAAGTATTATCCTTACTCCTCCTTAAGCGTTCAACAGCGTTACTTGAATGATGATGAACCAGTAAGTACACCAATTACGTATGAACTTTATGAAATTCAGGGTGAAGGTAATTCACAATTGATTGAGAATGGTTCTACAGATGAAAATGGCAAGATTGTTTTTACATCGGTTTTCGCCGGACAATATGTGTATGTGAAAGCTACAGGGTTTGATTCAGCCATAATTCAACCTGTTCTTGGATTAGGAAACTTAGACAGCCAATCAGCTCCAATTGAAATAACAGCTGTTCCGAGTACCCTTGATGTTAAGTTTCAAAAAGCAGCTTCGTTATCTGTTTCAAGTTCGTTTGGAAACGAAGAAGCTTTTGCTGGAACGATTACATATAGTTTATATGAGCTAAAGGAAAACGGCGAAGCCGAGCTGATTCAAAGTAAAGATTCACAAGATGGTGCTGACATTGTTTTTGATGGTATTTTAGTTGGCAAGCAAGTATATGTTGAAGTCGCAGGATACGCTACAATGCAGCATCAATCAATCTTAGGTCTGGGAAGTGACGACGGTAGATCAGCACCGATATGCATTGACGAAGGTGGAAACCTGCTCCAGATTGAATATGTTAAAAAATCGTGAAATAAGCGGGAGTGAATATTATTTACTGTAAATGGAATAACCCGCCATTCAATTGTCAATACTTAATTGTAGCATAAATCGGGCTTCGCTGGGGAGCGACCCAACGCTTGCTACGGCTTAAACGGTGGACCGGTGAATCTTCGGATTCGCCGGTTTCTCATTCACCGAAGAATTCATTTTCCCCTTCCACAAGCGTCACCATATTGCATCCAGTCAGGCTTCACAGATAGTATTCGCCTGCAATACGCAGTGTTGCGCTTCCGCCGAACAGGATATGATCCCCCATTTTCATCAGGCTGACCGAATTAAACACCCTGTTGTCTCCCCCCTGTTCGACCTTTACCGGGGAGCCATCCCACAGGTTGTATTTCAGCATATAATTAGCAAAAGCACTGTTACCGGAACCAGTGGCGGGATCCTCCAGATAACCGAATTTTGGTGCGAAAACCCTGGTATGGGCGCAATAACCCGGAGAACTGGTTTGAATACAGAAAATCAGGATGATATCAATCCCGTTACGAAGACAGAATTCCTTCAGCCTCTCCATCTCAGGGTAAACAAAAACCACATCGTTGAATTCTGCAATGGGGACAATCAGTGTTCTAAGGCCGGCATCGATAAAATCAAGAGGAAGCTCACAGGAGATTGCTTCGGGCAAAAAGCCGAGAGCAGCAGAAACCTCATCCGGTGAAACCGAGATCGGCAGCCACTGCGCTTTTGGTGCTGTGATATACACGGCATTGTCCGTATCCAGACGATTATAAACGGTAAGCAAGCCCTTTTTATTCGTTTCCAATATAATTTCGCTTTTGTTCCGCAGATTACTGTCATTACGGATGATATCAACCATTGTTGCTACAGTTCCGTGGCCACAGAAATCCACCTCGCACTCAGAGGAATAGTATGTCAGTTTCATATCGGCCACCTTCGATCCCGAACAGAAAACAACCTCGGATACGAATCCCTTATGCTCCTTTGCAACGGCTAGCATCTCTTCCTCGGTCAGTTGGGTGCTTCCTGTATGTAAATATGCAGCCGGGTTTCCTGATGAGCCGCCCGAAGTAAAAGCATCCACCTTCCGATATTGAAATTTCCTCATGAATGAAAGCCCCCCTTTATATATTTCCCTTAGGAATAATGTTATTTTACGAAGGATCCCTTATAATACCTTTTTATTGTATCACCTAATACAGCACTTTAACAATGCAATGACCTCCGGCGAATTTTTCTGTCTTTTCATCATGATGCCTTTTTTCAACACATTTAGTTCATGTAAAAGAACCGCTCTGCCAGTTCGTTGATAGCTAACGCCTTGACGCTTTAGCTGTTTTGATTTATTATATAGCTAACAGAACAAAGGGAGTGGATAGAATGAAAGTCCCCTCAACAGAAGTGCAGAATAACTTCGGGAAGTATTTAAAAATCGCCTCGGAGTTGGAAGATGTTGTTGTAACCCGCAAAGGATGCGAGATCGCAAAAATTGTCCCTTGTCAGCAGAGAAGTATTATTGCGCAGGAAGCTGCAAATTACATCTTTAATGACCGATGGAAGCTCAGCTATGAAGATTTTCTGAAACTGGTGGAAAGCTCCGACCTGCGCTATGAGTATATCGATGGCGAGGTTTACCTGCTTGCTTCCCCGGTTTACAACCATCAGGTGTCTGTATCTGAACTTCTTGTAATTTTTCATAACTGGTTCAAGGGAAAGAAATGCAGGCCTCTGACAGCCCCCTTTGATGTCACACTGATAAAAGACAAAGACAACATCAATGTTGTACAGCCGGACATTATTATAATCTGCGATACCGATCAGGTCGATGCATCCGGAAAATATAAAGGGGTGCCCACACTTGCCGTGGAGGTACTGTCCAGGTCCACCCGAAGTAAAGATATGTTGAAAAAGCTTGATCTGTTCATGCAAACCGGTGTTCGAGAATATTGGATAGTAGATCCCGATAAAAAGGAAGTTCACGTTTACAACTTTGAAAAGCAGGATATTGCGGATCATAATACCTATATGGGTGATATGACTGTGAAGTCAAAGGTTTTTTGTGGATTGGAAGTCAACCTGGCAGAGATATTTACGTTTTAACTTCCTCCGGAAATTCATCCTCATTCGCAGGCGTTATTCTGCACATATCGATTAATGCCATATCTGAAAAAATGATATAGGCCGGGACCTTCTTCTCCTGCGCCAGCTTGTTGTCATACGTCTTATGAAACGATAGATGCATTTTTGCATGAATAAGCTTGGTTACCTCCCAGTGTAAGAACCCGACTATTTTTCAACATCATTGGAAACATTCAACCGCCGCGAGGATGTATACAGAAGAACCGTCCCCGTGTATATCTAATTTCCGTATTGCTAGTAGTTCTTTCCATTGTTATAATTAAAGATGCAAATTGTGTAAACTGCTATGGATTTTTGTATAAAGCTGTATATTCTGCGAGAACGCGCGCACCCGATAATGTTGCATATCAACCTGGGAGCATTTGATAAACTGCAATCGTTGTGATCCAAAAAAGAGAATGACATGTAAAAATAACGGTGAAGGAATGCCTGGATGTTTTATCGGTTGGCGAATACCCAGCAGAAAATATGAGCAGTCACTCATTTCCTAACCATATGGAGGTCAAACAATATGAATCGAAAAATGCTTCATTTCATTCTGTTGATGTGTGCAGTCCTATTATTTTCATTTTCCCCGGTAACAGCGAATGCGGATGCGCCCGTTGTTTGGGATGGTACTGCACAAGCACCCACACAAGGTGCGGGAACCTCCGTTAATCCCTATCAGATAGGTACGGCGGCTGAGCTGGCATGGTTTGCCGGTCAGGTAGACAGTGGGCGGGTGTTAATTGAGGCCATTCTTGTGGCAGACATCGCCCTGAATGATACAACCGGTTGGGAGAGCTGGGCAACAACACCCCCAGCGAACACCTGGATACCCATCGGCGAAAACGGTAACCCTTTCAGAGGCAGTTTCGATGGTAATAACCACACCATCAGTGGTGTTTATATCAACAGTTCGACAATTTACCAGGGGCTTTTCGGAGCTATCCAATTCAGTACGATTAAAAACGTTACCCTCAACAAGGTTTTAGTAGAAAACGGGATTGTCAACGGAAGTGGCGATACACTCAATCCGCATGGTATGGTAACAAGAGCCGAAATGGCCCAGATGCTCTATAAACTGTTGCGAAAATAAGAAGCAGGGGGACGGTTTTAGTGCTTCCCTTATGTCAAAAAATCATGGACGAATCTTTGGAGGCCTTCCTCTCCTTTGGGAAACTTCCCGGTTAAAAGCTCCTGCATGGAATCGATTTTGCCCTTTCATAAATAAAAACACCATCCGGACATTTCCTTTGCCCAAATGGTGCTTATTCTCAAACGGTTCCATCACCACAGGCACAAACGCAGATAGCGCTTGCACCTATGATGTTTTATAGCTGCAAGCGTGGTTTGTGATGATGAAGCTGATGAAGCATTCTTGTGGTTTTCATTGCATTATCTCCAAAACTGATTTAAAGATATCATAACGCTTCGCAATGGCGGAATCAAGAATTTACCAGCTGGTATATATCGATAACTTCTTCATGCCCACATCTAAAGAGTGATGATAAAAAAGTATTGTATGAAAACAATACTTTTAACAAATGATTGATATTGCCCCGATTGGTCAGGAAACCCGCTGAAAAGATCTTGTTGATATTGAGCATTCAGGAGTCTATAATTAGCTGGAATCGTGCAAGACATGGAGGATATCGTGAAAAAGACACTTAAAGATAATTCAAAAAGGATTCCCCTGAGCGCCGGCTATCTTTTGATCGCCTTAGGGGTCGTATACGGCGATATTGGGACATCACCGCTATACGTCATGAAATCAGTTGTATCTGGAAACGGCGGGCTCGCCATGATAAATAATGATTTTATTATAGGGGCCCTTTCTCTGGTTATTTGGACCATCACCCTTGTAACGACTGTAAAATACGTCATGATAGCGATGAAAGCGGACAACCATGGCGAGGGCGGAATTTTTTCCCTGTATCACCTGGTAATGAAAAGAGGAAAATTTCTTGTGATTCCTGCAATGCTGGGCGGTGCGGCCCTGTTGGCGGACGGCATACTGACACCCGCCGTGACAGTGACATCAGCAATCGAGGGGTTGCGGGGCATACCGTTTTTTGTCAATATCATCGGAGAAGGTCAGGGCGTCATCGTTGGGATCGCGATTGTGATCATCAGTTTTATATTTATATTTCAGCGGGCTGGAACCAGCATGATAGGAAAGGCCTTCGGGCCTATTATGGTTTTATGGTTCACCTTTATTGCAGTAATGGGTATTATCATGATCAGACTTGATCCACGGATTCTTCTTGCGTTTAATCCGATTCGAGGCATTGGATTACTTTTTAGTCCCAATAACAAAGCAGGCCTTATGATATTAGGCAGCGTTTTTCTGGCGACAACAGGTGCTGAAGCGCTATATTCCGATATGGGGCATGTGGGCAAGCTGAATATTTACGGCAGCTGGCCATTTGTTAAGGTCTGCCTCATCCTGAATTATCTTGGGCAAGGTGCCTGGTTAATGCAGGCGCTGAAGAATCCGGATGTATATCCGACACCTGACTTCAATCCGTTTTTTACCATGCTTCCGGAGAGTTTGAGATTATTCGCGGTCATATTAAGTACTATGGCTGCGATTATTGCCTCACAGGCGTTGATAACCGGCGCCTATACCCTGGTGAAGGAAGCGATTCATATTGGATTGCTTCCTCATCTGCAGATCCAGTATCCCGCTGAAAAAAAAGGCCAGATGTATATACCGGTGGTCAATCATTTATTATGGATTTGCTGTGTCGGGGTCATACTTTTTTTCCGTTCGTCAAGCCGGATGGAAGCGGCGTACGGCCTGGCAATAACGGCAACAATGCTCATGACAACGATACTGTTGTTCCAGTATCTGCGTACGATAAAAACGAAACCTGTATTCATTGCCCTGTTCCTGACATTTTTCGGTGCGCTGGAGTCCATATTCCTGATATCCAACGCAACAAAGTTTATACATGGCGGATATGTTGCCGTCATCATCGCGCTGTTTATTTTTGCAGTAATGATTATCTGGCATCTGGGACATAAAATCGAGGAGAAACACGATATACTTCTCCCGGCGGCAAAGTATGTCAAGCAATTGCGTCGGTTAAAAGATGATAATACCATCCCCTACACCGCAGTGAATCTTGTCTACATGACGATTAACGGTGATATCAGGCATCTGGAAAGGGACGTACTGTATTCAATTTTTGATAAACGGCCGAAACGGGCGCAGGTCTATTGGTTTATTCATATCAATGTCACGGATGATCCTGATACGATGGCATACAGTGTCCAGAACTTCGGTACGAATTTTTGCTTTAAAATCAAGCTTAAACTGGGTTTTAAGGTGGAGCAGCGCGTCAATGTCTTTATGAGACAGATCATCCACGATCTCATAAAGAGCGGTGAGCTTCAGCCACAAACGCAGGTCTATTCGATGTACGAGGGGAATAATGTCGGCGATTTCAAGTTCATTTTTATTAAAAGGTCGCTGGCCCCGAACAGTGATGTTTCAGGACTGGAGCACTTGATTATGAGGCTTAAGTATACAATCAACAATTTTACTGGCTCGCCAATTCGCTGGTTTGGCCTGGAAAATGCAAGTACCGTAATAGAATCCGTCCCGTTGCTGCTGAATCCGGACGAGAAGCTTATTTTAAAGAGGGAACAGTAGTTCAGACCGTCTGAAAGCTGGGTCTTTCCTCGAATTAGTTCAGAAAAAACTTATCGATTATTGATACTTTTTTCTGTCTACAGAAAATAATCGATTCCTTGGGTCCTTCGGAATATGCTTGCATCAGGTTCTGAATCCGACCTGGGTCATTTGCTTGAAAATATTGTTTTCCTTGAACTGAACTGCCTGGGCCAGTATAGTTTTACAAAATATTCTGCCACTCTCTGCGGTTATAAAGGATACGCAGGATATGGACTTCACACTTTTCTTCATTAACAATATAAAACGCAGTATAGTTTTCAACTGACAACTTACGAACTCCCATTGCAGCATACGATTGCTCCTGAATAATGCTATTGCGCAACGGCATTTTATTCAGCGTCAGAATCTGTTCTTTAATTGATGTATAAATTCGTCTGGCAATTACAGGCTCTTTCAGCGTATCCGTTATATAACGGAGAAGGCCATGCAAATCCCTCTGAGCAGGAAGTTCGATGATAACCTTATACTGTGTCAAAGCCGAATTCCCTCTCAATCTCAGCAAATACTTCTTCTGCTGAATGACCTGTTCCCTTTTTCACAGATGCCAGACCTTCGTCAAGCAGGCGATGCAATTCATACTTTCCGGTTAATCGCTCATACTCAGAATTTGACAGGACAACCAAATCACCTGTTCCATTCCTGGTTATAAAGACCGGTTCATTATATTTGTTACAAAACTCTGAAATTTCATTGTATTTATTGCGTAAGTCTGAACTTGGTCTGATAGTTGCCATAAAGTAAACACCTCCATCCATTTCATACTCATATTTTATCAAAATATTGATATGTCGTCAAACGATTCTCTCAATGCGAAGAACGGTGCTGACGGTCACCCACAAGCATCAGACTATGAATTCATTTCCCCCTTACACAAGCTTCAGGAACTGAACTGCCCAAAATGTCAAGTCGCATTCAATAGCATATTTTCGTTTGTAGTCCGGCTCTAACCGCACATCAGTATATGCGGATGGATAGTCGATATTCTTCGGGGAGTACCGCTTGTTGTGGGGTAAATCGAACCGCAGCTGAAGGATACCATCGGTGTCGATGGCTTCCTGGATGTTTACTGCAGACTCGCGGATAATATCAACACGTTCGGATTTCTACATACATGTCATGATATCCGATTGTACAAAATGCATTATCTACAATCAATACTCAAAGCTTACGAACTTAAAATTATACTTTGTTGTAGTACTCTTTATGGCCACACCGCTTATAAGTGATTTCTTAACTGTAATTTTCTTAGCCTTCCCAAAATTACCCACGGTTCCTCCAGTTTCTCTTACATGAATTTTACCTATATCTGTTATGATATTCGCAGGATTTTTTTCTGTATAAATTCCTGACTTATCGGAATATGAAAAACTGGTATCTCCAAGACTTTTTACAACCGAGCCTGCAATTCCGGTCTTTTTAAGAGCCGATTTTACTACTGCGCTGTCCTTAAACCATCCGGTATTTCCCATAGCGGTCGCTCCATAAAGCTTATGGCTGTATACGGTACCGTCAGAGCTATTATACTCGTACTTTCCTCCTCCAAACAATGAACTATATTCAAACGACACCTTTTCCCCATCATAACTGGCAGAAACACTTGCAAGACCAAAAATGGGTTCTTGCAGTTCGACACCTATTTCCCCCATATCTGAGGATTCTTTAAACTCTGTAATTGCTTCTCTTTCAATATCGGGAGAAAAATTCGGAGCACCTTGTTCCGGGTTTTCAGATTCATCTGTTTCAGGTTCAGGTTGGGGATTATTATTTATATACTCCTGATAAACACTCTTCGTAAATTCAAGATCTGCTTTTGCCTGATCAAGTATTTCCTGTTGAGCTCGTAAAGACCCCGCCATATTATCAACAGCGTATATCGGCTGTGTAACGAAACTATAAATCATACTTTCTCTCTCGGCGCTTAAACACATATAGACATCAAAATCCTCAATGTATTTTAAAAGTCCTCCGTACCTTAACCAGTATTCCTCAAGCAATACTTTTTGCTCATTATAATAGTCCTGGCATTTGTTCACCACATCGTTGGAATAGCTTTTCATTTTTTGCATGATTTCATTTTGTTTTTCTACTTCAAGCTGATCTACCTGAATCGTTGCTATTATAGCCTTCTGACCCTCACCCTGACCCAAATCGTTGCCTGCACCTAAAGGTGCCACGAATATCTCTCCCAACATTTGTTCGGAGTATTCCTCAGCTTTTTCCTCCCATTCTTCCTGCCGTATTTGGTATTCATCCTCTATTTTATCTATTTCATCCCACATTTTTTTATGTATTTCTTTAATATCGTCCTGATTTTCTTCATACAGCCTTTTAAGCTCAAATCGATAGAAGGAATCCAGTACTTTAACGGCGCAAATCTGTCGGGCATATGTATAAACCGGGAACATGTTTTCCTGTTCTGCTGAAAATGAATATCCAACCTGTCCTAAATACTGGTCTGCTACCCCCAAATAATCTTTGTAGTACCGGTTAATTTCGCTTTCTTTCTCATGTCTTTCACTGAATAACTGGTCAAAATACCCCTCTGATCTCATGAGATTTTCAGGACCGGTAATAGGCGGAAATCCCTTAAGCGTAAGCTGTGAATCGGGGTTATCCGTGCTTACATCGGTAAAGCTTCCGGTGTTTTCCTTCGCTATCATATAAAGCTCATCAAGGAATTCTTCATTCAATGGATAGTCATCTTCTTTGGGATCAAGCTGTGAAACAGCATTTAGAAATGAGCTGAAATGATAAACAGAAATATCATTGAAGCAGTACTTTGCGCTCTTTATCATGGTTTCTGCAGCAAGGGGGCTGTTGTCGTCCTTTAAATGCAGGGTTGTTAATATCTGGTAAGCAGGCCCGTAATCATTTGATGCACCTAAGGCCTTTTCAGCATACAATTTTGCTTCTGCATAATATTCAAGCTCCATATAAACATTGGCCAGGTTGGTTAAAACAACAGGATTATCAGGGTCCTGCGCCGCTGAAAGCAATAAAAAATATAATGCCTCATCGGGACTCTTTTGTTCAAGAACCATCACCCCAAAATTGTTTAACAGAAGCGGATGAGGGTAAGCCTTTACCATATTTCCCGCTATCTTTAGCATATCACGATTGCTCAGTCCTAAAAAGTTTAGACGGGCAATATCATCTGCAAATTCCAATGCCATTTCAGATTTTCTTTCGGCACTTGCTGTATTGAATTCCTGTAACAGCTCCGATTTGAGGCCTTCCAATGAGTATGTACCTATAATATTATCAATTTCTTCAATGAATTCAACATACTCAGTGCAACTATCCAGATTCACACTTTCACTTTCCCGCTTGCAACCGGAAAAAAACATAAAGGACAGAGCAAGTAATACAGTAATTGCTTTTTGAAATGAATTTCTCATCATATTAACACCCCATTTCACAAATAGTCTTATTATGATGAATGACAAACACAAATATCGCTCTC
>JAGOJH010000093.1 GCA_017995215.1 Thermoclostridium sp.
GCAATTGCGCTGCTGTTATAAAGCTATTACAGGGCTTTCGATAACGGATTTCGCTTTATAAACTTCTTTCAGGAAAACTTTATCATCACTATTTGTTAGAATCAACTCAAAAGGGATGAAAAAACCACGCCAATATTTCGGTTTCTAATTGTATTTTCAATGTTGGCAAATCCTGTTATACTGTTTTTCGGAGGTACATCGATATGAATGATACAAAAAAATATTATTATGACTACGAAGATTATGAGGATGGCGATAAGAATGCCGCCACACTTGCCGAGGAAATCCTGAATGACCCGGCTCTGCGCTCCCTGAAGAATATCGTTGTCGGATGCTGGGGTCAATCCTATGATAACAATTGCCAGAGTATTCTGGACATGTTCTCACGAAACAGTGAGAAATTCTCTCACATCGAAAGCCTCTTTATAGGGGACATGGACTCCGAAGAGTGTGAAGTGTCATGGATAGAGCAAGGCAATTACAGTGAGCTGCTAAAATCGCTAAAGAACCTGAAGCACCTAACGATTAAAGGAAGCAACAACCTTAGTTTGGGGGATCTGAACCATCCTGAATTGGAATCCCTGGAAATCATCTGCGGCGGGCTTCCCAAATCAGTCATTCTGGAAATTGCCAATTCAAGCCTTCCCAGGCTGAAGAAGTTGAATTTATACATTGGTGTGGACAATTACGGTTTTAATGGGAGCATAGAGGACATCACAAAGCTGATTCAAAACAGGAGCTTAAAAAACCTGGAATACCTTGGGTTAGGGGACAGCGAAATTCAGGACGAAATTGTGCAGGCTGTTTTAAACTTCTTTGATTTCCCAAACCTCAAGGTTTTGGATTTTTCCAACGGAACCCTGTCCGATAAAGGTGCACAGCTTATCCTGAACAATGTTGACAAGCTGAAAAACCTGAAACTGTTAGACTTACAATATCATTTCATCACCGATCCTTTTGTGAGTAAGTTAAAAAGACTTCCTTTACGCATCAATCTTGATGAACAGCAGGAAAATGACGAGGAGTATGGGAATTATCCCATGCTGACGGAGTAAGGATCGCGTGAATGAAAGTTATTCTGGCGGGACAATCAGAATCCAAAAGAACGGAGTATTTCCTGAAAGCGGCACAAGCACTGGGGATTGATGTTCAGTTTTACGATATTGAAGCTTTTTCGATGAATGAAGCCGGAGCATTCCCTGTTGATATAGCCGGAGTTTTCCCTTTTGAAAATAACGGAGCCTTTCGCTGTGACGCACTGAAGGAAGCTACTGTAAAGATTGACCCTCCAAAGTACAGGGATTCTGATTTATCGAACCTCAATAGCCTGGTCAATGAATATATGGGTTTGTTGAAGACTTTCGCACAGAACAAAAAGCTGTGTTTCTTAAACCATCCGTATAGTATCATAGATACACTGGATAAAAGAAAATGCAAGAACATCCTCACCCAAAATGGAATTGCAGTAACCCCTGTGCTTGATGAAGAACTGTGTAATATCAATTCCCTCAGACATTACATAAGGCAGAAGAGAACCTTCAATTTATTTATTAAACCAAGGTATGGTTCCGGAGCAGCAGGAGTAGCGGCCTACAGGTATAATCCAGTAACAGGTTCTGAGTTGATTTACACCTCTGTTCACGAGGCGGATGGCAAGTTTATAAACACGAAGAAAATAAGAAAGGTAACCCATCGTGAAAGAATAGAATTGCTGCTCAATTTCATTCTTTCGCAGCCGCATATCATTGAAAAATGGATACCAAAACCCAAATACCAGAACCTTTGTTATGATCTAAGGGCGGTTTATCAGTTTGGGAAGATAGACTTTATCGTGGCAAGGTGCTCCGATTCACCGATTACAAACCTGCATTTAAACAACAATGCATTGGACGTGGATTTATTAAGACTGCCTCAGCCGTTAATCTACAGGATCGAGTCTTTATGCAAAGAAGCGATGGGTTGCTTCAAGGAGCTTTCCTATGCGGGAATTGATATTCTTTTGAGTGGAAAAAATCAGGAGCCTGTGATCATAGAAATGAATGCCCAGGGAGATCTGATCTACCAGGACATTTTTAACGAAAACAAAATCTATAAAAATCAAGTCATCAGGATGTCGCATGATGGATAAGATCAGGGAAATTCCGGCACAGATACTGGGACAGGCTGCAAATGCCAAATATTCAGTAAACATGAATGAGATCGTGGGAACCCATGATATTCTGTTTGTGTGCCTGGATACATTAAGATATGATGTGGCTTTTGAACAGCAGGAGAAGAACAATACACCGAACCTGAACCGGTATGGCAAATGGGAAAAACGTCATGCACCCGGCAATTTCACCTTTCCGTCACACACGGCAATGTTTGCCGGTTTTCTGCCAACCCCTGCGCAGCCAGCACCAAAGCTCGAGATGGAAAGGCTTTTTATACCCCGAGACACAACAGCCAACAGGCCCACCCCGAAGGAAGCTTTTCTATTTGAAGGCGCCAGCTTTGTCGAAGGGCTTGAAAAGGTTGGTTACGAGACAATCTGTGTGGGCGGAGTGAACTTTTTCAATAAAAGAACCGAATTGGGCAAAGTACTTCCAAGGCTGTTTAAACGCAGTTACTGGCATCCATCCTTTAGCTGTCACATCAAAAACAGCTTTGAAAACCAGCTGGGCTTTATTGAAAGAAAGCTTGGCAAATACAATAAGGATAAGAGGATTTTTTTGTATTTGAACATTGACAGCATCCATTACCCGAACTATTTCTATGTAGACGGTGCAAAGGAAGACTCCATACATACCCATGCTGCTGCACTGCAGTATGTAGACTCCCATATTGAAAGGCTGTTCCACTTGTTCAGGGAAAGAGGAAAAACATTCGTTATCGCCTGCTCCGATCATGGCAGCTGTTACGGAGAAGATGGCTACCATTTTCACCGCTTGTCACATGAAATCGTTTATACCGTCCCCTATAAGCACTTTGTACTTTAAATCGGTCTATACCCTGGCTGAATAACGCTTATTAGCCAGAAGAAAAAACGTGTGCACGGGTCTTAAGGGCATTTTGATAAAAACTATGTATTCCGGGAAGGTGAAGGCTTGTTCGATCCATATAAACAGTATATGTATAGCTACCCTCATAAGACCGCTTATCAATTCATCGAGGATTTAAAGCTGGAGCAATATAAACAGGAGTTGACCGGAAGCGCAACAACCCTCTATTTTCATGTCCCTTTTTGCGAAAGTAAATGCGGATATTGCAATCTGTTTTCCATCCCCTGCAGAGACTTGGAGAAAATGAGCAGCTATATTAAGGCTGTTAAACGTCATGCAAAAAATTATACAGACTTATTATGCTTTAAAGGACCTCGCTTTGATTCCCTTGTTTTTGGGGGAGGAACACCGCTGATTCTTTCCATTGATCAGCTGGATAGCTTATTTAACATCGCTGAAGATGACTTTGGTATAGACCTGCAAAAGGTAAATACCTGTATAGAAACCTCACCCAACCAAACTTCATGGGAAAAGCTGATTTACCTAAGAACTAAAAAAGTAAACCGTGTAAGCATTGGAGTTCAATCCTTTGTGCAGGCGGAACTGGATGTGTTGAAAAGGCTCCACAGTGCCCACAGGGCACAGAAGGCTGTTGAGGATATTCAAAAAGTGGGTTTTGATATTCTGAATATTGACCTGATCTATGGGGTTGCTTCTCAAACCATGGAAAGCTTGAAATACTCTTTGGAAACAGCCCTTTCCTATCATCCGGATGAGGTTTTTGCGTACCCCCTTTATCAAAAGCCCAATACGGGAATATACAAGCAGTTCGAGACAGACAAAGCTTTGCAGTACAGGATGTATTTTATGATCTGTGAGTATTTAAACACCATGGGGTATTTTCAAACCTCCATGAGAAGGTTTGTGAAGAATAAACCATCAAAAGAGATCAGCTGCGGGTTTGAAAATATGATATCACTGGGCTGTGGCGGAAGAAGCTATATCGGGAACCTCCATTTTTGCGAGCGGTATTCCTCCAGGCAAGCCAAATGCCGGGATACTTTAGACGCATATATCAGCAGGCAAACATTTTTTGATGGAATCAGCTTTTACAAACTGGAGCAAAATGAAATGAAACGAAGGTTTATTATTAAAAATCTCTTTTACCATAGTGGGGTAGCCTTAAACGATTATAAAGCTGTTTTCGATACGGATTTATACAACGATTTTCCTGTTTTACATGAATTTCTTCAGGAGAAATGGGCGGTGGAGAGTGACGGTCGAATAAAACTGACGCCCCTTGGGCTTTCTTTATCGGATGATATTGGCACAAGGTTTATATCCGAAGCTGTGGCCCGGAAGATGGAGAGTTTTTGTAATGCTTGAGGGTGTAAAAAACATCTGTTTCAGAGGTTCCTTATCTTCCTGCAACTATTCCTGCTCCTATTGCAGCTTTGCAAAAAGCAGGTTTTGTGAGGCGGAGCTTGTGAAAGATAAGGAAAGCTTGAGCAGGTTTTGCGATTTCATTGATTCAACAGATTTCAAAAATGATATTTCTATTTTTTTAACCCCTTACGGAGAAGCGCTTATTCACCCCTATTATGTTGAAGCTATCGCAAGGTTGGCTTTAAACCCAAAGTGCAGGCTCATATCCTGCCAGACAAATCTAAGCTTTGATGCTGATGCGTTTATCGAAAGGTTAAAGGCATCCAATGTCAATCTATCAAAGGTGAAATTGTGGGCAAGCTGTCATCCACAGATGGTTTCCATCGATGATTTTGTGAACAAGGTAAACCAGCTAAAAGCAAGCATTGATTTATGTGCGGGAATCGTTGCAATCCCTGAAGATTTACAGAATGTTTTTGAACTTCGCAGGCGGTTGCCTAAGGACATATACATGTGGGTTAACGCAAAGGAGAAAGAGAAGACCAGGTATACAGATTCACAAGTGAAGTCATTGATACATGCAGACCCACTATTTTCTCGTGAACTGCAAAAATACAGGGTCCAGGAAGGTTGCTGTCATGCAGGAACCGATAGTGTTTTCATTCGTGCAAATGGGGATGTTTTCCCATGCCACATCAATAAGAACAGGTTATTCAATATATACACAAATTTCGGACCGGTACTCCCCTTTCAGTGTGATAAGAGGTTTTGTGACTGCTATTTGGCCTATTCACATCGATTGGATTCAGGCCTCGACAGATACTTTGGAGATGATACGCCTGTTAGGGTTCCCAATAAAAAACAGATAGAAGCACTTTTTTTAGATGTTGATGGCACCATCACCAATGAGTCCGGAACCATCAGTGAAAAGGCCATCGAGCATATTTCTTATCTGAAAGATAAAATCAGGGTTTATCTTGCTACCTCCCTGCCCTTCCATATCGCAATGAAAAAATGCAACCGCATCAAAGGCTTTATCAGCGGTGGTGTGTTTGCAAATGGCGGGCAAATCATAGATTTTGTTTTAGATTACCGGGAGATTGTCAGCTTCGAGAAAGAAGCTCTAAAAGCACTGTCGGACATTCCACAAATCAGGATCTATCAGGAGAATGGTTTGCCATATAAAGCATTGGCTTTCAAAAAGCTTATTCCACCCCATATTCAATCAGATTCCAGGCTGAAATTGACTGATGAAAGGGGTCTTGTCAGCATCAATTCCCATGATGCAGGTAAGCTTGAAGGTATACTCAAAATATGCCTGAACAATGGGTTTAGTGAGGATAAGGTTTTTGTGATGGGAAACAGCCAGAACGACTTGGAAGCGATCCGCTATTTTAAAAACTCTGCAGCTACAATAGATTCAAAATGCAAGGCCTTGAAGGCTCAGGCAAAATATCGTTTGAACATTGAGCACCTGGCTATGTTCGTCACAGGAACCCTCTCCTTCCATGATCTCTGACGTTACTGCTCACGCCCCTCTTAATGAGTTTATAAGCTGCTATAAAGGTATGTGTTTCATCTTGAACGTAGTGATGTCATCCTGGGAGCACCAAGAAAAATAACCTCCCTGGTATCAACCGCTTTTTACTGGTAATATTTGTCCTGAATAGATCCTTCGTTGCATTCAGGATGACACCACTGCGTGTATTTTGATTCTGCAATCATTCTTTTTCTTTGGGGCAATATTTTTGATTGACGCCAACCCTCAACAGGAATATAATAGTTAAACGCTTAATTGATAAACGTTTAATTCATGCTGGAGGGTTAAATTGAAATTCAAAGACATTGTAATCCGTTTTGAAAAGTTGCATCTTTTCCGCCGGATTCTGCTTCAGAAGTCCCTGGATTATCCTTTGTATCCAGGTCAGCTTCATCTGCTTGAGTTTGTGGGCAACCATACGGGTTGCACGCAAACAGAGGTTGCAGAGCATCTGATGATTTCCCCGGCATCGGTGGCCCTTTCCACGAAGCGGATGGAAAAGTCCGGCCTTCTTGAAAAGCGAACCGACCCCAGTAATTTACGGTACAAAAGGCTCTATGTCACAGAGAAGGGAATCAACCTATCCATTCGTTGCCGTGAAACGCTGGATGGCATGGACGAAATCATGTTTCGTGGGCTTGGCGAGGATGAAATCAATCGGCTGATGGATATCCTGGACAAACTCCTGCAAAACCTTGCCGACAGCGATCTGTTCAATCCGGAGGATTTGGATTTCTCTTCCCTGATGAACCTTTGCTCAAAAATGAAAAAAGGAAGGACATAAAGAATGTTTAAAAAGCTGATGCCCTATGTTGGCAAATACAAAAAGTATGCTTTGCTCGCTCCCTTAATCATTATCTTTGAAGTGTTTCTGGAAGTGAACATTCCACGCATCATGGCAAAACTCGTTGACACAGGAATTATGAACAAGGATCTTTCCTTCATTATGAAAATGGGGCTTATGATGATTCTCATGGCCCTATTGTCCCTTGTTGCCGGGGCTCTTGCCGCCCGTTTCGCATCCATTGCCTCAACCGGTTTTGCAAAGGGAGTTCGAAAAGCTTTATTTTACAGGATACAGGATTTTTCATTTGCCAACATGGATAAATTCACCACGGCTTCCCTGGTCACCAGGCTGACAACCGATGTGAACAACACGCAAATGACCTTCATGATGATGATCCGAATGATGATACGGGCACCCATCATGCTGATCCTGGCTGTTATTATGGCCATTTCGCTGAATGCAAAGCTGTCGCTTGTCTTTCTGTTTGCAATCCCCATATTGGGGGTTTCCCTATATTTTATTGCGTCAAAAGCGTTTCCACGCTTTCAGATCATGCTGAAAAAGTATGACAGGCTCAACGCCATCATTCAGGAAACCCTGATTGGCATCCGGGTGGTAAAGGCTTTTGTCCGCGGCGAATATGAGGAGGAAAAATTCCGCGACATCTCCGATCAGCTGCGGCAAACCCAAATAAAGGCCGAACGGATTGTGATCTGGCACATGCCCATTATGCAGTTTGTGATGTATGGATGCATGATCGCGGTCTCCTGGTTTGGCGGGAACCTGATCATCTCGGGTGAGATGCAAACTGGTGAGTTGATGGGATTTATCAGCTACATCACCCAAATCCTCATGTCTTTGATGATGATTTCCATGGTGATGGTCATGCTGGTCATTTCAAGGGCTTCCATCACCAGAATTATTGAAGTGCTCGATGAAAAACCCGGCATCACTGTAAAGGAAAACCCGGTAGCAGCAGTGGACGACTCCTCCATCACCTTCAGGGATGTATCCTTTAGCTATGGCGGTATGGAAGGCAACAAGGTGCTTGAAAATGTGAACCTGTCCATCCTGCCCGGTGAAACCATTGGCATTATCGGAGGAACCGGGTCGGCAAAAACAACCCTGGTGCAGCTGATTCCACGGCTGTACGATACCACCGAAGGCAACGTCCTTGTGGGCGGCCGTGATGTCAGGGACTACGACCTGAAAACCTTGAGGGACTGCGTTGCAATGGTGCTTCAAAAAAATGTTTTGTTTACCGGTACCATCCGGGATAATTTAAAGTGGGGCGACAAGGATGCTTCGGAAGATGAAATCATCGAGGCATGCAAAGCCGCTCAGGCTCATGATTTTATCATGTCCTTCCCAAATGGGTATGACACCGTGCTGGGTCAGGGTGGCGTGAATGTTTCCGGGGGGCAGAAGCAACGTCTGACCATTGCCCGGGCTCTGTTGAAAAAGCCCAAGATCATCATTCTCGATGACAGCACCAGTGCCGTGGATACCGCCACAGACAGCAAAATCCGGGCAGCGCTGAGAAGCAACCTTGTGGGAACCACAACGCTTATCATTGCGCAGCGTATTGCATCGGTGATGGACGCAGACAGAATAATCGTCATGGACGACGGAAGGGTAAATGCCGTTGGAACTCACGACGAATTGATGAAAACCAACCAAATTTACAGGGAAGTATACGAATCCCAGCAGAAAGGGGTTGAAGAGCATGTCGGGGCATAAACCTGGGGGGATGCATGCATCCAGAAAACCAAAGGACACCAAAAAAACCATCCAAAGAATTTTGTTCTATATGAAAAACTACCGTGGAAGGCTTATTGCAGTTTTAGTGCTTGTTGTTTTCAGCGCTTTGGCACAGGTGGCGTCGACCTACTTCTTAAAGCCCCTGTTCAATGACTATATCCTTCCTTTTGTTGGTAAGGAAAACCCGGATCTGTCAGCATTCATCCGGATGCTTGGCATGATGGCCATCGTTTATGCTGCCGGCGCCCTTGCCACCTTCACCTATAACCGGTTGATGATAACCATTTCCACCGGTACAATGTTTCAGATCCGTTCAGACCTTTATTCACGCATGCTGAAGCTGCCTATCCGCTATTTCGACAGCCATACCCATGGCGATCTTATGAGCCGGTTTACCAACGACACCGACGCGCTGCGCAACATGCTTAGCCAGAGCTTTGTGAACATTTTTTCTTCTTTAGTCAATGTGCTGGGTGTTTTTATTGCCATGTGTATTTTAAGCCCCATTCTGACGGTTGTTGTTGTTCTGATGCTGGTTTTAATGCTTTTTGTTATCAAGAAGCTTGCCTCTAAAAGCGGTAAATTCTTTAAAGAACAGCAGATGACGGTTGGTAAGGTAAACGGTTATATTGAGGAAATGACTGAAGGGCAGAAGGTTGTAAAGGTTTTTTGCCACGAGGAGGAGTCCCGTGAAGGCTTTGACAGGCTGAACGAAGAACTGTTTAAAGCATCATCCGGTGCTAATACCTTTGCCAGTATGCTAAGGCCCATCATGGGGAACCTGTCCTACATACACTATTCCATTACGGCCATTGTGGGTGCTATTCTGGCTATATCCTACGGTCTGGATCTGGGTTCCTTGGCTTCTTTCCTGCAATACACCCGCTCCTTCTCGCAGCCCATCACGATGATGTCCGAGCAAATGAATTCAGTCTTAATGGCATTGGCCGGTGCCGAAAGAATCTTTGATATGATGGACGAAGAGCCGGAAATTGATGAAGGCACTGTCACATTGGTGAATGCAGAGTACGATGCGGACGGAAGGCTTCATGAAGCCGGCCATCGCACTGGAATATGGGCATGGAAGCAGCAACCCCGTGATGACGATGACGGATCTGTTGTTTATACACAGGTTAAAGGAGACATCCGGGTGAATAATGTTGTTTTTGGTTATGAGGAAAACAAAACAGTACTGTCTGATGTTACGTTATATGCAAAACCCGGCCAGAAAATCGCCTTTGTGGGCTCTACGGGTGCTGGGAAAACAACGATCACAAACCTGTTGAACCGCTTTTACGATGTACCGGAGGGCAACATTCTGTATGACGGCATTCCCATTAATAAAATCAAAAAGTCGGATTTAAGAAGATCTCTCTCAATGGTTTTGCAGGACACCCATCTTTTCACCGGAACCGTGATGGAAAACATTCGTTATGGCAGGCTCGATGCTACTGATGAGGAAGTTATTACTGCCGCAAAGCTTGCCAACGCGGATTCCTTTATCCACCACTTGCCTCAGGGCTATGACACGCTGTTAACCTCTGACGGAACAAACCTGAGCCAGGGTCAGCGGCAATTACTGGCCATTGCCCGCGCTGCCGTGGCCGATCCGCCTGTTCTGATTCTGGATGAGGCGACAAGCTCGATTGACACCCGCACCGAGGCGCTGATTGAAAAAGGTATGGATAAGCTGATGGAAGGCAGAACGGTTTTTGTCATCGCCCACAGGCTTTCCACCGTCCGCAATTCCAATGCAATTCTGGTGCTGGAGAATGGTTCCATCATAGAGCGTGGCGACCACGACGATTTGATCCGCCAGGCGGGCAAGTATTACCAGTTGTATACCGGAATGTTCGAGCTGAGCTAAGGCTTCGCGTCAGTTGGTTGGTTCTGTTTAGCTCGAATTTATTATCAGGGACGGCTTTATTTGACATTCACTTTATGTCCAATAATGCCGTCCCCTTTCATTCTACCCTTGATTAAAACTGTATGACCAGCTTTCCCTGTTCCATCCTGGCGCTGCTTATTTCCTTGCCTCGTAAATAGTCGGGCAGGGAAAAGTAGCGTTTTTCGTTCTTGACTGAAATCTGTATTTCACCGTTTTGCTGCCCCAACTCCATTTCGGTTCTGTCGGCAAAGGGAAGGCTGATTTCCATCTTGTAGTGTTCCCCTTCTTGCGTAATCGTAAAAATTTTCTGTCTGGCAAGAACATCCATAGGATTGTATTTACCGTACAGATCCCCAATGGTCTGAAGCACTGGAATGGTTTTCAGCTCCTGCTTTTGCAGCTGAAGCTGAAAAACAGGAATATCCCTGAAGCTTTCCTTCAATTCGTTCAGACCGTCCTGCTGCAGCTTCACCCATTTATTGAAATAACCGTCCAGGGCTTCGTCCGGGTATACCTTGTTAACAATGATACCATCCACATTATAGTCGTATAGATGTAAACAGGTAAAATTCCGTTTGGTTTCCCTGATGACAATTTTTTCGGGTGTGGTGACAATACGGATGGACACAATATCCTTGTTGAGCATGAGGGCCTGAAGCCGGTCCAAATTGTCCAGCAGCCGTTCAAAATCGTCAAACACTTCGTCCTTCGGCATTGGGATCTTCGTAAGTGTCTGCATGATGGGCCGAACAATTTTGGTGGCTTTTCTCTTCATGGGCAGGGTTTTTCTGATCATGTCCCCAAACATTTCGGGGAACTTCAGCAATGATAGGGTCTCCCCGGTAGGGGCACAATCGACGATGAGCACATCGTACAGATTCTTTTCATGGATTTCCAGTATTTTAAATAAGGCAAATAACTCCTCCAGCCCCGGAAAAACCAGAAGCTCCTCCGCTTCAATCCCACCTGAGGCTCTTGAGTTGAGCAAATCCTTAAAGAAGCCTTTAAAATTACCCCAAGCCTTCTCATTTTCCTCTGCAACATCAATTTCAAGGGCATCCAGATTGGGGGCGACCCTTTGTGGGGTTCCGCTCAGGCTAACCGCAAGGGAATCCCCAAGGCTGTGGGCCTGATCCGTGCTCATAATCATGACCCTTTTGCCTTCGCTCGCCAGTTTAATGGCTGTTGCGGCACTGATGCTTGTTTTTCCGACGCCGCCTTTTCCTGTATATAATAATATTCTCATCATTTTCACTCCACGCAGCCGCCTGCATGAATCTCCCTTCAGATGATTCAGCCGATATCCACCTTTCGAACTCCTTGTGTCGTATCCTGTTTCATTTTGTCAGCTTCGGATCCCTCCGGTTTGATGAAGACCTCTGTCAGGCATTCCATCACCATGGCGCCAAGCTCCTTTCCAATCACCTTCATGTGTCCCCTGGTTTTTTCCGGCAAGAGATGCAGCAGGGCTTCCGCTTCCATTCTTTTTGCCTGTATCATCTTCTGAATAAAGGCCATTGTATCTGCTCGATTCATGATTAGGTACCTCCTTCTGTAAAGGTCATCGTCAAGGTGCCTTCAGATAATTTGGCACCTGTCACCGTATAGCTTCTAAGGGTATTGGGTTTTGGGATGCAGCGCTTAAAGTTTCCGATTTTCAAAATAATGTCTGTACCTGATTCATGGAGCTTCAGATCACCCTTTTCAATGAAAGGAAGCTTCAGCTTCATCTCATAGCCGATTTCGGTTTTTTCGAAACGTTGTCCAAGCAGATCCCCATGCACCGCAAAAATGGGTTTTCCCTTCAGAACCGCCTGTTCGATGCGGTCCACACCGGACAAGCCATTCAAATCCGTGTCAAACCAGGGAATCTTATAGATGGGCAGGCCATCAAAAACCGATTCCAGTTCATCTACATACTGATTTTGTATGCTGATCCATTCACTGAAGAAGGAATTGTCCATGTCTTTTGGCAGAATGCGGTTGATGTAAATACCGTCCACAAGATAATCATAAAGATTCATGTACATAAAATTGCGTTTAGTCTCTTCAACAACCATTTTTTCAGGCATGGTCACCAGCCGGATAGAGGTGGTTTCGCGGTTTTTCATAAACTCCTGCAGTTCGATGAGCTTCAAATACAGCCTTTCAATGTCCGTCATGGCAGCCTTGTCGGGTAATTGGATCTTGAAAACAGTTTTTGAAATGGGCGACAGCACTTTCATCGCAACCTTGCCGATCGGGAAGAATTTTTCCATGTACCACGCGAGGAACTCCGGGAATTTCAGTAAAGCCAGCGTTTCTCCGGTAGGAGCACAATCCACAATGATACGTTCATATTCCCCCTTTTGATAGATGTCCATGATCTTCAGCAGCGAGAAGAGCTCATCCATGCCAGGGAAGACCGAAAGCTGGCCGATATCGCCAAGGGGCATGCCGGAAGACGCAATGAGGTTGTTGAGTGCCTGCTTCATCTGCGAAAAATCTTCATTCATAATGTAATTCGGATCAATCTCAAGCGCATCGAGATTGGTAGCTACCTCCTGAATGGTTTTACCAATGGGTATTTCAAATATGTCACTGAGATTGTGGGCCATGTCGGTACTGACGATGAGGGTCTTTTTGCCCTCGTTGGCTGAGTTTCTGGCAT
>JAGOJH010000180.1 GCA_017995215.1 Thermoclostridium sp.
AGATCAATTCATACCTGAAATTTGACAGGATGTCTGACATTCTCCGTAAGTCACTTGCCGGGAAGAAATTTCTCGATATTGATCTTACTCAACATGAAGATCTGAATGTTGCGGTTAAGAGATATGAAGATGCGCTGACCATTCTGAAAGAACAAATCAACGAGAATTTCAATGCCGTCACCAACACAAAAATAAGATCAAATGCGCGGCTTGCAAAAAACAGGGAAAATCCTGAACAGTTTCTCCCAGTCTTCATTCAGGATTGCTGCATGGCTGGTAAATACACCGAAGAGTTTGCATTTTTATATGAACCATACGGAAGAGTAGTAGGTGAGGCTTATAAGCAGGTCCGGCATGCTTTTTACACGACATTTATAAATTCTGCAAGTGCAACCATCCAGAAGATTAAGCAGGAAAAAGGCCTTATCTCATACGATGATCAGATACGCACTGTTTACAATGCCCTTGAAAATGAAGATTTTGTAAGGAAACTAGCAGAAGAGTACAAGGCTGTTTTTATTGATGAGTTTCAGGACACCGACAAGCATCAGTATGAAATATTCAGGAAAGTGTTTACTGAGGGGACAGGCGATGCTGATGATAAGCCTGTGATCTTCTATATAGGTGATCCCAAACAGTCAATCTACGGCTGGAGGAGCGCGGATCTCGACACTTACAAAAAAGCAAAGACTGATGTTGGAGAGTCTGTCTATACGATGAATAAAAACTACAGGTCGACGAAGGATATGATAGATGCTCTCAATGTGCTTCTTGATCCGGGTGATGATTTCAACATGTTTGAAGATGAAAAGATCAGGTACCTTAAGGTGGAACAGGGGGCAACCAACCTTGGAATAATGTCCGAAAATGACAAAAAGGTCTTGCCGGTAACCGTCTGGAGATTTGATGAGAACGATGAGAAAACGAACTTTAGGCTGGTAGCAGAAGAGGTCTATAGGCTCCTGACGGATAATGTAAAAATTAAAGGAGCTAAAATTGCTCCCGGAGATATCGGAATCCTGGTCAGAGACAACCGGGAGGGCGATAATATCAAGGCTGAACTTGCAAAATTCAATATCCCCGCTGTCAAAAGGGATAACGCCAAAGTACTTAAATCGAAGGAGGCAGGCATGATCCGAACTCTTATCGTGGCAGTCTTATCCCCGACGCGGGGAGACATCAACCGTGCCCTTAACTCCACCTGGTTTGGATTTGACACTTTGAGCCTGAATAAAATTGACGATGAGCAGCATATTGAGCTTTTTATCGGACTCAGGCTGACATTGAATGAGGAAGGTATTTATAATATGATCTCGTCATTCCTCGATATTTACGGTGTCAGGACCAGATGCATGAAAGATATTACGGGCCAAAGGGTTCTCACAAATATCAATCAGATAGCTGAATTGCTGCATGCGGCCGAAAAAACCAATAAATATACACCCTCAGAGCTGGTGACATGGCTGGACAGAAGCATGGATAATGACGATGATGATTTTGAGCAGCGGATTGAAAGTGATGAAAATGCCGTCCAGATATCCACTATTCATAAGGCAAAGGGACTCGAGTATAAAATTGTCTTTGCCCCCTGTCTTTCAATGATCCCAAAAGCTTTCTTTTTAAAGAGAGGTCAGCTCAATGAGTTTAAGAAAGGTAACGATTATCTTTTCACTTTAAATTACCCTGACCTTAGCGATGATGACCGGAGGATTTTTAATCTGCAAAAAGAGCAGGAGAACAGGAGGCTTGTTTATGTGGCTCTGACAAGAGCTATTTATAAATGCTATATTTCGCTGGTCCCAATGGGGACCGCAGAAAAGCCCGCGTCCTCTTCATTCTCAGCCATTATCGACAGATATAAGGGAAATTCTGACCTGATCGAGATTCTTGATCGGACCAAGAATGATATTAACCGGCAGAACAGAAAATATATACAAACGATGGGGACTGCAGAGTTCCGTTCAAAGCCTTTGCCAGCCGGCCTCATTCTGAAAAACACCTTCGGCATTCACAGCTACAGTGCATTAAGCAGGGCGCATCACTCTGCTCCTTTCGAGAAGGCTGAGCTTGGCAATCCGGAGGATTTTGATCAGTTTATCTTTCAGGATCTTGGGCGTGGTGCAAATGTCGGTACTGCGCTTCACAGTATCTTTGAGAGGCTCGTTTTCAGCAAACCGGATACCTGGATTCAAACAATTTTGGAAGCTTCAAAATACTACCCGAACATAATTAAGAAAAAAGAGGATGGGAAGAACATAGCAGGCAATATTGAACTCATTCATCAGCTGGTAACCAACGTGATGAAAGCTGAAATCAAATCTCAACACGGACGGTTCCGTCTTTGTGAAATTGATGATGAAAAGAAACTTCCCGAATTGGAATTCTGCTTCTCCGTAGAAAAGGTAAACCAAAAGGTAATCAACGATTACCTCGGAGATGATGCTAAACTTGGCGGCGAAACAGACATCGAGGGACTGATGACCGGATTTGTAGACCTGGTTTTTGAGCATAACAACAAATATTATATCCTTGACTGGAAATCGAACCACCTGGGGAATGATGTGAAACATTATGAACTTGACGGGATGGAAGCTGCCATGATTGGAAGTAACTATCACCTTCAGTACATGATTTATACTGTTGCCCTAAAAAGGTGGCTGGAAAAAAAGATAGCCAATTTTGATTTTGATACTCATTTTGGAGGGGTCGTTTATGTTTTTCTGAGGGGAGCAAGAGAAAATAGAAGCACGGGGATTTATTACAAAAACCCCGGAATCGCTGGTATCGAAAAGATTGATTCAGCCCTTGGAGGCAA
>JAGOJH010000094.1 GCA_017995215.1 Thermoclostridium sp.
TATTATGGAACTCCGACCTTATCAAATTGAAGATGCTAAATTTCTGGCGCGATTAGATTGTGCCGGTTGTTTCAATGAACAACGTACCGGTAAAACTCCTACGATTATTCAGGTACTAATCTATAAACGATTACGCAAAGCTTTAATTGTTTGTCCTGCTTCTGCCTTGTATCAATGGCAGGAAGAACACATGCGATGGACAGGGAAACCTTGTGTTGTTATTGCAGGTACCCCCAAACAAAAACAAAAAGCAATTCAACAATGGACTTATGGGGCTGTCATTAGCTATAGTTCTTTAAAATTAATTCAGAGAAAGAACAAGCAAACCAATGAAGTACGCATTACAGGAATGCTTCAGGATATTTTAAATGCAAACCCGGAAGTAGTCATTGCTGATGAAGCACATCGTATGAAAAACCCAGGTTCTGCAACTGCTAAAGCATTGTTTGCTTTAATTAAAGTACCTTACCGGTATGCCTTAACCGGAACTCCGGCTCCGAATAAACCGCACGAGATCTATAGTATCCTACATTGGTTATATCCGGATCGTTTTAAAACTTATTGGACATTCATTAATAAATATTTTGAAACGATACGGCAAATGAATCACAATAGTGGGAAACCTTATGTAGACATCGGTGCCTTTAAAACAGGAATGCAGCAAGCTCTGCAGATATTTTTGAATACCCACACAACACAACGTAAACGTATAGAAGTTATGCCTTGGTTACCTCAGAAAGATTACCAGCGTATTCGGCTGCCTGCAAGTACAGAACAGACAAAGTATCTAAATGATTTGGAACAGTTCTATGAAACAGAACATATCATTACTCAGGGAACTCTGGACCGATTGGTTCGTTATCGTCAGGTCTGTTTGCACCCAGTCCTCTTGAAACTCAAAGGGGGAAGTCCCAAGATGGACTGGGTGCTGCAGTACCTAAGTGATTATCCCAATCGTCCGACAATTATATTCTCAAAGTTTACCAGTTTTTTAAAAATATTGGGTCATGAGATTCAAAATAAAAAAGGGGTCATCATTGGTGACACCCCAATAATTGTAAGAAACCAGTTGAAAAATGATTTCCAATCTGGTAAAATAGACTTACTCCTTATTAATATTGATGCCGGTAAGGAGTCCCTCACATTAGACCGTGCGGAAACAATTATCTTTACAGATAAATATCCGCCGGTATCTGATATTCTGCAAGCTGAAGATCGCTTCGTCGCAACGACTGAACAATTAAAGGACAAGCCCCATACCATTATTGAACTGATGATTCGTGAAACTTATGACGAACATCTGTACAAATTAATTCAGGAACACGCTTCTGAAATTGATATCATCAATGATTATAAAAAATATTTATTTGAAAGGAGATCGTAACCATGGCATTCGTTCCAACTTTTACAGATGCGGAACGCATACAATGTAAAGCATCTATCATGATTGAAGGATTGACCGGTTCAGGGAAAACCGGATTGGCACTGGCTTTCGGCAAGGTACTTGCAGGAGGCAGCTGGCAAAGAGTTTTCCACATTGATACCGAAAACAAATCCGCCAATCTATTTGTAGGGATTCCCTTCAGCACCGGAGGTCAGGTTGGTAAGTTTAAAGTAGGACAGCTTACTGCAGACATCGGGTATAAACCTGAGAACTATTTAATCTATCGGGATGTTGCTAAAAAAGCTGGAGCTGAAGTTGTTATTGAAGACAGCATCTCTCATGCCTGGATGTACAAGGGCGGTGTTTTGGATTTGGTCAATGAAGCAACCAAACGCCAGCCCAACAATAAGAATGATAAGTACGCGGCATGGCGGGATGAAGAAGTTGCCAAGCAGAAACAATTACTGCTGGAATTAATTCGGGATCCGGAAGTCCATGTCATTACTACTGTTCGTGTTAAAGAAAAATTTGATTACGATGAAGTGGATGGCAAAAAGAAACTGGTATCCCTGGGAGAACAACAGATTCAACAGGATGATTTAAAGTATGAGCCCGACCTGGTACTGCATATGATATCTCCAGGATACGGGAATGATACACATCCTGTTGCAGAAGTAATCAAGACCCGTTATCCTATGCTGAAAAAAGGAGAACAATATTCCTTCACTCCTGAATTGATGCTGCAAGTCAAAGCCTACCTGGAAGAAGGCGCGGATCCACTGGAGTTATTGGAACAACAGCGTAAGGATTATATTGAAGCTGCCAAGAATTATCTGGATACCCATCCAACCGCACAACCAATTTGGCAGGTGCTCAAGAAAGATGCCGGGCACGAAGAAACAAAGTTAACAGATTTGCCATTGGCAGTTCTGAAAAACTTATATATCCGATTAACAAATTAAGGAGGTCGTATCATGCCAGATGAAACAACTTACATCCCAGATGCAGTTCCTACAGAGGAGCCGCAACCCGATCCCGCAGCGCGTCCTGTTATAGCTACCAGAAGACAGCCTGCTGTTAAAAAGAACAACAAACAAAAGAAGCCTGCAGTGACCAATGCACAATTACAAAAACAGGTGGAGACATTACAAAAGGAGCTGAAGGATGCCGAAGACATCATCAGTCAATACCAAACAGAACTGGACGCCGTACAAAAAAAGTACAGTGATCTGCTGGTAACACATCAAACACAAGTGCGATATGTACAACAGACCATTGAACATGCACGCGCATCTATTCTGCTCAATTGCAAATAAGGAGGCAGAACCATGGCTATTAATTTCAATGAACTCCCAAACAGTAACCCGGGTGGGGGCAATAACATTCCGAAAGGAACTTATTTTGCTCTCGTTGAAAAAGCAGAAATGCGGATACCTAAAGCAAAAGATGACGGTTCAATAGGTAAACCTTATCTGAACCTTCAACTGGGTATCACCACATCTGATGGTAAATCAGTTGGAAAACTCTTTGATATTATTTCTGAAAGCAATCATGAGTTGGTGCGCTATAAGCTGCGCCGTTTCATTGAAGCTTTGGAACTCCCTATCAATGGTGATTTTGAACTGAAGGATTTGCCCAAAGTTATTGTCAACAAAAAGTTTATTGTTGATATAGCTCCGGACAAACAGGGAAAAGCTGCCGTTGATGTATTCTCGGGAGACATCTATTATCCTGTCGCTGAAGCAGCCCGCATATTCGGAAACAATGCCGGATTAACCGGAACAATCAATGCTCCGGATGCAGAGGATGCGTTACCTTTTGGAACCCGGGATGAATATTAATGAGTTTTCTCACTGAATACTTTAGTATTCTGGAAGGGACAGGAGAAGTAGCTGTCTGCTGTCCCTTCAATCATTATACGGTCAATGGGTTACCTTATAAAGAAACGCGTCCTTCAGCGCATGTCAATACTTTGGAAGGATTGTTTCATTGTAAAGTATGCGGGATTGGTTACAGTGAAGCACAGTTCATCCAACAAATCTTTGGTTGTAGTTTTATGGATGCACGCAGATTGCAACGGTGCTTTAATACACCTGAAGATTTAAGAATGTGGAATGATACTACTGAATTAACTACAGAATCAAAAGAACGTTTATTACCTTTTGGAATTACAGAAGAAGTTATTCAACAATTAAATATTAAAACCCCGAACGGTACACAAAACCTGATTGCTTTTCCGGTATTTGTACACGGACATTTGCTGGACATTCGGACATATAATCCAGGTGCAAAACCAAAAGTAAAGTCCAGACGAAATGGACCGGCGGGTTTAATTATACCTTATGACCTTTGGCGGGAAACACCTGAAAGCAGAGTAACTTTAATTTGCGCCGGAGAAAAAGATATGACAGTTGCCAGAAGTCATGGGTTTAATGCAATTACAATTACCGGCGGAGAAAATACTCTGCCTATATTATTGCAGTGTTTCACCAACCGTAAGGTTGCAATCGTTTATGACAATGACGGAGCAGGTGTGCATGGTGCGAAACGATTGGCATTAGCCTTACTTAAATACACTCCGCATATCCAGGTCGTTACAAACTTCCATGAAATCTGCAAAGAAACAGGAGAAGACATTACTGATTTCTTTGTAAAGTATCAGAAGACCCGACAGGATCTTATCCAATATATCCAGGCTACGCCTTATTACACTCCGACTACTGAAGAACTGGGACAACAATATCCGATTGTAGATTTATTAACTGCATCCCATCCTGAAAATATTGGACGTATCTTGCGTGCCAATATTCAAATTGTTGCAGTATCTGAAGCAACATTTGCCGTACCTGCTGCGATCATTGCAGAGAAATACCGGGCAACCGGGGACAAGGATACAATGCAGGTAGGAGACTTTCGGGAATGGGAATTAAACAATGATACCGTACAGGATATCCTGCATCTGATTGATAATAACTTTAAGGAGGAAGCTGTAAATAAAAATATTCGGGGATTGCTGCGTGTGCCTACTACAGAACGTTGTGTTAAAGTAAAGGTGCTGATGAAAAAGACTGTATTTAAAGCTTATGTTACTGACTTATTTGAAACAACGAATACACAAACACAACCTATGGAATTTACGGTGTATTCTGTAGGACATAAACTGGAAAGCGGTAAAAAATATCTGGCTACTTTTAAGTTAATACCTCACCCTTATAAAGGTGCCCAATTGATTATGATCGTTGTGGACATACAAGAAGCAAATGATTCTGTATCTAAGTTTACGATTACACCTACCGTTAAACAACACCTGGATATTTTTAGAACACTTCCGGGGACTGTTGCTGAAAGAATTGAAAATATTACGGAACGTGTGAAAGGATGGTTAGGTTATAATGGAAACAACACCCTTATCCAAGCAATTGATTTCAGTTACCATACCGTCTTACAATTCCATTTTGGACAGTTTAAAGAAATACGAGGGTATCTTGACACACTCATTGTCGGAGAGTCTCGTACTGGAAAATCATCTACAGCAGATACTCTTAGGAATGTATACGGACTTGGTGTATTTACATCTCTTGCCGGAAACAGTGCTACTGTTCCGGGACTTATCGGTGGGAGTAATAAAACTGCGAGCGGATATCAGACAAGAGCAGGCATTATCCCACAAAATCACAGAGGTCTTATTATATTTGAGGAATTTGGTAAATCAAATGCCAACATTGTACAAGAACTCACCGATATTCGATCATCCAATGAAGTTAGAATTACCCGAGTCTCCGGAACTTTAACTCTTCCAGCGATGGTCCGAATGATTTCTTTAACTAATGTGAAGAGTACGGATGGTACTATCAAACCAATTGCTGCATACCCGCATGGTATTGCTATCATTACAGAATTGATTGGCACAGCAGAAGACATTGCACGGTATGATTTACTGGTTGTACTAAGTGACCGGGGCAATGCACAGATTGATCCATTCTGGCAGCCACAAACTCCTTTTGAAAAAGAGGTATACCAAACACGTATACGTTGGGTATGGAGTAGGATCCCGGAACAAATTATTATTGCACAGGAGGTTGGATTATATGTGGTCGAAAAAGCAAATCTACTTAATACGGAATACGAATGCCATATCAAGATATTCGGTACCGAGGCGTGGAAAAAAATCACGCGTCTTGCCATTGCTATTGCTGGCTATTTGGTTTCTACTGATGACAGCTACAATAATATTATTGTTACTAAAGAACATGTAGACTATGCTGTTGATTTTTTAAAACGCATCTATGATAATGCTACTTTTAAATTAAAGGAATATGTAACACATGAAAAACAGTATAGTCAGATTGATGCTGATGGAGTTGCAGCATTACAAGAAATCTATAACCGTAGTCCTTCTTTAATTATGCACCTGGAACAGTGTGCGCAAACTTCAAAGAATATGTTGGGTGCAGCCACAGGTCTTTCAAATGATGAACTAAATAGATTATTAAACCGGCTTACAGCTTCTTTGTTTATACGGTTTACCAATCATAACATTATTCCAACAGAACGGTTTCGGATTGGTTTAACAAAAATCAATCGTGAAACATTTGTGCGAAGAGTAGGTGAACCCAATGCTTAAACGACAATGGACCTCTGTAACAATTACAACCAATCAACAAGCGAATGCTATGATACAATTATTTAAAAATCTTTCACCTGTTATTGGGGCCATGGACACTGAAACTACAGGACTACATATTATTCTGGATAAGCCTTTTATTTTTCAATTTGGATTTTTACATCCTACTGAAAATAAAGGATATACTTTTCTGGTAGATTTAGAAAAACGTCCGGCATTGGCACAAGCAGTCATTCATACTTGGAATCAACTTGCCACTACTCTACAACTTTATTTGGGACATCATATTCTTTTTGATTTGCATATGTGCCAAAATATTGATTTGCCTTATACAACAGAAAATACTTCCGACACCATGTTTTATATCCGGTATGCACATGATGCTGTACATCAGGACGAAGGGGGGCCTCCTTTAAAATTAAAGGAGTACACCACCCGTTATATTGACCCGGATGCGAAAGCCCATGAGAAATTACTCAGTCAGGAACGTACACAAATTGCAAAAGAACTGAACATTAAATTAAAACAACGGTTACAAAATTGTGGAAAACCCCCGGCAAAATATCAAGCCCAGTCTTATACGCTGGGGGTTATTCAAAAAATGTTTAAAGATGTTATTTTTAACCGGGAAGATTTGGAACCACATGTGCGCCGACAATATAATTGCTGGTTACAAGAAGATGTCCCTGAACAAATTCGACATAAGGTACAGGGATTAGTCGAAAGCGATTACATCCCTTATACTTTTTTAAACCGGGAGAACTTATATAAGTACGCTCATTATGATATTATTTATACTTTGGAAACCCATGAAATAACTGCACCCGTAGTAGAAGCCCGAGGAAATCAAAAGGGTGTGGCTATGGAAAATAGTTTATTAGCCCCTCTATTTGAGATGGAGCGGGTGGGATTTAAAATTGATAAGGAATATCTGGAACAATCACGTATTGTAATGAAGCAGTATATACAGGAACGCCGGAATACTTTAGCTGAAATGGTGCACCAGGAATTATCTGTAGGACAACATGCTAAAATTCTGGAGATTCTGCGACAACAATATCATACGCCAGCGCATACAACAAACGCTGATGAACTGGATTTATTAAAGAGTAATCTTATTCGTGAGAATCCAGAGAATCCCGCCATTCAATTTATTGATATCATACAGGAATTGCGCACCTTGGAGAAATGGTATAGCACTTATATCATTCGATTTCAAAAAGACCTGGTATTCACCGACCGGTTGTATACTCAAATCAATCAGGTTGGTGCTATATCAGGGCGAGTAACTTCAGACTTTCAACAGTTTCCTAAAGGTGCAATTAAATCCTATGATGGAAAAGAATTATTTAATCCCCGTAAAATTGTGGTACCTACTGGAGGTGAGTATGATGGTATCGTTTATTTAGATTATTCACAAATTGAATTACGATTTCAGGCATTTTATACGATTCTTGTTGGGCATCCTGATCTCAATTTGTGTCGGGCTTATATGCCTTATCAATGCATTAACCGAGAAGGAACAGTCTTTGATTATACAAACCCTCTCCACATCCAATGCTGGCGAGATGTATGGTTTTTATGCGAAGACCCTAAAACACAATGGACTCCGGTGGATGTGCATGCAGCAACTACAATCAAAGCTACCGGGTTATCACCTGACCATCCGGAGTTTAAAAAATTGCGAACAGATATTGGAAAGAGAACTAATTTCGCTAAGAACTATGGGGCGCAAATAAATCGTATTCGACAAATGTTTCCAAATAAATCAGAAGATGAAGTACGTATGATCGACAATGCTTATTATGCGGCGTTTCCTGGTGTAAAGGAATATCATACTTATTGTTATGGACGAGCACAACAATTTACCTATACTGAAAATTTATTTGGTATCCGGTACTATGGTGTCTCTGGACATAAATTAATCAATCTGTTAATCCAAGGTAGTGCTGCATTTTATTTAAAGAAAAAGATTCGGGAAGTGTATGATTATAGTAAAGCACATGGTATTAAATCCCGTTGGCAAATGCAAATCCATGATGAACTATCCTGGGAAAAGCACAATACTGAATCTGAAATATTCTTTGCCTTTCAACAAATTATGCAGACCTGGCCTGATACTTATATCCCAATTGTTGCTGAAATGGAAATTACAAAAACCAATTGGGCGGAAAAGAAAGGAGCTGAAAATCTTGAGAAGTTTCATGAATATTTTAGCCATTGATCCTTCAGGAAATTTTGAGGAAGGTAAAGGAACTTCCGGGTTTTGTTTTTGGGATTGTCAAATGTGCAAACCAATTCATGTTTTTCAAATTCGGGCATCTGATTTTAAAACAAAAGAAGAATACTGGCAAGCTCATTTAGAACAGATTGATTTTTACAAAAACAAATATAATAGTTTAATAATCATTATTGAAGATTTTACTTTAAACCCCAATAAAGCTATGCAACAATCTCATAGTCATATGGAGACACCCAAGTTAATTGGGATTCTACAATTGCATTGCGCCCAACATAAGGTGCCTTACCATATGCAGCAACCTGCTCAGGTAAAGAACCGATGGGCAGACCATGTATTAGTACATAGATGTGTGCTGGTGCAACGTGGTAAACATTTTTATTTACCTAATACGACCAAACCAATTAATGATCATTGCCGGGATGCTGTCCGACACGCTATACATTTTGATTTATTTAAGAACGGGAGGATTTAAAATGAATATTGAAGGATTACCAATCACAGTAGATATTCCAAATATATTGGATTTATCTGAAGAAGAATATGCACTGGCACGCCGGAATGGTTTGGGTGCCTCCGATGCTTCTGTATTTCTGGGAGTGCAGCCTTTTAAAACAATCCCGGAATTGATTCAGGAAAAATGTACATTATATTGGACGGAAGAGGAACAGGCCATCGGACAAAAGGAAACAGTACGAAAAGGAAAAGATTTAGAACCTTTAATTCTTCAGAAAGCATCTGCTGAATTAGGAGTATCTCTGGAAAAGCCTACTGCCATGTACCGGCATAAGGATTACACATTTCTTACTATTAACTTTGATGGCATATTCAAAGATTATATCGACGGGTACATCCCAGTAGAATGTAAATATGTTTCTCCTTACGGAGATAAATATTACAATCGGGATGATCCAGAAGGAATCCCTGAATATTATAAAGCACAATTGCAACAACAGATGCTTTGTTTAAATGCCCCATATGGTTATCTGGCAGCGTTGTTTGATAAAGGATGGTTATTCCATCTATTCAAAATCCAACGGGATGAAGCCATGATTAACCGAATTGTTATTGAAGGTTACCGAACCTGGGAAAAGATTTTAGCCAAACGTAAAGGTTGACCAGCACACCGCCGGAAGTGTTGAGTATATTTAAAGCGAGGTGTAAGCCCCCCACTTTACTCTATATCTTGTAGGGTACCGGCAACCCACTTGTTCATATGAAATAGGGAGAGCTCTTTGCTCTCCCCTTTTTTATCGCATATAGTTCGCCATATCCCGGATACGATACTGAAGTGTTTTACTGGTCACCGGCAGTAGTCTGGATTTGAATCGGGTCTTTCCGGTTGTAGTGTACAAATCCTTATAGAAATTATTTACACGAATCCTGGGAACCCGGAATGCAGGATCCAGATACAATTTTTTATAATAAGATTTCTTAACATATGGAGGCCAATCCGGATAGTATCGTTGTCCGTAATTCTTTTTTGCATAAGTTTTACGATGGTATGTCCGTTTTGTTTTAGGATAATATTTATAAGGTCGGCGTGCATAAGGACTGTACTGATAACCCCGACGAGTAAAGTAATTGTAATCATCCCAGCGTAAAGTGGCACCCAGCACACTGGGAAGAACAGCATTCCAAATGCTTCCGGTGCGTCCCATATTGCGTAAGCCACTATTCAAACGTTGATACAAGGCTCCTGCAATCGGAACAGTATTGATAATATTGGATAAGCTGGGGTCTTGGGGGATTTGCCAGGTTGCTTTAATTAGAGCGGCCAGCTTATCATTGACTGCATCAATAGGATTGGTCAGCATATTGAAAGCATCCATAAAAGATGGATTCAATTTTAAGGTTAACCCGGATTCAGATAAAGGAACATTACCGGAAAGAATCTGATATTGCAAAGACATATTCCGGGAATATTCATTATAATCATAGTCATCAAAGTTCCAGATAGGGGTCATGACATCCCGATACAGCACCGGCATCCATCCATTATTCATGAACATATCAATCCAGTATTCCAGATTGCGCATACCGAACGTATAGAACGGGAATACCAGTTCCAAATACCGTTCAGTTTTAGTCTTTAAACCATAATCAAAATGTGTTTTAGCAATCTGATAAAACACTTCCGTCTGTGTTCCACCCTGTTCCAATAACATGAAATATAAAGCCAGCCGATGAATCTGTTCTACTTCCCGGTTGGGTTGCATTAACAGATTGGTGGTTTCCACAAAAGTATTCCAGAATTTAATTTCATCAGGATCCAGTTTTCCTTTATCAACCATACGCTGTTTATAATACTTTACCATCTCTGTTACTTCTCCAGCAGAAGGCCCGTCTTCCATGAAGTCATGAATCAAATCATAAGTAGCCTTATCCAATTTAGGATTGCCAGCAAAGTATTCATTGTACTTTGTAAAAGTCAATAAACGATTGTCTCCCATGTCAATCATATCTTTAATGCATTCCCGGTACTTATGATACAAACTAAAGGTCTGTGCATAAATTGTGGATAACTTTGTGTCTCCTGTATACAAATTCAAATTCTTTATAAGTCCATCTACAGTATTACGCATGACGGCACCAACTGTCATAAGGTATCCTGCTTTAAAAGCATACAGAATCCGATGCCAGGTTTGCGCCAGTTTTCCTTTGAATTTATTTTCATTAATAGTGCTCACCAATTTACTATAGGTTTGTGTAGGAAGCACAACAGCATCTAAACGTTTTGCCAGTTCAATGGAGCGAAGGTTATTGGGTTTAATACTGATTACCCGATAACCTTTTTTTGTATTCACATCTTCAATCAAGGCCACCAATCTGTATTCGGGAGCCTTCTGCAGCATCTCCAACAGTTCAGCATCCGGTAATGTTTTAAACAACGGAGAAGTATTGATACTGAAGCTGTTGTGGAAGTAAAGCTGAAGGTACTGTAATTCTGTTTTAGTTTGCATCGCAAGGATTTGTGCAGTCTGTAAAGCTGTTCTGATTGCATCTCCTGAAGCATATTGAAATACTTTTTTACGGGAACCATGCAGACCCAGATTGGTATGGTTAAACCGAACACCTTCTAAAAATTCATTGGTATTCAATACGCGATATACATAATCCTCCGGGAGCACTCTGCGCACATCTTCTGGAAGATTTGCATACACGGTTTCATAAAATTTACGGTTGGTTAAATCTCCGAATGTACCGTTTACGGCATTATCGGACAACTCCCGCAGAGTCTGCCGGGTTTCCCGGAGATTCTCCACCACCTTATGATGTAACACACTGTCGTCAATCTTACTGAAATCCAGTTCAGGAACGGTATACTTATCCGGTATACGGGAAGTATCCTTCAGCACAAGATATACACGGGTATCTTTAAAGAAAACCCCGATGCCCTTGGCTTCAAATTCCTGCTGATGTTCCCACAGATTTTTTAAAGCTTTTGTAATAGGCTCCTGGTCAAGGTATCCTATGGCATCAAACTGAATAACCCCCAACGCATTGTGATACAAGTGCCGGTATAAAGTATCCGGGTCCAGGTTTAAGATTTGGTACACCTGTTGTTGTTGGATTTTCTGAGCGTATTCCTGAAGGTGTACCATATAAATTTTCCTGCTGATTTCAGGACGTTCCAATAAATCCTGCTGAACCTGTTTTAATAAACGAACAGGTACTTCCAGGGCAGCATTGATTTTTTGTACACTTACACGGTACGCATTTTGTTCATCTAAAAACCGGTTTAATTCCTTCAGGCTTTTTATTTTTTGTTCATATAATTCTTCCAATGCTGTATAATATCCCATAGGATCGGTGTATACTAAATCAAAATCGTAATCCAAATATTTATGCATCCCAATTAAGGTGGAATCTGTTTCTTCTAAAACAGATTGATACAATAATTTTGTTTGTGTCTCCGTTGCACCCATTAAATAGGGGCGAATGTTTTCAAAGCCTGGAATTTTATTAAGAAAATCCAGGTTTATTTTTTTAGTAGAGATGCGATTGATGATATACTGAAGCATAACCCAATTTTGTGCAAGATTAGTTTTATCCATACGTAAATAACGGAGGATCCTGAAGGTTGGGAATGCTTGTTTTAAAACCTGAAGGGTGGTTTTTATCACTGTCTCATGGGGTTCAATGGGTTTCAGGTTCTTTAATCCCGTCAGCATGTTATCAAAAGCACGCGCAGTACCTGTTAAAAATTTAGCCGCGCCCATTTCAATGGTATCCCCTTCGTTGAATGTGAAGTATTCCATAATCGCATCGAAGTCTACCGTTCTTTTGACAGCATAAGTACGAACCCCTTCTATACCTTCATACAACCATTTACTGCTGTTCATATACCCTGAAGGATGTTCGGATAAAAAGGTCTTGCTGATATGGTAGGTACTATGTATTTTATTTTCTTGCCCGATATCCCGGAGAACCTG
>JAGOJH010000005.1 GCA_017995215.1 Thermoclostridium sp.
CAATTACGGTGTAGATATCGGCCTCACCGCCGTTTGTGATCCACTGCTTTGTGCCATTTAAAACATAACTGTCGCCATCGAGTACAGCAGTTGTTCGAATACCCGCCGCGTCGCTGCCGGCATCGGCCTCGGTAAGCCCAAACGCAGCCATTTTACTTCCGCTTGCGATATCGGGAAGATATTTTTCCTTCTGCTCTTCGTTTCCAAATAGAATGATTGGAAAGGTACCCAGCCCCGTTCCTGCAAAAGCCAACGCAATGCCGCCGCAAGCCCGGCTTAACTCCTCAACCACGAGGGACATCTCAAACACGCCGCCCCCGAGGCCTCCATATTTTTCTTCGATATAAACGCCGCACAGGTCAGACTGGGCGATATGCTTCATGATGTCATGGGGAAACTTCCCTTCCCGATCATATTCTATCGCCACTGGAGCAATCTTTTCATCGGCTATTCTTGCGGCCAGTTCTTTTATCATTTGCTGTTCTTCCGTCAGGAAATAATTCATATCCAGCACCCCTTTTATTAACTATGTTCATTAGCAGAGATTATTATCTGGTAATAACTAAATATCATTAAGAGTATATTATAAATCGTGTGCTGATGCAAGTATTGATTCATTGCAAAAAACCGAGCACAGCAATGAGAATTTGTTAGTTTCAGGGTGCTTCTTGAAGGCTCTGTACCGGCGAACCCTTAAGCAGAACAAAATTCTTTATTGTTTCCGGCGGCACGGATATTCAAGGCATTAAAAAACCGGGGCACGTTTTATCGTAACCCCGGTTATGCTCCCACCCATCTCAATCGAAGCGGATAATCCCCCGGAAAAGCCCGGCCAGCTTTATTTTTGATTCCTGAAAAATCTCCACAATCTTGAACTTGATTTCAACAGGAATTTCAGTCTCGGAGTCCGATGCCAGAACGAGGTCCAGTTCCTGCGATGACAACTCCTGCTTCAGCACATCCATATAATCTTCTTCCATTTCTCCCTTTGTATCGTCCACAAAACACAGCGGCGGAAACATCACACACCACCAGTTCTGCCCTTCTGCCCGGCCTATTTCAACCTTTAGCGCATCATAAAACCCCGCAGGAAGGATAACATTTTCATACTGCTTTGTGGGAAACGGATACTTCCCAAAGGATACTCTGGCCAAATCGCTGAAGCCTTCTTTGGCAATCACCGAGTTCGCAACTGTTTCCAGTTCACCAACATGGTCCTTTACATAAACTCCGGCAGTTTCCTTCGTCTGAAGGCTGTCCATGCGCTCAGTCATGTAAGCGATAACCGCATCCCGCACACGAAGTTTTAAGGCTTGGTCGGCATCACTGTCGCTGTTGGCCACAATATGAAGGCGGATCATGCTATCCGAAAGATCCTGGTTCACCTTTTCCGAATAAAAGCAGAATAGCAAAAAAAGAAATATCAAAGAATAAAGGATCGCCAGAATCCATTTGTTTGCTTTATTCATTCCTTTTATCTTTTCCAATGTCAACTCCATTTTCAATGAAATCACCTCTTCACATCCAGGCTTTGCGCCTCAACATTTTGACCGCTTTATGACACCGGCAATTTTCCGGATTCACCAATGTTTATGAATGTTCATTATGAATTCAGTATTGACATTGTTTCAGTTTTCAATACATCATTTTAAATATTTCTCTCGTATGGAATACTGAATACCCCTCTTCCCAAAACCGTTTCCCAGCTTTGGTAACAATGGAAACGTCCGAGATCACCCTTGTTTTTGCAAATGGTTTGCAGTTGCCAGTCTCCATAACGTACTTTTACTTGTTAGATCGCACCCATGCCGGGCGCACCTATAAAAAAGGTTTCCTGCTTGCACAGGAAACCTTGACCGATGATGCAGACAACATTTATTGAATGCCCTGAGTTTTCCTGCTTGCACAGGAACCTCGTTTTTCTTAGAACTGGCTGGGGTGCTTTTTAAAGAAGTCTACCCTCGCTTCGAGGAACTTCAGCTTGTGGCCAGGCTGCATAAATGCGTAGACCGGCTCGAAGATTTTATCCCAACTCCAGAAGCTTTCATCCATGTTCATGAAATCACGAATCATATCAGTCCCTTCGGGCGCAATGGGGTGCATCAGCACTGTAGCGGTGCGCACCATATGGAAGCAGTCGACCAAAACCTGGCGGCGCAGCATGTCGTTATTTTCTTCTTCGGCCTGGCGGATGTATTTTACCCAATATTTATTCAAATTGCGAATATAAATGTCCATGGTATTCATCACCAGATGGAATTCATACCGGTATATCAGCCTTTCAACCTCTAAAACTGTTTTGCGGGATTCCTGAAGAATTTCTTCGGAAACCTGGCCATGCGGAATCTCGCTGTCATAATACTTTTGTGAGGTATAGAAGCAGGAGCGCACCGCCCTGTTGAACACATTCGTTAAAAGGTTGCCTTCCTTCAGCACTGGATCACTATCGGTTTCGTTTGCTTTCGGGTTTAACGGCTTCGGCTGGAAGCTGACACTTCGGATACCCAGGCCAAGGCCCAGGAAATGCGCGCGCAGCTGCTCGGGCATGTAATAATTCAGTAAATCGCCCGCCATCGGTGGTTTGATATTGCCGCTGGAGCTGGCCTTTTTGTTCAGGAAAAGGATATGGTTGTTCACAATCAGATCAGGAACCTGAAGTTGCCCGTTAGAAGGCGGAAAAGAGGGGTTCTCGCCCTGCAGGCCCATAAACATGGCCATTTCCGCCGGGCCGTAAAAATACACATTGTCCTGGCCGATAAACTGATACACCTTTGCGTCAGAGGAACACCACCAGTCTTTCCAGTCCCCCGCATTTCTCAATTCCAGCGCTGTTTTGGTAAAGGAAATGGGCGCCCACAAAGACTCGGGCCACACCCAGATGGTTAAGCCTTCAGCTCCCTCAATGGCCGGTGCTGGCACTCCCCATTCAATGTTTCCAGTAAGCCTGAATGGCACAAGGGTTTTACCGGTGCGGAAGCGAATGCCGTTCTCAGAAAGAAGACTGCAGGCTTTTTCCCTATCTTCAAGGCTATGGAAGATCATCGTCTCGGATGATTTCTTTTCGTCGGTAAGGGTATGGGACGGCAGCTGATCTTCAAAGGATTTAACCTGATCGATAAATTCCTGTTTGATATAGATCACCGGAGGCTCTAAAAATTCCTCGATGCTTTTTACAGCAAAATCCCGGGAATTGGGCTGTTCCTTTACCGATGCCACCCATTGCTTCAGCAACGGGTAAAACTTTTCAAGATCGACATACCAGTTCACCACATCTCGCATTTCAGGCTTTTTCCCCGATAGGATGCTGCGGGGGTTCACAAGCTCTACCGGCTGATATTGATGCCCCAGTGCGCATTCATCGGCATAGCCCTTGTCTGAGGTACAGCCCTCAATGGGGCATTGTCCGACAACCTGCCGGCCGTTCAGGAACACTTCATGCTCACTGTCGTAAAACTGTGATGTGGTCATTTTGATCAGATGACCGTTTTCATACAGCTTTCGGATCACCTCGTCGGAAACCTGCCGGTGGATTTCAGCGGCTCGCCCCAGACCCGAGGCGGAAAACAAATCTATGGCGATCTGGTAGGCATCCAGAACCTCTTTTTGCTTTTGGTGGTTTTTCATCACAAACTCTTCGATGGTGCCTGAAAACTCGCCATCACGCACCAACTGCATGTAATGCGCAACAATGGGAGATCCAAAGCAGTCTGTCCCTGAAACAAACAGAACATTTTCCTTACCGATGCGATCACGCAAAAAGCGGGCAAAAATGTCGGCGTGCACGAAAACGCCCCCGATATGGCCAAAATGAAGCTCCTTGTTGCCATAGGGCATTCCTGCGGTCACAACCGCTCTTTTCGGAAATACGGGCCTAAGCTCATCAGCACTCAGGTTTTTATCATTTTCCATATTCATAAATTCACCTCTGAACCGCTGCAAAAAACAGCTTTCAATATTTGAAGGCCACACAGCGGAATGCATGAAACCGTATAATCCCTTCCGGTTAGAACCCCTGTGCTTGTTACATCTATTTTAATGATTGTTGATTACAGTGTCAATGAATAGTCCCGGAACTTTTTGATTGCTCCTTCACTTTGTTACTGAACGCCGCAACTTGGAATAACGATACAAAACCCTGGATGAATTTCACAGGAATAGCTTTCAGATTGCTTTTGCTTCTTGCATGGAATTCCGATATACTAAAATGAGAAGTACAAAAATTGTGAACGCATCTAGTCTGTCGGGAAAGGAAGCACGAGAGCCATTCCCATACGCCAGGAGGGTTGGAAGCTGAAATCACGAATTAATGATATTTTTCAATCCAAAATAGTAGAAATACAATCACGGGTTCCTCTGAAAATTCGCAGTAACGACCAGGAGGCTTCCTTCAGCAGCGCCCTGGCTCAGGCTGAAGATGCAGTAAACCGTACTCTCTCCCTCGACACATCCATCAAAACCGAAGTGAAAAAAAACTTAAAACCATCTTCTCCCGGAAGCAACGAAGCTGATTTCCCCCGCCTTTCAGCGGATGAGATTTCAACCATCATGCCCCGCATTAATGCCGCCATTAAGAACGCTTCGCAAAAATATGGGGTTGATGAAAATATGATACGAGCCATTATCAAGCTGGAATCATCTTTTCAGCCCTATTCTCTTTCCACCTCCGGCGCCATGGGGCTGATGCAGCTGATGCCCTTTACTGCAGAGTGGCTATCGGTGACCGAGCCGTATGACATTGAACAGAATATTCAGGGAGGAACCCAGTATTACCGGGATCAGCTCGCCAAATTTGACGGAGATGTTGAAAAAGCACTTGCAGCATACAACAAAGGGCCAAACACAGTGATAAAGTACGGTGGTGTTCCGCCACAGGCTGAAAGCTATGTGAGAAGGGTACTGCAGTATTATCAAATGTATAATCAAAGCAAATACTGATCAGTATCATACTGTCTATTTAAAGCCGGTTCCCTGGCGCATCACTTTCTGAAGCTTCTGTGCTCTGTTACATCTTGGTCATGAAGCAGCCTGTCTGTGGAAAACTTTTCTGAAAATCACCAAAAATCGGTACTAAATTCACCTGATAAACTATCATTACGACTATTCATCGCATTCTACGACATTTTTTTTGCAGTCCGTGGGGTTCCTTCTGTCATTTTGTCAAACCAAAAACCTTATTTCATCCACATCATCCACAGAGTTATCCACAGGTAAAACAGCAATATTTCCTGTAGATTATGCCTTTTCCACAAAATTCACAAAAGAATCTTTGAAGCTTGAATTGAAGGAAAACTTGTTTTTGGGTCTCATCTGCATTTTTCACCAAGCTTCAAACCCGGAACCGCATTTAAGTCTAATCCTGCAAACTCCTGCTGCTGGTATGCAAAAAAGCCCGAAGAAGCAATCATGGCTGCATTATCGGTGCAAAGCTGTAAGGGCGGATAATACATAGTTCTGCCATTATCATTGCAGGCTTTATCAAAGGCAGCGCGCAAGAAGGTATTGGCCGCCACGCCACCTGCCAGGCATATGGTTTGGAAGCCTTTTTTAGCAGCTGCATCAATGGTATGCTGCACCAAAACATCCACCGCTGCCTTTTGGAAGGAAGCGCAGATATCTTCTACGGGTACGCTTTCTTTCTTTTGTTCAAATTGGTGCACCGTATTGATCACCGCTGTTTTAAGGCCACTAAAGCTGAAGTCATACGGCTGATCGAGGAACCTGACCCTGGGGAAATGAAAAGCTTCACTGTTTCCTGCCGCGGCTTTTTTCTCAACCATAGGCCCGCCGGGATAACCCAGCCCTAATACCCGCGCAATTTTATCGAAGGCCTCCCCTGCTGCGTCATCCCTCGTCCTGCCAAGGATGACGGGTTTCTGCCAGTCCTCCATCGCGACCACATGGCTGTGACCGCCCGAAGCAACCAGACAAATGAATGGAGGTGCCAGTTCCGCATGAGCGATATAATTTGCGCAGATATGCCCCTCAATATGATTCACCCCAACTAGTGGCTTATTTAGTGCAAAAGCCAGTGCTTTTGCCGCAGTCAGCCCTACCAGCAGCGCACCCACCAGGCCGGGGCCATAGGTGACGGCAATGCCATCTATCGCTTCAAGAGTTATGCTTGCTTCTTTTAACGCTTTATCTATAACGGGAATGACCGATTCAACATGCTTGCGTGATGCAATTTCAGGCACCACACCGCCGTACTCGGCATGAAGCTTCACCTGGGTAGCGATAATATTGGAAAGAACCTTTCGTCCGTTCACAACCACCGCTGCTGAGGTCTCATCACAGCTGGACTCTATCCCGAGGATGATCACATCTTTCATAAAAACCACGCTTTCTACAAACCGTTTTTCTTAAGCTCAGTTTGTGCATTCCAAAAAAATTGTACTTGAAAACCGGGCAATGTGCAACCCACCAGTAAAACGAGGGGAAAAATCATTAAAAACGCTAAATCGTGAATAGAGGATTTTTAAAGCAAAATCCAGCAATGAGCGCCTCACGTGACACGTAAAAAGAAAGAGCCTTTTCAGGCTCTTAAAAAAACAGGAGAAATGCTAATGTTCACTCTTATTGTAGCACGGCCCAGGCTATAGTCCCATAGGCCAATAAGGCTATGCAATGGGACTATAGACCCAGGCCGTAAAGAATTTCAAGCCAATTCAATGAGCGTTAGCGCGAATTGTGTGCCAAAACGTGGGCGCTGAAAGCGCCTTCAAGGGGAGTGTTCCTCGGCTGAAGCCTGCGGTACACTCCCGACTTGCGCGTTTTGTGTGCAACTGGTTCATAACTGTCTGTGACAGTTATGAACGGTCCGCGAGCGTTTTATCATATGCTCCTTGGTGGCAGTCAGGCTTTAGAAGAAAATGTGTAAAACCAGTTGATCCAAAAGCACCAATGCGCCCAACACCCAAAGGTACCAGGAGAAATATTTCAGCTTTCGGTTCTGGATCAGCTTCAGCATGGTCTTTACCGCAAAAAAGCCTGCAACTGCTGCAAATAGCATTCCCAGCACCAGCGGGGCGGTACCGATCGCCGCAATGGTGTTTTCACCTGCTTTCACCATTTTGTAACCATCCAGCACCACCGCTGCCAGAATAGCCGGTATTGACAGCAGGAAAGAGAAATCGGCAGCCGTTTTTTGTTCTATTCCCAAGGCCAGGGCAGATGAAATGGTCATGCCCGAGCGTGAAACAGCCGGCAGCATGGCAACGGCCTGTGCGGTACCTATCAGCAGCGGATCAGAGACCTTCATTTTTTCCAGATCCCGTTCCTTTTTACCTGCATTTTCAGCCAGCATCAGAATGATTCCCGTGAAAATGAAGCCAGCCCCCAATGTCGCACCCGTATCAAAAAGCTGCTCAATCATGTCATTGAACAGTAAGCCCAGAATCCCAATAGGGATTGTCCCCAGAACAATATAGACAGGAAGCTTTGAAAAAGGTTTCTTGAGTATTTCAAGAAGCTTTTCACGGTAGACTACCATCACAGCTATCAAAGTGGCCAGGTGTAGAGCGATATCAAAGGTCAGTGCCCCTTCCTCTATGCCGAAGATTTTCTGTAAAAGCACCAGATGCCCGGAGCTGCTGATGGGCAAAAACTCGGAGAATCCCTGAACAATTCCCAGCAAAATAGCTTCAAATATTGACATATCAACATATCCTTTCACTAAAGAGTTCGCGCGAGGTCAAAACGCAAGCACTTCTTTTTGAACCCAGCAATTAAGGAATCATCAACCGGATAGCACATGTTTCTGCCCAAGGCAAAAAACATGGCATAAGGCAGGGGCATTTTTTTATAGATGCCCCTGTACAAACATATGCTATCTTAACAGGTTGTATGCTATTGACCTTCAGGGAGGAACGCTTCTTCCACATATTCATTCCTGGCGTTCCAGAAGATCCATTCCTCATAGCCTGCGTCATAGACCGCCTTAATTTGTGCCCTGTATTCCTCCACACCATAGGTGGTGTAATACCCGTCGCCAAGATAAGCCGCCGTAAAGCCCTGGAGATAGGGGCGGCTTTTCAGTTTATAGCCCTCTACCGAATCAATCCTTTTCTTTCCGACGAGCAACGTATTATATACGATTTCATAGGGCTTCAGGTCTGGTTTTGTAAAGTTGATTCCGTTAATGGTCTGGCTCTTCTTGTCGAAGTGAGAGGGATATACCATGGGGGAAATATAATCCAGGTGCCAGCCAATAGATTCAACTGTCTGCCCGATTTCACCGGAATCACGGGTGGCGATCAACGGCCAGCCAAAGATATCTGCCGATAGAATGGTACTCTCTGGAACAATACTGCGGATGTATTCGGTAAAGCCTTCGATGTAATCCCGTCGCTGCTTGCCTTCTTCCAGATTCTGAAGCTGATACTCATATAAAGAGGTTTCCGGAAAGCGGATATAGTCAAACTGGATTTCATCAAAACCGTAGTTCACGGCTTCGCGCACAATATTTCCAACATACTCCCACGATCCCTTGTTGGTTGGGTCAAGCCACTGGGCTTTGGTACCGTCCTGAGCCACAAAGGTGCTGCCGTTATGCTTAATCGCAAGAGATGGTTTGTAACTGGTGATCACATTGTCTTTAAAGGTAACGATACGCCCGATGACCCGGATATTGTTCTGGTGGAGTTTCTCGATGGTTTTTTGAATGTTAAAGTCAGAACAAGCTTTGGCTGCCACCACGTCCGGAACTTCAGATTTGTAGTAAATGTTGCCGTAATCGCCCTTGATGTCGATGACATACGAGTTGATCTCAGTGCGGTTTGCAAGATCTATGTAGTGCTGAAGCTGTTTTTCATTCTGATATGAACCCGGTTTCAGGTAAAGCGCTTTGACCGGCTCAAAGGGAAGCTTTGGAGCAGGCGTGATATCGGACCCTGTGTATGGGGCTGAAGTAGGCTCCGGGGTTATATTTTCAGGAGCAGGCGTAGCTGTAACCTCAGGTATAGGTGATGCAGTAGGTTCAGATGTGGGGGCTTGTCCCCCCGAGGGTGTTAGCGCCGGTGTGGCTGAAGCGACAGCCGCTGTTGTTGGGGTGGGAGTGGCATTCCCGTTGTTTTCAGGCCTGTTTTGCCAGATGAAAAACGCAAGCAATACCAAAGACAGTACCACTGCGATGGTTAAAAACACCAGCATTCGGTTCTTACTTGACCGACGACCATTGTAATAGGTTTTCTTTGGGTTGTTGTTCATGGATTGTCTCCTCTCAATATCCTCACTTTTTTATCTTCGGTAAAATGCTTATAGCAACAGAAGCAATTGCTTTGTTAATGCAACACACCCGGGATGCATGGGCGAGCAACAAGCCCCTGAACATATGCCTGCCGCCTGATTAAGGTAATCGGTACCCGTCACCAGGCGTTTCACAACCCTGAAGGTTGAAAATACGAAAAGACGTGGGGGCATTTTTGCCTCATTATAAGAAATAATACCACAGCGTTTGAGAGTAGACAATCGGTTCTGTGTGAAACATGAAAACTTAATCTGGATTTTGTGAAGTAAAGCTCCGTGACACGAAACGGTAAGTTCATTATCTTCCTTTCTGCAAATAAGGCAGGGGAAGGTTTTATGATGTCTGTCTCAGGGCATGAACCTTCTTTGTGAATCTCCTAATTCTTGCTTTTTGCTTTTGGTTTGGAGATAATTGCCATGACATAGCCGAAGAAAACGGCAGCAGAAATGCCCACAGCTCCGGCCCTGACACCACCGCTGAAAGCACCGAGAAGCCCCCTGTTGTCCACATCTTCGATAACACCTTTGGCAAGCACATTCCCAAAGCCAATGATGGGAATGGTTGCCCCTGCCCCCGCGAATTCAACCAGGAGAGGATAAACTCCCAAAACACCAAGAATAACGCCGGATACAACGAAAAGCACCATAATGCGTGCCGGTGTGAGCTTCGTTAGATCAATGAGGATCTGCCCAACGACACAAATAAGACCGCCTACAACAAATGCTCTGATATAATCCAAAAGTACCACCTCTTCATTTCTTTCAATTTTTAGATCATTTCAATCCCCACAGCGTGGGCGATACATGGAATGCTTTCGCCCTGCTGAATAGCCGAAGGACTGTGCAGAGCGCCGGTTGAAACCAACAAAACCCTGTTAAGCTCGCGCTTTGAAAGCTTTTCCAGAAGGTACCCTCCCAGGACGGTGGCAGAGCAGGCACACCCGCTGCCTCCGCTGTCGGTTTGCTGTTCCTTTGTGTCATAAATCATTGCTCCGCAGTCGTCATAGCATTCGCGGATGAGCACGCTGTTTTCTTCCAGAAGCTGTGCGCACAGGTTTCTCCCATGCACACCCAGGTCTCCGGTCACTATCAGATCATAGTAATTTTGGGGCAGCTGTGTCTCTTTAAAATGTGCCGTAATTGTGTCACAAGCCGCCGGTGCCATAGCTGCGCCCATATCATTGGCATCGTTAATGCCCATGTCCACAATCCTTCCGGTAGTGATATGAATGACTCTGGGCCCGTCGCCTGCTTTTCCAAGCAACACACCGCCCGAGCCTGTAACTGTCCATTGGGACGTGGGCGGGCGCTGACTGCCAAACTCCAATGGAAAACGAAACTGCTTTTCCGCGGAACAAAAATGGCTGGAGGTGATGCAAACCACCCTTTCTGCAAACCCGCCATCCACCATCAGGCTTCCAAGGTTCATTGATTCTGACATCGTTGAACAGGCTCCATACAGCCCAAAGAAGGGGATGCCCGTTTCCCGCATGCCGTAGCTGACGGCAATACACTGGTTTAACAAATCCCCGGCAAAAACATATTGGATGTCTCCCGGAGAAACATTGCCTTTGCTTAAGATCTTCGAGAAGGTTTCCCGAACAAATTTACTCTCGGCCTTTTCAAAGCTTTTTTCACCAAAATACTCATCGTCGATGACATCGTCAAAATACCGGGCGAGGGGGCCATTACCTTCCTTTGCACCTGCAATGGCCGCCCATGCCTGAATGACCGGTTTTGTGTCAAGCCGGATTGTTTGCTTTCCCAGTCTGGTTCCCATTGTTTCCTCCATAAAAACAACACATTTTTTTCGATCTGCTTAGCTCTACTAAATGCCTCGCCCAAACAGGTAGTACAAAATCCCTGCAAGGATGCTGGTCACAATTCCATACACCAGCACAGGCCCGGCAATCAGGAACATCTTCGCTCCCACGCCCATCACATAGCCTTCCTTTTTGTATTCCATAGCCGGTGATACAATTGAATTGGCAAAGCCGGTGACCGGTATTGCGGCCCCCGCTCCGCCGATTCTACCGATATTGTCATACACATTGATCCCTGTCAGAAAAGCGCCAATGAAAATCATTGTCAGCGTAGTAATCGCTGATGCATCATCCTTGGACATCCCCGCTCCAAGCAGCAAATTCAGAATTAGCTGCCCAATTGTGCATATAATTCCCCCAATCAAAAAAGCCAACAGAAGATTTTTAGCTTTCTTTGTTTTAGGTGCTTGTTGCTGCGACCATTTCTTATATTCCTGTTTGGTTCTTTTTTCTTCCATTTTTCCTCCATGACAATGAAACCACTCTGCTTTTAGCTTGATATCTTTTGAAAGCGGTTTAATTTTACTTATAAGGAACTAAGCCCCCATAAACACTGTTACTGAGTGCCCTTTCCCTGAAGGTAAAAGCTTTATTTGTGATAAGAACGGATTCTGCTTCAATTCAGCAGCGAAATGGTTTACAATATCGCTGTCTCTGTGCTCATCACAAATACACCTTTTTGTGGTATTTCAGTTTTTTGCTGCGAAGAAAAAAACAGTATTACAGCGATCGCACCCAGTAATAAAGCAGCACTGATAATAAGAATCCATAAATTTCGCGTTCTGTTGATTACCCTGCCTACCATGTCATTTCCTCCCCTAAGACTATCAAAAATAACCGATTTTGCTTCGTTATCTTTTGAAGAATCGGGTGAAAATATTCCGGTAATAAACAAATTGTTTTAAATGGATTTCAGAAAAATGATTCGATGAGCTCTTTATATACGAACTGGAACACTATTAAAAGTTGAATATAAGAAACCGGAACAACCAAGTTGTTCCGGCGTTCTTTCTTTTTACATTTCCCTTAATAAATACTTCAGTTCTTCCTTACCAGTGATGGGCCATGTGCGGGAAGCACGTCTGGCTCAGCTTGCACCAAAAAGCTGAATTGGTCGGCAGCGTAGTCAATATGAACCGTCGAGCCGCTTTTCAACTCACCACGCAAAAACCTTTCAGCCAGCTCGTCCTCGATATACTGCTGAATTTTCTTACGCAGCGGCCTTGCACCGAATTTTGGGCTGTATCCCTTTTCCACCAGGGCTTCCCGTGCTGCTGGGCTAACCGTGAACGCAATTCCCTTTTCGGCGGTATTCGACTGAACCTCTTGCAGCATCAGATCGATAATATCGTTCAATTGATCCTTCGTTAGCACATCAAAGACGATCACCTCGTCCACCCTGTTCAGGAACTCTGGGCGGAAGGTTTCCTTCACTGCGTCCATCACCTGCTTTTCCAAAGCAGCCTGGTTTTCATTGTTAAAGCCGATGCCAAAGCTTCTGTTGCTGGTGCCTGCATTTGAAGTCATGATCAAAATGGTGTTTTCAAACCCAACCGTGCGGCCGTGGCTGTCGGTAAGCCTGCCGTCCTCCATGATCTGAAGAAGCATGTTATAAACATCCGGGTGCGCTTTTTCAATTTCATCCATCAGGATGACAGAATAAGGCCTCCTGCGCACTTTCTCCGTTAATTGCCCGCCCTGATCAAAGCCGATATAACCCGGAGGCGCACCAATGAGCTTGGATACGGTGTGTTTTTCCATGTACTCGGACATATCCAACCGGATCATCGCATCTTCATGGCCAAACAGCTCCTGCGCCACCGCCCTGGCAAGTTCTGTTTTTCCGACGCCCGTGGGGCCGACAAAAATGAAGGAATTGGGCTTGCGCTTTTTCCGGAAGTCGGAACGATTGCGGCGAATGGCCCTGGACAGGCTTTCAATGGCCTTATGCTGGCCCACCACCCTTTTGTGCAGCCTGTCCTCGAGAACCATCAGCTTTTGTGCTTCAGCTTCGGTGATGGTTCGAACAGGAATCTTCGTCCAGGATTCTATGACAAAAGCGATATCTTCTATAGTCACATCAGCAGTTCCACAGGTTTGCGAAAGCTGATTCACTCTGTCTTGCAGCCTGCATTCCTCTACTTTATAATCTGCCGCTTTTTGGTAATCATCATGCTGTGCGGCCTGCTCCTTTGCCTCCTGCACCTTTTTCAGTTCCAGCTTCAGGGCTTCCAGCTCGGCCATGCCCTGGTTCTGAAGGTTCACGCGGGAACCGGCCTCATCGATTACATCGATTGCCTTGTCGGGAAGATATCTGTCATGAATATACCGGGCTGACAGCTTCACAGCTGCTTCGATGACCTGGTCGGATATTCTGACCTGATGATAATCTTCGTAATAATTCCGAATTCCCTTTAAGATCTCAATGGATTCCTCTGCAGAAGGCTCATCGACAATAACCGGCTGAAACCTTCTTTCCAGTGCGGCATCCTTTTCAATATGCTTGCGGTATTCATCCAGGGTTGTGGCACCGATCACCTGAACCTCACCGCGGGCCAGCGCAGGCTTGAGGATGTTGGCGGCATTCATCGCACCGCCTTCAGCGTCCCCCGCGCCAACAATATTGTGCAGTTCATCGATCACCAGAATGATGTTGCCGCTTTCCTGGGCTTCCTTTATGATAGATTTCATTCTGGCCTCAAACTGACCTCTGAATTGGGTTCCTGCTACAACTGCCGCCAGATCCAGCAGATACACCTCGGTGGTGAAAAACTTTGCAGGCACCTGCCGGTTGATAATACGCACAGCAAGTCCCTCTGCAATCGCTGTTTTACCCACGCCAGGTTCACCGATCAGCACGGGGTTGTTTTTTGCACGACGGTTGAGAATTTGAATCACTCTTTCAATTTCGCGCTGGCGGCCAATAATCTTGTCTATCTCGCCTTTTTCCGCCCTTTCGGTGAGATTTATGCCATACATATCCAAAAATTTTCGTTTGGGTGCAGGTTTTCTTGCCTTCACCCTAGCCCCGTCATGGTTGACACTTTCGGTTTCCTCCTGCTTGTTCTGGTTGTTTGCGTCGGAAGCCACCAATGAGCGCAGCAATTGGTTGCCGATGTTTTCTTCACCATCCGGGAGGGCTTCGTTCAGAGTATCCATATCCACATTGTCAAACATATTCAGCATTTGGTTGTTCAGGTTCTCAAAATCCTGTTGGGTCATGCCGGTTTGCTGGATGATCTGGTTCAGGGGGGTCATTCCCTGCTTTTGGGCACAGGAAAGGCATAACCCTGTTGGTTGCTGCTTCCCGTCGATGACCTTGTTTATAAATATAACTGCAACATTCACCTTGCAGATTGAACATTTCATCATTATATATCACTCCGTTTCCATACCCTATCATACGTTTAATTTGTGGTTGTAGTATGAATACATTGAAAATAAATCGAAAACATGAAGCCGATGATTGCCCGAAAGTCACAACATAGCTTGGACTATACACTGAACTGCAGCTGCTACGGGTTTTCTTTTCGCCAACAAACTAAAACATTACGTACTTCCTCATTTTATCACATCAAGCTGGCTTTGGCCAGAAAAATTTGTCCTTCCCTAACCTTCATGGTATAATTTTACATTCTTTTGTATCTGCGAAATGCCGCAGAACATCATTCAACCATACCAGCTGAATTGTTTCCCAAAGTGATTTACAGGCCCCTTCGACAATGCGCAGGATGACAGGAGACAATAGATTAGCTAAGCTTTTTTCTGACGGTAACACAGTTACCCTTTGGGTTGAAGACCATATCATCACACAGGTTTTTCACGATTTGAAGGCCCCTGCCGCTTTCAGGCAGCTCGGACCAATTACTGACCGGTATTTTTTGTGGCTGGTCGAGCACCTTGAAAACGTCGAAACCCTTCCCATTATCTTGTATGGTGATGCTCAGCATATCTTTGTTGCTGATGCAGACATTCATATATACCTTGTTCTGCTGGATGGTACAGCCATGGCGAATGGCATTTTGCAGCAGTTCACTGAGAATGACATGCACATCAAAGGACTGATCGGTGTTCAGCCCAACCGCATTCTGAATGCCCGCCAAAATGACACGCACCTTTTCACAGGCCTGATGCGTATCGTTAAGAATAAACCCATTGTATATCGTTTGTTCCTGTTGATCTTGAATTACGCTCACAAGTAAACTCCTTCTGTAAAGCTTTCAGTTACATCCGTTTACCTGGAAAGCCAGATGATCTATTTCGGGCAACTATGTCCCTTAATAGCTATTATATGAGTCTTGCTTATTATATACCCACATTTCCCTTTATTTTCTCAGAATTTTTCGGAATTTTTCCAAAGTTTTTTTCTCCAGCCTGGATATGTACATCTGGGATACGTTGAAATGGGTGGCAATTTCCTTCTGCGTTCTGTTTTCAAAATAGCGCAGACGGATAAAGGACCTTTCCGCTTCGTCAAAATGCTTCAGCGATTTCTCAAGATAATCCCTGTTATTGATCCGTTCAAAGGTTTCATCATCTTCGCCTACGGTTTCATGCAGCTCCAGATCATCCTCTTCAAAAAGAGTTTGATCGAAGGACTGCATTTTATAAACGTTCCAGGATTCGATGATCTCAAGAATTGTTTCTTCGCGCATATTCAGATATTTTGCAATCTCGTCAACCCGGGGCGCCCTTCTGTCCTGCTGCATCAGGTAATCCCTTGCCTGATTCACCTTCTGATAGACCTCGTAGATTCGCCTGGGAATGCGGATGACTGATGCCTTGTCTCTGAAATATCGCTTGATCTCACCGATGATGGTAGGGGTGGCAAAGCTGACGAATTTCACGTCGGCATCGATGTCAAAGCGTTCTACGGCATTGATCAGCGCGATGCAGGCGACCTGATAGATATCATCATATTCTACACCCCGGTTGATGAATTTCTTTGAAAGAATTTCTGCCAGATACACATATCGGGAAACAATGTCATTGCGTATATATGGATCCTTATTAGCACGGTACTTTTGAAATAGCTCCAACTCGGTATATGCAGGCTGCTTTCCTTGCTTCTTAACCATTCATGCAGTCCCCCAGCTTTTTACCCATTGTGATGACATAGTTCTTGTCCGTTGAAATTTCGAATTCATCCATTAAAGTACTAATGATAGCTTTTGCAAAATCGCCCGATTCACCCTCAAAAATGTCACTGCCATCATGGTTTTGTACGGATAAAATGGCTCTGAGTCCCCAATTGAAAAGCTGGAAGGTTATATCATAGTCTGTATACTCGTCGCTGCCTTGCGATATCAGCCTTGAACACACCTCTGAAACGGCAACCTTGATATCCTCGATGGTATCAATGTCAAAGCCCATCTTTGAAGCAAGCCCGGAAACGGACAGCCGAAGGAACCCCAAATAGTCGGCCTTTTGAGGAAGATGAATTTTTATCTCATCATAATTTCCGTTCATACCGTTTCCTCCAGAATAAAAACTTTGTCAAGGCCGGTGATTCGGAACAATTTGCGGATGTTCTCACGCAGCTGGAAAATATACACGCCTTTTTGATGATTCTTAACCCTCTTCAGCGCGCCCACCAGAATACCCAGCCCGGTGCTGTCGATATAGGAAAGGCCGTCGCAATACAGGGCAATGTCGCTCTCCCCGTCGCCAACGATTTCATACAGCTTTGACTTAAACTCGGGTGCTGTTGAAATGTCAATTTCACCCTGCAATACTATTTTGATCCTTCCAGGCTCGGCATGGTTGTCCATCTGCAACTCAAACATATGCGCTCCTCCTTAACCCCATCGGGCAGCACCATTTGGCTCTAGCAATACATGCTCCGTTTCGGGGGTTTTCATTTATAACCCATTTTATTTAGCTGTTTTTTACAGGCAGCCCTCTAGTCCAATTTCGTCAGGAATGCCAGTGCTTTATCTATCCTTGGGCTGTTCAGTACTACTCCTGCAATGATCTTCTCGGCGAGGATGTTATTTTTCTTGACAAATTCACTTTCGGTAATATCGATGCCATACGCCGTCATTGGGCCCATAATAGGCTCTGCATCAGCGGTTTCGTCTAAAATAACCGCCCCCGTCACATACTCTTCCTGTGAAAACGGCAATGTATCCATATGATCTTCGAATGCCAGAAGTATGTTTTGATGTGACATCAGATCAAAGGTTTCCTGATCCATCAGGATGATATCTATCTCTGCCGCTGTCAGCATAGCCATCTGCTTCATCGAAATGGCATAATTGTATTCACCGTCGTACGGGTTGGCCGTTAACAGATGCACCCGGGGTGCGGTCAGTTCCGGAAGTTTTTCCTTGATGGCTGCTTCCAAAGGTTCTGAATCCTCTGCATAAACACTTCCTGAGAGGACCATCGAGAAATCGGGATGAACCTGGTTCACACAGCTTCTGATGGATAGGAAGACTACGATAATCAACACAAGCCCGCCGATGATAAACCACTTATTGTAATGAAAAAAGTTTTCCAGCTTTACTGGATCCTTTTTTAGAATTTTAGCCAGGAACGGAGGATTTTCACGCAGCTGCTTCTGCCGCTGTTCCTCCTTTTCATCAACAAAGGTAATGCCCATTAAAAGGTTGTACGCTTCGGTATAGTCTTCGATGGTATAACCGTTCTCGTCTTCCTTCTTGATGGTGCGGAACTTTCTGGCGATGATGCCATATCGTTTTGATATTTCATCTTTACTGGCATCCGGATTTAAATCCATCATGGTCAGCGCTCTTTGCTGATCCATTTCATTCATTCAATAACCCCCTTTTCCTTGTTAAGCGCTCTATTCCTTTGGTTTCATTGTAGGGAATAACAGCACATCTCGAATAGAGAATGAATCGGTAAACAGCATCACAAGCCGATCGATGCCGATACCCAGGCCTCCGGTAGGCGGAAGACCATGCTCAAGCGCAACAATGTAGTCATCATCCATCATATTGGCTTCTTCATCACCCTGCTCACGTTTCTTCACCTGGGCGAGGAAACGTTCTTTCTGATCCAGCGGGTCATTCAGCTCGGAATAGGCATTACCAAATTCCCTGGCTGTGATAAAAAATTCAAAACGCTCGGTCAGCTCGGGCCTGTCGGGTTTTCTTTTGGTCAGCGGAGAGACCTCAACGGGATAATCCATAATAAAAGTAGGTTGAATCAGATTCTGCTCGACAAATTCTTCAAAAAACAGGTTCAGAATCTCACCCTTTGTTTTTAGCTTGCCGGTGTCGAGGTGCTTTTGTTTTGCTGCTTCAAGGGCTTCGCTGTCGGATGAGATGGCATCAAAATCAACGCCGGCATATTTCAGCACCGCTTCGGTCATGGTCATTCTGGCCCAGGGCCGCGACAAATTGATCTGCTGCCCCTGATATTCCAGCTGCGTCGTCCCCAAAACCTGTTCGGCCAGTGTGGTGCACAATTCTTCCGTTAAATCCATCATGCCCTTGTAGTCGGTATAGGCCTGATATATTTCCATCATTGTAAACTCGGGGTTATGCTTGATGCTCATGCCCTCGTTGCGGAACATGCGGCCAATTTCATAAACCTTCTCCATACCGCCCACAATCAACCGCTTCAGGTATAGCTCGGGAGCTATCCGTAAAAACAGATCCATATCCAGGGTATTGTGATGTGTGTTGAACGGTCTGGCGGTTGCGCCCCCATGAATGGTGTTCAGGATGGGTGTTTCCACTTCGAGAAAGCCCCTTTCATCCAGGAAACGCCTTACCCCCGAGATCATTTTACTGCGCAGAATAAAAGTCTTTCTAACCTCCGGGTTGACAATGAGATCCAGATACCTTTGACGGTAACGGGTGTCGGTGTCCTTTAACCCGTGGAATTTCTCGGGCAGCGGCCGCAACGACTTGGACAGCAGTGTGTATTGAAGAACCTTTACAGAAATTTCCCCCATATGTGTTTTAAACACGGTGCCCTTTATACCGATGATATCGCCGATATCCAGCTTTTTAAACTCGTCGTAGGCCTCTTCCCCCAAATCATTGATGCGGAAAAACAGCTGAATTTTTCCATCCCGATCGTGAAGGTCACAAAAACTGGATTTACCCATTCCTCTTTTGGCCATAAGCCTTCCAGCAAGGGAAACGCTGCCGCCTTCTAGCTGTTCAAAATTTTCAACGATTTCTTTAGTCGAATGGGTCGTATCATAACGAACAACATAAAAGGGATCCTGCCCCTTTTGCTGCAGATCAAACAGTTTTTGCCTTCTAATCTGCAATATCTCATTCAGATCCTGCATTTGCTCTATATTGGGATTTACCTGATCCGGCATATTAAAAACCTCCTGATGCCTCTTGCGCTGTTTTACCGCCAACCCTGCGGTATGAATGGCAGTTTTAATGTACTGCCGGAACATTCTTGGCACTAAAAGAAGTGCTTGTATGAACAGAAAATTTTCCGACATAACACAAAAACAGCTTACATTTCCATGTAAACCGTTCTGCTATCTAAACATTATACTCCATGAACCTGACGTAAACAATACCTCTGTTGATTTATTTATAGATTTCAAGCACCCTCAGCCTTACTGTGCCATCCGGGACAGCGACCTCGATGGTTTCTCCCGCCTTTTTCCCGATTAATGCACGACCTACCGGGGAGTCATTGGATATCTTCATTAAAGAGGGATCTGCCTCGGTTGAACCGACAATATGATAATCTACTTCCTCTTCAAACTCTGCATCGTAAATCTTAACACGGGTGCCAAGACGGACCGCGTCGGTATCTACCTCATCTTCATCGATGACGCTGGCATATTTCAGCGTGTTTTCCAGCTGAACGATCTTCACTTCGTTCTGAGCCTGTTCATTCTTTGCTTCATCATATTCGGAATTTTCAGATATGTCCCCGAATGCGAGGGCTTGGCGGATTCTTTCGGCAATTTCCTTTCTTTTTTCCCCTTTAAGCTGCTCCAGTTCCTCTTCCAGTTTTCGCAGTCCATCATAAGTTAAAAAAATTTCTTTGCCACTCATACGCTGTTACTCCTTTTCTGTTTTCTCTCTGTATCCCCCTTATCGGCTTACCACAGCAGTTCTATAGTTTTGTACTTTTTTTGCGGTTTTATTCCCAGTCTGCTGTTCTGTTTTTATGAAATGTTGGTAAGTGTTTGGCGGAGTACCTGATACTAGTACTTTTCATAAATAACCAGGAGAATTAAGCCTCCCTTTTACATTAGACAACATTATAAAGCACCCCTATAAGAAAGTCAATAAGCGAAACCTTCCACTGGTGAACCCCTGAATAAATTGAAGGTTACTGTTCACACCCCCCTTAATGCTGAAATAAGCTGCCGCAGAGGTATGTGCTTTATCCTGAGTGAAGCGGCGATATCATCTTGTGCTGCATTCACATCAGTTAGGGATTGCATACCCATCATTTCTTCATTTGAACCACACAATTTATTCTTTTGATGTTGTTCTATGTTTATGGGCCTTAGAGATAAAATATGAAATATTAATATCAATTGCTTAAGGTGTCTTTAATTTTTTTGGCCAATTGGGCATTGATGCCCTCAACACTGCACAGCTGTTCATCCGTGGCTTCCCTGATTTTTTTCACGGAACCGAAATGCTTTAGCAGTGCCTTTTTCTTTTTCGGGCCAATCCCTTCGATACCATCCAGGGCAGATTTTCGCTGCTCCTTCAGTCTTTTGCTGCGGTGAAAACCGATGGCAAACCGATGGACTTCTTCCTGAACGGCTGCAACAAGGGGCATCAGTGAAGGTTCAAGCTTTAGTTCCAGGGTGATTTTGTCGTTCACCAGCATGGAGGTCTGATGCCTGTCATCCTTTGCCATGCCCACTACTGGCAGCTGCAGACCCAGTTCCTTCAGCACCTCAAGTGCTGCATGAACATGGCCGATACCTCCGTCTACCAGGATTAAATCCGGTTTTTCGCTGAAGCTTTCGTCGGCTGAGGCATCGCTGAAACGCTTCAGCCTTCTGAACAGTGCTTCCTGCATGGCCGCATAGTCATTCTGCCCACCGGTGCTCCTGATGGTAAATTTCCGGTAATGGCTCTTTTCCGCCAGACCTTCAAGGAAAACAACCATCCCCGCAACAATTCCGTCGCTTCCGGTATTGGAGATGTCGTAAGCCTCGATTCGGTTGGGCGGTTCTGGCAATGCCAGAACTTCCTCAAGCTTCTTAAGGGCCTTTTGCATGTTCTCCCTAGCACCCAGAAAGGCGATGCGGTATTTCCCGAACTCTTCCTCAGCATTCTTCATAGCCAGATCGATCTGGCTCCTTTTGTCGCCTCGGACTGGTTGATACAATTTGACGGCCTTGCCGCGAACCCCATGAAGCCATTGCACCAGAATATTCTCATTGTCCAGGGTATGGGTGAGCAGAATTTCCGGGGGAATTTCCCGCCCGTTCCCGTAAAACTGCGTGATAAAGGCTTCCAGAATCTCTCCATCGTCCAGATCGTAAGTGTTCTCCAGAAGGTTGATATTCTTTCCCATCAGCTTGCCGCCACGAACAAACAATACAACAATCATGCTGTTGATCTTGTCACGGATGAAGGCGCATAGATCTCGATCTTCCATCTTTGTGGACAATACCAGCTGTTTTGCCGTGACGTTCGCGATGCTTTTTAGTTTATCCCTGATAATTGCGGCTTTTTCAAACTCCATGTTCTGTGCGTGCTCCTGCATTTTCTCTTCAAGCTCGTAAAGAATTTCTTCCTGCTTTCCCTCGAGGAACCTGCAAGCCTCCCGCACGATATCGTTATAGTCCTGTACGCTGATTTTTCCCGCACAGGGGGCCGAGCAAAGCCCGATATGATAAAACAGGCAGGGACGCTGCGGTGTTTTTTCATTGATTTGCCGGTTGCAGGTGCGAATGGGAAATATTTTGCGCATTACCTCTATGGATTTTCGAACATCTGAAGGCTTTGTATAGGCACCAAAATATTTGGCACCATCCTTTCTAATCGTTCGTGTGATCTCGATTTTTGGAAAATCTTCCGGGACAGTGATGCGAATGTAGGGATAGGTTTTGTCATCCTTCAGCAGGATGTTGAATTTTGGTTTGTGGAGCTTGATCAGTGTGTTCTCGAGAATCAGCGCTTCGGCTTCAGTTTGGGTGACAATCGTCTCGATGTGGTGAATTCGGGAAACAAGGGCCCTTGTTTTGGGATCCTTTTCATCGGTGTTCTGGAAATATTGACGAACGCGGTTTTTTAGGATCTTGGCCTTACCGACATAAATGATTCGGCCTGTTTTGTCCTTCATGAAATAAACTCCCGGAGAATCCGGGAGGTTTTTTAAAATTTCCTGTAAATGTTCCATTTGTTCTGCCATTTACCACCTGTGGGCTATTCATTGGACATACCGCGGTTCGCAAACAATTCAAGCTCGTTAAGGGCAAGGCTTTCATCCGCACCATCGGCAATCAGAAGCACCTTTTCCCCTTTGCTGACACCTAAAGACAATATGCCCAGCAAGCTTTTAGCATTTGCCCTTCTTGCATTCTTTTCAATCCATATATTTGATGCGTATCCAGAGGCCTTCTGAATAAGCATTGCAGCTGCTTTCGATTCAAGACCGGACTCATTATTAATAACAATTTCCCTTTCGAGCATTCTGTTTCCCCCTGTCAACCATTGGTTCTGCCGCTTTTGCGGTTCATGCTGTATCGGTATCTGTTACAGTCATACCTATTATACAATGATCATCATGGGTTTTCAAATAGAATATGAAAGTTTTCGTCGGACTATGCAGCATTGGCCTTGCGCAGCTTGCTTCCAAAGGAGACATATGTTCCGCCTGCAATCAGGGTAATACCTGCAACCAGCGCAAACAGCCAACTGAACAAATTGCTGTTGCGAATGTAGGAAATAATATCTACAGCATGCCATTTTACCTCATTGATAAGCCGAAGGCCTGCCGTGGCTATATGATTGTCTACATGGTGCAGCACCTGACCGCCCACCTGAAGTGCCGGGTTGATAAAGAGGCCTGCAATAAACAAAAACGCCATAACATAAACCATGTAGGACGCCAGAATGCGTGGCGAAACAGGTTCATTGGCCGCTTTGCGGATTTGCTGCATCACCTTTTCTTCCAGCCCGTCCAGGCTAAAATCAAAGTTAAGCATGCCGATGGTGTCAAACAGGCTTTCCCATTCATTCAATTCACGGTTACATTGCCCGCAGTCTGAAAAATGTTCTTTCAGCCTTTCCTGCTTTTCAGCTGGCATGGAACGCTCTAAATATGCACAGTATTCTTTGTCATGGACATGCATTCCTATCCCTCCCCATAATATTCCACCATTTTCTCCTTTAGCATCTTTCTGGCGCGATATATCCTGTTTTTCACTATACTAAGCGGAACCATCATGCTCCGCGCAATTTCTTCATAGCTTAGGCCTGCCTGATGGAACAGCAGCAATGGCGTTTTATAGCCCGGATCCAGCTGCCGGATCTGCTCTTCTATCCATTGCTTGCGTTCTTTTTTTATCACCAGCTCGTCGGCCGACTCATCGGTGTCTTCGACAATCATTTCATCACTGGATACCACCTGATAGTTTCTGTCTTTACGGATGGTGTCTATACAGGTGTTATGGGTGATCCGCCCTATCCAGGCCGAAAACTTCATGTTGGTGTCATATAAACTCAGCTTCTTATAGGCCTTAAGAAAAACTTCCTGCGTAATATCTTCTGCACTTTGATGGTCTTTAAGGAAGCGAAGGGCAATGGAATAAACAAGCTTTTTATAGTTTGCAACCAGGTGGCTGAAGCATTCAAGCTCCCCTTTCAGGCACCTTTCAACAATTTCCTTATCCTCCATGCAATTTCCCTTCAAAACCGCTCATCGGCGGAATAGCCTCCCTGTAAAAACGGGACACCTGCCACACGCTTCCTTGAAGCCTTCCATTCCAAGCATTGAAGCTGAACAAACCCACTATGCCTCAATGAACTTACATCCGAATAAAGGCGCATATCCCTGTTATCGTTAATACGTTATATACTCAGAATAAGTCTGATCAACTATTTAGTCAATTTGTTTATTCTTTCTGTTTTGGTGGAAAAGCAGTATTGTATAGCTTGAAATCGTTATAACAACGGAAGCGATTGCTTGCAATCGCAACACATAGGTTGCATAGGCGAGCAGCCAGGATGCATGGGCGAGCAACAAGCTTTAGCTTATGACCAGCCAAACAATGCTTGCGACCAGCCCAGGTATTGCAACGGCAGGGTTTTGCTTTAGCAAAACCATCACACCGCAACAAGGTTCTTGCCGCCAAAGCGGTATAGTTCTTATATCGAGGCGGGAGAAGAGGATTTTGCAAGCAAAATCCAGCACTGTGCGACCCGTTATTCAATGCTCAACCGCCTGATTAAGGTAATTGGTACCCGCCAACACGTGTTTTTTTGCCTTTGGCAAAAAATACATGATAGAGGTGGGGGACATTGAGACCTCGCTATAGAAAGGTTGCTGCCTGAATATGCGTAAAAAGAATCGATTTTCTTTCTCCATCAAATATCCTGTCCGCACTGCCGACACTTTCGCCAGCAGATTTTTGGGATTAATGGGAAAGAGTAATGTGGACTACGGGCTATTGTTGTTTCCCTGTAAATCCATCCACACCTTTTTTATGAAAATACCCATTGATGTTGTATACCTGGATAGGGCTATGACGATCGTTAAAATTGAAAAGAACATGATGCCCTGGAAAACGGGCAAAACCTGCAAAAACGCTTACTGTATTCTGGAGCTGCCCGCGGGTGTTGCCGATCAGCTTCACCTTGCCGTGGGAAACTCTGTGTGATCCGGTTATAGGCGGGACAGTCTAATCTTTCGGAATAAAAAATAACCTATGAGCTTTATTCTGACAGGCTTCATTTTCATAGGTACTCTTCCGGGGCGCACATGCCCACCCGGAAGAATACCCTGACATCCTATTCTATGATGATTTTTTCGCTGTGCGCTATGTTACCTTTGCCAACCTTGTCATAGAGGGTAACCTTCATAACATACTCGCCGGTGGGCATATCATCCTGGGTATAAAAAGAACCCAGCGGTGATTCTGCAGTATTGTTTTCCATATCAATATGGCCTGCTTCTCCCAAAAGCTCCTTTTCATCCAGGACAACTTCTCCGTCAGGCCCTTTCACCTGTAAATCAATCTCCATCCAGTTCAGACCATCATCGCCCTTCTTGAAGCCTGAAACATTTAACATCACCAGGCCGATGATATCTCCCCTTTGAAAGACATTGCTCTCTACAACATCCCATTGACCATCCGTCTTAATGGCCAGTACGATGTCCTCAGCCGACAACCCGACAGATAAGGATGAACTTCCCCTACAGGCCGGAAAAACTAAAATTGAGGTGAACATGAGCAGAATAAGTACAGTAGTCGCTATTCGATTCTTCATATCATTCTCTCCCTACGTTCTAATCATTAAAGCTGTGTTATTAACACTATATCACAACCTATACCTTTTTTATCTGTCTTTCATAAATTTTCTTACAGTGCTTTATGCGCTGGACTAAACAATAAGCCAGCGACGGTGATGTTATATCCGCGCCTCAAAGCACTATGCGTAAGTTGAGATGAGAAAATAGAGTCAGTAATTGAAAAAGGAACCTGCCATTCAGCAGAATCCTTTTTCTCACGCGTTCATGATTGCTTTTTAACCTCAGACGTTTTCCTTGCCGGGGATTGGATGCCCTATGATAATTGTGACCGTACGCTTTAATGATGGCCCTGATATCTTAAAATAGAGCCTGAAGGGCAAACTGCGATGCATTTGCCGCAATTATCGCATATTGATGTATCGATCACCGCACAAAGATTATCCATTGTAATGGCATTCAAGGGGCATTCCTTCACGCATTTTTGACAGGCGATACAGGAAACCTTGCAGTTTTTACGGGCAACTGCACCCTTCTCGTGGTTGCTGCAGACAACTGAAACCTCAGCTTTCGAAGGAACCAGCTCGATGATCGCCTTCGGACATTCGGCAACGCATTTCCCGCAGGCATTGCACTTGGCTTCTATGATCCGGGCCAGGCCATTTTCCACTTCAATCGCACCAAAGGGACATACCTTTTTGCAGCTTCCCAGGCCCACACAGCCATAAATGCAGGCAGATGGCCCGCCTGCCATGGTAGCAGCCGATTTGCAGTCGGTTATACCATCATAGTCAAACTTAATTAGAACCTTGTCCCAGGTTCCCTTGCACATCACCCTGGCAACATGCTTTTCAATGGAGGATGCTTCCACACCCATTATTTCGCTAATCTGCCCGACAACAGCATTTCCGCCAACCGGGCATTTATTGATCTCTGCCCCTGTAACGATCGCATCGGCGTACTGATCGCAGCCGCTGTACCCGCAGGCCCCGCAGTTTGCACCGGGTAAAACGCCGCGAACCTTTTCAACTCGTTCATCGGCTTCCACGGCAAACTTCTTGGACGCATAGGACAGTGCCAGACCGAAAACCAGGCCCATGCCTGAAATGATGACGATAGGGAGCACTATTTGCATCATAAAGCTACCTCACTCTCTGTAGTAACAACCTTATTCAACAATCCGGTTTCAGCGCTTAACAACAAGAGCAGCTCTATCTACGATTCTTCCAATTATCCCGCCGCTTAAATCCCAAATAAGCCCGTAAAGCCGATAAAGGCAACGGATACCAGTGCTGCTGCAATTAATGTGATGGGCAGTCCCTGGAACGCAACCGGAATATCGTTGGTCTCCATTCTTTCGCGAACGCCGGAGAACAGAATCAACGCCAACGTAAAGCCTACTGCCGCTGAAAAGCCAAAAACGACGGTCTGAAGGAAGGTATAGTTCCTTTCCATGTTCAGCAGGGCGGACCCCAACACTGCACAGTTTGTAGTGATCAGCGGGAGATAAATCCCCAACGCCTTATACAGCGCAGGCAGAAGCTTTTTCAGCACGGTTTCAACAAACTGCACCAGTGCAGCGATGACCAGGATAAATGCAATGGTTTGCATATAGACCAGGTCAAAGGGCTTTAGAAGGTATTCATTCACGGCCCAGGTAGCTGCGGAGGAAAGCACCATGACAAATATAACCGCACCGCCCATGCCCAGGGCTGTTGAAGATTTCTTGGATACCCCGAGGAACGGACATATCCCCAAAAATTTGGACAAAACGAAATTTTCAACCAAAACTGCCGATATCGCAATTAAAATGATTTCCTTCACGCCGGATCACCTCCATCGATACCGTTGCTGCAGCCTGGACAATTCATGCCGCAGCCCGATGCAATTTCCTTGTTTCTGATCTTCAAAGTTGAAAACTTGTTCATGGCCGCAATGATAAAGCCAAAGGCGAGGAAGCCTCCTGGAGGGAGGATCATTAAAACTGCCGGATCAAACAGATTTTTTGTCAGCGTAATGCCCATCCATGTGCCTGAACCCAGGATTTCGCGGATGGAGCCCATGATCAGCAGTGCAATGGTAAAGCCTGCACCCATGCCGAGAGCGTCGAGGATGGACATTCCTACGGAATTTTTACAGGCGAACATCTCTGCCCGGGCTAATATGATACAGTTTACAACGATAAGAGGGATATAAATGCCCAGCTCTTTGTAAATATCCGGTGTAAAAGCCTGCAGCAGCATTTGGACAATTGTTGTAAACCCTGCGATAACCGTGATAAACACCGGAATTCTAACCTTATCCGGAACAATTTTCCGGATCAGGGATATGACGATGTTGGACCCAAGAAGCACGAAGGTAGCGGCAATACCCATACCAATCGCGTTCTTTGCCATTGTCGTCACCGCCAGAGTGGGGCATGTACCTAATACCAGCCTTAATACAGGGTTCTCCTTAAAAAAGCCGTTTGTTACAGTAGATAGCGCTTTTAATTTTCCTTTGGCCATATCAGTCCCCCCCTTTTATGGTTTTGACAGCGTCAAGGGCTGCCTGAACACCTCTGGTAACAGCGCGTGATGATATTGTCGCTCCGGAAACAGCCTGCACCTCATTGTTGGCTTTTGGCTGCTGCTTCACGACAACCAGCGCGTTTTGTGAAATGTCATTGAGCGTAATGGAGCTGAGCTGACTGACAAAGTCTGCGCCTGTGGCTTTTGAGCCAAGACCGGGGGTTTCATTGTTACTGCCAATGACAATGCCGGTGATGACACCTTCCATATTCACACCCACCGTCATGCTGATGGCACCGCCATACCCCTTTGAGACAACCTCAACGACATAGCCCACAGGGTCGTTTCCTGCATAACCGGTATAGATATCTTTCACTTCCTCAGCAATACCCTTCTGTTGAACCTGCTCAAATGTCTTTGCTTCCTTTAGAACCTGACGACGGAATTCTTCCTGCTGCAGCAGTGTGTTTTGCTGTATGGTATCGATGGTGATACTGTTCACGTAGGCCAGCGAGCCTGCGATGATAACACAAACAATGAAAAGCACCAGGGTTGGTTTGATAATGCTATCCCACACGGCGTTCACCTCCAAAGCTGACCGGTACGGTGTAACGGTCTATCAGCGGTGTTACAATATTCATCAGGATGATTGCGAAGGAAACTCCCTCCGCATTGTTGCCATATAGACGGAACAGCGTGGTTAAAACACCACAGCCAATGGCGTAGATCACAACTCCCTTTTGGGTGATTGGACTGGTCACATAGTCGGTAGCCATAAATACAGCGCCCAGCAAAAGCCCGCCGCCCAATACATGATACAGCGGATCCCCGGTAAAGATGCCCTCAGGGCCCAAAACCCAGGTTAACAGCGCAACCGTACTGGTAAAAATCACAGGGATTCGCCAGGTGATCACCTTACGGAAAAGCAGATATGCAAAGCCCAACAATATGGCAAAGGCCGAGGTTTCACCGATACATCCGGCGATGTTTCCCCAGAACATATCCAAATATAAAGCTTTGGTACCACCCTCTTTTAGAATGCCAAGAGGGGTGGCCGATGTCACTGCATCGGTGACCGGATCGGTCCAGACCGTCATTCTGGCAGCCCAGGCCACCACCATCATGACCCTCGCGCCCATGGCCGGGTTCATGAAGTTTTGGCCAAGCCCGCCGAAAAGCTGTTTGATCAATGCCACTGCCAGAGCCGCGCCGACAATGGCCATCCAGATGGGAACCGTGGGCGGCAGGTTCAGTGCCAGTAATAAGCCTGTTACAGCAGCGCTTAAATCAGAAACTGTCTGTTCTCTTTTCAGCCCAAGCCGCATCAGGTATTCCGAAGCAACAGCCGCAGCCATTGTTACAACAATCACCAGTAATGACCGCAGGCCATAAAACCAAACCCCTGCTGCCGCTGCAGGTACAAGGGCTATCAGGACATCAAGCATGATGCCGCGGGTTGAAGTATGATCCCTCAGATGAGGAGACGAGCTGACAAACAATCTGTTTTCCAAAGCCGATTCACCTCAATTCTCTCTGTTTCAGCTAATTTTATTGCATATTTTAACCGTTTGATTTCACTGGATGAACTCAAAAACTATCGCAATAAAATTTGTGTTTCATTTCCACTCAATACGAATACTCGGGGAGCATCTTATGCCTTTTTGGCATTCTTACGAACCTCATCCTTACCCATTCGGATGGATTGGACCAAATACCGTTTTGCGGGACATGCATACGAGCAGCTGCCACATTCAATGCAGTCAAGCACATGAAACTTGTCCAGCTCGTCATATTTCCCTGCCATTACAAGCCTGTTGATATCGGAAGGTATCAGGTTCATCGGGCAGGCTTCCACGCACCGGCCGCAACGGATACAGGCTGATTCTGAAGGAAGATCCCCCTCACTTTTATCCAGTGCGAGAATGGCGTTCGTGTTTTTTATAACCGAGGTCTCGAGGGAATACTGGGCAATCCCCATCATCGGGCCGCCCATCAGGATCTTAAACGGACTGGAGGAAAACCCGCCGCAAAAGTCAAAGACATCTTTCAACGAGGTCCCAATAGGTACATATACGTTCTTTGGTTCCTTTACAACAGGTCCGTCCACGGTAACGCGTTTTGTAACGACGGGAAGGCCTGTTTGAACATAACTGGCAATAAAGGAAACGGTGTTCACATTCAGCACAACACAGCCAACGTCAGCAGGCAGTTTCCCACCCGGCGGAACCTTTCTTCCGGTTGTGGCGTATATCAACATTTTCTCGGCGCCCTGTGGATACCTTGAGCGAAGGGGTGCAATAGAAACCCTTTGATCAACAGCAGCTTTTTCGGTGAGCAGCCTGATAGCCTTGGATTTGTTGTCTTCAATGCCCATGATGGCTTTGGGAATATCCAGCATATCCAGTACAAGCTGAATGCCCTTAAGAATACCGTCGGGGTTTTCCATCAGCTCACGATAGTCGGAGGTGATATAGGGTTCACACTCGGCGGCATTGATGATGAGAAAATCAATTTTGTTTTCTTTCGGGGGGTTCAGCTTCACATGGGTTGGAAACCCTGCGCCGCCAAGGCCCACAAGCCCTGAATTTCGAATTGCCTTCAGGAAATCATCCTTCGTATGAATCAAAGGCGGAATAACACTTTCATGAACTTCCTGTTTTCCGTCGGCTTCTATCTCCACAGACATCACCGGCTTGCCGCTGGCATAAAGCATGGGCTCTATGCGGGTAACAGTACCGGATACGCTGGCATGTACAGGTGAAGATACATAGGCTTCCGAGTTTCCAAGCACCTGGCCAACCTTGACCGTGTCGCCCTTTTTCACAACAGGTGTACAAGGGGCACCAATGTGCTGAACCATCGGAAGGATAACTCTGGACGGGATGCTGATCACCGCTGTTTCTGCCTCAGCGGTATGTTTGCGGTGTGGTGCCTGAACACCCCCGCGAAATATCCAGTTTAACATAGGTTCACCTCATTTCATTTTGACCGGTTTATGCTGTTTCTTTTTCTGTATAAGGCGAAAGCTGTTCCCGTACACTGGTATGCTTTGTTGAACCCATCGTTGCCTTTCAGGCAGTTTTTCACGCAGATTTCTGCAAAGCAAACAAAACTACTTTCTTTAATCATGATATCACAGGAAAAAGGTTTTGTGAATATATTTTTGTTTTTTGTATACAAAGTAAAATACCGGAAGTTACTATCATTAGCCAGCTTCGTTATTTTTCCATTGCCGATAGATCCAATTCAAAGGACGAAACAACCAGGGGCAGATCATTGATTTCCATCCCTGTGAGGTACTGGGGCAGAAATGAGATATTCAGAGCTGCAGCATTCCTGATCCGGATGGAATGAAGTATTCCCTTCTGCTGACGCACGCGCAGGGCCATCCCGCCATAGGCTTCCGGCTCGCATAACAAAACGTCTCCGGAACCATCCAGCCGGGAAGCCGCTTTAATGCTTCCTTTAGGAAGATCTGCCGTCATTTGATCGATCAACTCCAAAGAAAGCAGCACATCTTCAAGCATCAGTATTGCGCGGGCAAAGCAGTCGCATCCGTTTGCCTGTGGTATTTTACAGGACAATTCTGACCACGGCAGTACCGACTGGCTGCGGAGATCTTCAGGCAAGCCTGCCGCTCTGCGCATTCGTCCGGTCATCATCAGCGCATGGGCTGTTTCGATTCTGCCGACACCGGAAAGCCTTTTTCTGATGGAGTTTGTATTTTCCCACTGGCTTTTAATATCCTTTAGCTCTGCTTCCATTTCCTGAAGGATTGCATTGACTGCAAATAAGGTTTCTCTTGGAATGTCCCTGTTCAGGCCGCCAATTTCCAACAGCCCTGAAAACTGTGGGCTTGTGCATATCAGCGCCGCAGCTTCCTGATATAGACCGGAAAGTCTGAAAATCCGCACACAGCATGCCACTAGCCCAAGGCTTCGTGCCATGCTGTTCAAACTTTGCAGCCCGGCATGCAGAAAGGTCATTTCCATCAGGAACATCCGAAGCCATTGCGCCCTTTCAGGCACCTTCACCTCATGAAGCTGTTCGATGGCAGCGGAAAACGCAAACCCCAATGGAAAGCCATTGAGCGCAGAGGTTCTTTCCAAAATCTCCAGAACGTCCTCCGGTTTTCTTCCCTTGCACAGTTCTTCCAGGCCCCTGTAATTATAACCTGTAATCAGTCTTGTGTTTTGGATCATCTCGTCCTTCATGCACAGCTGGAACTTGATCGGCTGGGGTAGCAATGGATGAAAGGGGCCCCATTCGATCGTCGAGCAATCGCAAAGCTCCTGTGCTTCAGCTTCAGTTTGGAAGACAACCGGATATCTTTGGGCAATCTCCTCCTGCATTTGAGCCCCCTGGGGAAACACCTCTGTCACGGAAGGGATAACACTGTCGCAGGGGACATTTGCCTTTACTGCTTCCAGCTTGTCTTCCTTCGTTAGAATGTATTCAATGGAAACCTGGTTATCCTCCTGTGTTGCGTCTATCATCAGCAGGGTATAGCCCATGCATTTAAACGTAAACCATTTTCCCTGCAGGGCGGCTCTTTGTTTTTCGCTCCAATTTTTCATGCTTCCATCCCGCTTTCTTCTTTTTCCAAACCTGCTTGTGCAGCCCGCACAACCGCCTCCAGCATTTCATGCATTTTAGGTGCGCAGCCCCGGATCCATGCATCAATCGGCAGAATCTCCTCGGCTGTATAGAGCTTGCCGGCTGCAGTGCGAAACAGGCTGCCCGAGCAGGAACAAGCCCCCGCGGCAATCACAGCTTTCGGTTGGGGAATTTGTTGATATATTTTTAGTATTTCTTCACGAGATTGTTCATTGATGCATCCGGTAATCAGGAGTACATCCGCATGCTTTGGGTTTGCTGTGATCGTAATGCCTTTTATATCATTCTCCAGAGACAGCGCCATGGAAAACTGCAGCGCACAGCCTGTGCATCCGCCGGCCTGTATGGCCAGCAATGAAATGGAACGGGATTTGAACCTGTCTAACCAACCCATGGTATCGCTCCTCATTTCCCAAATACAATCAGGATAATGCTAAGGTCATTGTATAATTATCAAATTCAGTACACGTTTTTTATCCTCTGGCTGAAAGTCCAGTTAAGCGGGGAGGGTTCATCATCTCTTGTTACTACAAAACCAGCCAGATAAAATTCATCACCGACATTCCTCCGCCCCATATCAAAGCGTTCCGTGCAACCTTTTTCCATTGTTCTTTTGAGGCAAACCCGTCCAGCAATAAAAAGGCAAGGTAGCCAAGCGCCGATGCAGCAAAAGCTATCCAGGGTGTGAACGGCAGGAACACGGACACCAGCTTTATCCAAACGCCAATTTCAATCCAGTGGGTAACCTGCACCAAAGCAAGGCTCCAACCGCCATATGGTGTATAAAGGGGTGAATCCACAAGGCCCAAACCTTTGCCGGTAATATTGAAATCAAAAAACAGAAGGCTGCCCCGGGTTAGCAACAGCGTCACCACGGCCAGAAAAGTGAGTGGAAGCTGCAGCAGCAACCCATGCGTTTCGGAATATTCAGAAATGACCTTCAGGTTCAGGCTTCCTGTAACATGAAACAGCGAAGCTACTGAAACAAGGGCGGTAAAGCTGCAGATCAGCAGCCGGACAATTCCCCTCTGTGCTGCCATGGCCGCGAAGGCTTCCCCGTGGTTCCATGCGCCTGCCAGGACAAAAAGCTCCATCATCACCAGACAAGCGTATATTAAAACCAAATGACTGCCCATCACCGAAAAATACAGCGCGCAGCCTGCAAACCAGCAGGAAGCAACCGAATACCACCGGCAGGTGCAGCCCTCGTCCGGGTCTTTTTTACCCAGCAGCTTGATCAGCCGGTAAACCGGTTGAAAGAGCCAGGCCTTGTTATTACCCGGCATCCGTGAGCGAATAAAATCTTCAATAATATACAAAAACAAAGCAGTAACGATAATCAGCAAAAACCAGATTAACCCTTCAAGCATGATAATGCCACCCCCACAAGCAATGTCGCTGCCGCAATCCAGGCGGCCCGTATCCACAAGTGGATGCGAATGCCGGCAGGCAGCCAGGAAGTCATAGAATAATGGATGACCGTTCCTGCCTGGTGATCATGGTTTTTCTTCCGGCAGCTTGTAATTGTGAAAATGACAAAAGCTACCATAACGAGCAGGCTTAACCCCAGAAAGATGCTTACGCTGTTCAAACCAAGCAGGTGACCAAACCCTGTCAGTTTTGTATATTCTGCGATTTCTGCAGCAAGAAGTGCTCCTGATGCAGCCTGCTGGTTTTGCAGAAAACGGTAGAGCGTTCCTGACAAAAGGTTTACCGCTGCAGTAAGTGCTAAAAAGACAGGGAGAACGTAACTGAAAGTCCCCGGTTTGGTTTGATTTGAGCCGACAGATGTTCTTAGCTTCCTTAATAGTTCCAGCAACCAACGCACTATTACTGCTGTCATGAATACAAAGGAGGCCACTGCAACCAGCAGGGACAGCCCATAGCCGCTCATCACCGGAAATATAACGAAGCCGACGGTAGCACAGGTAAACGGAGGAAGTAAAAACAAAAGCGCTGCGATTGCCTTATGCCCTGTAAAAGCTGCCTCCGCTCCATTGGTGAGGTCTTGTCCAGCGGGTGTTTTCCCTGCTTTTGGTGCCCAGATACAGGTATAGAAGAATGTCAGCGTTAAAGCAGCAGCAACCATATAACCGGTGGAAAAAAATGCGCCTTCCAGGCTGGTAAATGCACTGATCAGCCCCCAGCCCGACACAAAAAGAGCCAGATGGGACACAAGCTCTTCGTCCTTACGGGCCAAACCCGCAGAATATGCGCTGGCCGCCATCAGCAGTGCCCCAATAAAAACAGCGGGGGCTGCAAGCTTATGGTCAATGTGAAGGAGCAAAGGCCGAAATTTCAGAAGAACCGAGAAGGGCATCAGCAAAGAGAATAAAAGCATGGGCAAACCCATCATGGGAACAGGCCACAGCGAGCTGCTCTGTGACATCCATTTCTCGGGAATGAGCTTACCCAGGGTGAGAACAAAGAAAAGAACAAGCACCGACAGCAACCCTGCTGTTGCGTTGCCCCCGGTCAGCTCGGAAATTAATGTACCCTTGTCCAGGCAAATCAGCACCGAGGCCACCATCCATAAAGTGAGAACACACTGTTGAAGAACCGGTACAAAGCTCTTCTTCTTCGGTCCACCGAAAGCTTTGCCAATGAACAGGTGTCCAAGACAAACCCACTGTGCAAATAGATACAAGCCTGATATACTTCTTACACACAGCATTCCGGCAAAAGCTGCCATCCAGAGGAAAACCCCGGCATAGCCCGCTTTGGTCTGCCTGTTTGAACGCTTGAATTGCGGAAGTGATACGATGAAGGGAACCATGATAGCAATGATAAGTGCACCTGCAGGAAGCAGCAGCCTTCCTTCGGCTTCGAGCTGTAAAAACGTTGCAGGCTCGTCCGGTGAAATTAAAATTTCAATAAGGACCAATGCTATAATTTGAAGAAAAACAAGAACAGACAGGCCATACCGCTTGTCCCGGGTCACCAGCAAAAAAAGAGCGGCGGCGGTTGCCAGCGTCAACAATTTCCAAAAAATCTGAGGAATATGGATCCAATGGTATTCTGCTGGATCTAGCAGCGGATAAAGAGAAATAGCAAAAAACAGAATACCGGACAGGATCGCAAGAAGCCTGTGCCCTTTGCCCGGTGAGATTAAAACCGCTGCAACCAGCATCAGCAAAGGAACAAACACAACTACAATGGACGATATAGCCATGACCTGAATTCCTTTCAGGATGATACGATTACTTGCCCTTTAGTATTTTATCCGATGCCCTTCGGTAACGGAGGGCATTTCATTGAACACAGCAGGTTTGTTCCGCCGCTGCGGAAGCTGAAACCATCATTAGTATATCGCTTTTTATGTCAATCCTCAATATCAAAAAAGAGACACTGATTTAAACCGCTCCTGCCCTTTTTGCTGCCGCCTGGAATACAACCAGGCCACAAGCCACCGCCGCATTCAGGGAATTGATTTCACCATACATCGGTATTTTCAGCAAAACATCACAGCTTTCCCTGACAAGGCGGCTAATCCCCTCTCCTTCACTGCCAATGACCACAGCGAGCGCACCCCGATAATCAAATTGGTCATACACGGTGTTTCCCTGCACATCGGTTCCGATGATCCATAGCCCGGCTTCCTTCAGCTGCTCAATCGTTCTGGTCAGATTGGTCACCCTGGCAATGGGAATATGCTCGGCCGCTCCTGCGGCAACCTTGGCGACCACCGGTGAGAGGCTTGCTGAACGCCTTTTGGGCAGAATAATGCCATGAACCCCGGCACATTCGGCGGTTCTTATCATAGAACCCAGGTTGTTCGGATCGGTAATGCCATCGAGGATGACAATGAAGGGCGCCTGGTTTTTTTCCTTTGCCTTCGTTAAAATGTCCTGCACTTCCACATAGGCGAACGGGGCTACATCGGCGATGACCCCCTGGTGATTGCGGGTCATGGACATCTGGTCAAGCCTGGATTTCTCCAGATAGGACACCACGATATCCTGTTGTCTTGCCAGGGCAAAGATTTTTGCGAGTACCGTATCCTTGGAATCTTTCTCTAAATAAATCCTGTTCATCGGATGGTTTGCCTTCAACGCTTCGAGGATGGTATTTTTCCCCTCCAGCCTGCCAATTTCCTCAGTGTCCTCCTGCTGGGGCTGATCAAAAACTTTATTATCCTTTTTATTGGTCATTTTCTGATTTCTCCTTCCAATTCGATGGCTTCAGCCGCCATGTTTAAAAGCTGAAGCAACCGTTCATTTCTGCCAAGCAAATATAAATAGCCAATAACGGCTTCGAAAGCGGTGGCACGGCGGTAATCCAGGATATCAGCGTTTTTAGGCATTGTCGCAGACTTTGCATTCCTTCCGCGCCGAAAAATCGCCATCTCTTCCTCACTCAGGCTACCCTGAAGTGCGGCGACGATTTTGCTCTGGGCAGCCGCTTTGACATAGCCTGTGGCTTTCACATGCAACTTATGTGCCGATTCGTTTTTTTGTATGGCAAGACGGCTTCGGATGAACAAATCGAATACCGAATCCCCAACGAATGCCAGCACCAGCGAATTCATCTGGCTTACAGGCTGTACAGGGTCTTTGTTTAAAAAATCCATTCCATTGATCCTCTGATCCTCATCGGCTAAAACCTGTTTAAGTGCAGTCTTATGATGCCCCGTCAAAAGTGCGAAAAGCCTTTTAAGCGGGTTTTCCATTTAGATTCTACAGGAAGATCTGACATCAATCAATACAGCAGAGCTAACTTTTTCGGCTGTGACGCTTGCGAACATTACTGTTTAGAGGCAGCAGCCATCTTTTGCGAAGCTTGCGAGCAGTCCCACACGACCCAGGTATCGCCAAACGACACGAAACCTGGCAGGTTTCACAGGAGTAACTTGTGAACCGTCATTCATGTCATTGGAATCATTGGGTGTTAAAATACCACCTGACTGTAATAATAAATGTTAGCAGGTTTGCGTAAAAATATACAAACAGATTCACCGGTTTTGTCGCAATTATGTATAATTTGTCACTTGCGCAGAGCAGGGTAAAAATTCTATAATATGAATGTACACTGATACTTTTTAACATACTTTTACCTCCTTTCTTTTATTGTTATAAAAGAATTTCTAATGCGCGGAGCACAATGCTCCGATTTTTTTTGGGTTTTTTTGGACGGAACCCATTCTTGAGTTATTCATCGATCTATAGTATATTTTTATAGTAACTTACTGCTGCAAAACATTAAATAAAAAAGAATTTGATGTTTTGCAGCTGTGAGTACCGCTGTTGGGGTGTGGGCGAAGCCCACTTTATTATACGAATAAAGAATTTTTCAATCGTATTTTTGAATGGCTTGCTCTGTTGGGTATCAACCGATGCAGGCTTCATGATGATAAGGGATAGAGATGAAAAAAATAAACGCCGTTGAAATGAAAAAAATCATGGTGAAGGACACTGCCCTGTTCTTACCCGCAAAAATTATCGAAGGCCTGATAGGGCTTGCGACCATCACCTTATACACGAAGTTTTTCGTTCCCGAGATATATGGCTATTACGGGTTTATCACCACTACCGTCAACATTATGTCTTTTCTGCTTTTGGGCTGGCTGATACAATCAGTTTACCGGTATGTGAACTCCTTTGATGGAGGCAAGAAGCAGGTTTTGTTTTACTCCACAACCTTCACCCTGTGGTGTTCGATCAACGGGATTACTGTTATACTTGGGCTGCTTGGTGTTTTCTTTATCGGCAAAGGGAATGTACCCTGGGTTACACAGCTGTATGTTCTTAGTTTGCTGATGTTCATCACATACAACACCATGCAGATTTTTACCTCTTTGCTTTCAGCTACAAGAAGAACAAAGCTGTTGTTGTTCACCTCTATTTTTTCTGTTGCAGCCAAGCTTTTGTTCACCGTATTTTTTGTGCATCAATATAAAACAAATACCTTCACCCCTGCTGCTGCAGTGCTGAGCAATGTCCTTGTTGATACACTCATCATTGTGCTGATCGGGTTCCGTTTAAAAATAACCCGCTTCATTCGCTTCTCATTTTTTTCATCGAAGGTGTTGAAAAAGTTTTTTGCCTATGGAATGCCGCTCGTACTGGTGAACATTACCAACAGCCTCTTAAGCTTGTCGGACAGGTATGTAATTACGTCTTTTGCCGGTGCTGAGCAATTAGGGGTTTACATTGCGAACTACACCATTTCCTCCACACTTTTTACACTGATTCTTTCGGCAGTGATGCGCGGCGTTTTCCCCATTATTCTTCGCAATTGGCGTCAAAACACAAAGGAACAGACCGAGCACCTGCTCTCACAGGCTGTCCGATATTATTTGATGATATCGCTTCCAGCCTTATTTGGTTTAAGCATGCTGTCCAAAACGGTATCCTCGCTGTTTTTGGATCCAGCCTATTTTGAAGATGGCTTTGTAATCATATGGGTTGCAGCAGGCATGTTTTTCTTCGGATTGGCCGAGTACAGCAACAAAGCCTGGGAGTTGAACCAAAAAACAAAACCTCTTTTCTTTAATTCCTTAATAAGTTCTGTGGCAAATGTGTTGATAAACCTGCTTCTGGTTCCGGTTTATGGTTATCGGGTTGCGGCTATCAGCACTGCCCTTGCATACTTTTTATACCTGATGCTGTCCCTTTTGAGAGGCAGGAATATTTTAAAAATCCATTTCAATGTGATAAGTGTTGCAAAGATTTTGTTCAGCTGCATTCTGATGAGTGTGGTCGTAGCCCTGCTGCTTCGTTCCTTCACTGCATCCGTTCCATTTCTTGTGATCATAGTCCTTGTTGGTTGTGTGGTGTATTTTGCCAGCCTCTTCCTGTTGAAAGAGCTCCAATCTGAAATCAATGCTTTTATGAACTGGATAAAAAAGAAAAAGGCGAACGAGTAAGCGTTCACCCCTCTGTCCCGATTGCAAATTCGCGTTTTGAATACCGTGTTTTTCCAGAAGCTGACGGGAGAATAGTGTCAACATATTCTACACTGATGTTTACTTTTCCCATTGTACTTTGAATGGCATCAATGTACCGATCCATCTCCGCTTGCTGAAAACCACTGCTTTTGACAACTTTCAATGTAATGTTTTCCCTTGAATGCTGAATGATTTGAAACTGCTGAATGCTGGGATAACTGCGCGCAAGGTTGGCAAAGTACACCCCATGAACATAGCTTCCGTTTTCAGCAATAAAGATATCGTCTTCACGGCCTTCAATTTTGTCCAGAATGGGAAGGGTTCTTCCGCATGCACATTTCTCTTCGGACAGGGCTGCAATGTCACCAATTTGGTATCGCAGCCTGGGCATTGAAAAATTGTTCAGGTCGGTAATCACAACAAGGCCGCTCTTTCCTGCTTCAACGGGTTTTTTCGTCGCGATGTCGACAATTTCAACAATCATGTTTTCGCTGGAAACATGCATCCTGCCCTGGGGACATTCATAGGCAATAATTCCCGCATCCCTGGCACCATATTCATTGATCACCTTGCTTGTGAAAGCCTTTTCAATGACGACCCTCTGATAGTCATGCAAGGTCTCTGAGGTTGAGATGATTGCCCTGGGAGGGTGTTCAATTTTTATATTATTCTGAAGAATGTGTTGCGCAAACAGATACAAAGCCGAAGCATAACCATAGAAATATTTCGGCCTGGTCCTGTTCAAGACACCAACATACTGCTGCAGCGCTTCAGGGCTTAAGTTATATGCTGAAACAAATATGGTGTTTTTCAATATACGCTCTTTCATATGGTAGAGAAGCTTTTTATGCTGACTCATCTCCAGCGGGTTTCCCCAAACCATCAGGCATCTGTCGCCAATGTTGATATCCCACCAGGAAAGTGCCCTCCACCTCACCGACTCGGAGCTTTCAGCCGTTGGCCTGTCAATATAAAACCTGACCGGCTGGCCTGTAGACCCACCCGAGCGATTGGGGATCAGCTTCGACCTGTCTGCAATTAAACTTATCAGCTGTTCCTGGTTATCATTCACAACCTGCTTGGTCAGCACCGGAAACTGTGTTAAAGCTTCCATCGGATCCTTTTCAATTAATGGTATCAGGTTTTGAAAACCTTGGTATGCCGGTACATTCTGAACACAGTGGAGCAATAATTTTTTCAGTTTCTCCTTTTGAAGCTGAATCAGCTGTTCCTGTGGAAGGTACTGCGTTTTTTCAAAATGGCTGATATAGTTTAAAGTTTTATTTCCTTTGACCAGACGCAAAACCGGGAACAAAATTTTCCTGATTGCCAATGCGATGAAATCCATAAAGCCCTCTCCCCTGAACAACAGATAGCGCAGCCGTTTATGCAAGCATTAACTTTTCAAGCAATAATGGCTCGATGTATGCACCGTCTTTATAGGCCCGCATGTTTCCGCCTGAGATCTCATCGATGAGGACGATCTGCCTGTCTTTTCCAACACGACCAAACTCAAGCTTGATATCATAAAGCTCTATACCCTTTTTAGCCAGCTCCTGCTGAACAACACTGGAAATTTTTCTGGTCAGATCCTTAAGAATCGCATATTCGCCTTTTGACAGTATTCCCAGCATTTCAAGAGCATCTTCGCTGATGGGAGGATCCTGACGGGCATCATCTTTAAGGGTTACTTCCACGAATGCATCCAATGGCTGTCCTTCTTTGGCATAACGGCCGAAACGGCGAAGGAAGCTTCCAACAGCCCTGAAGCGGCAAATCACTTCCAGGCCTTTACCAAATACTGTGGCTGGTTTTACTGTCATGGTAGCAGCTTCAATATCTGCACTGATATAATGGGTGGGAATACCTTTTTCCTTTAGTTTCTCAAAAAACAATTTTGTCAGTTTAAGCCCTGCTCTTCCGGCACCGTCGATTGTAAGCCCGACGGTATTTGCACCCGGATCAAACACACCGTTTTCACCGGTTACATCATCTTTAAACTTGAGTAAATAGCTTCCGTCTTCCAAATCATATACATCTTTGGTCTTGCCAGTATAGACAATCTTCATCTCTCATTTCTCCTCAAGCAAAATTGATCGTGATTTTTTGTGGCAAGCACTTGCAGATTATGGTATGCTATCACTTGGAAGCGAGCCCCAATACTGTTTTAGCATACCACCACACCCATATTCGTTCCTGCGCACATCAATAAACAATCACATAACATTAAAAAAGTATTACATTATGAGCGGTTTGTCAATCATTTATTCAAAGCTGGAGCTTTTGAAGAAAACCCCCTGACACTTGGCAGGAGGCCGTCTGGAAACTTTTATGAGAAGCAGGGAGACTGTTATGATGTCAGATATATGTATCAACCTTTTTACCAAAGTGACCTTCAAGGAACTTGTTCATCTTATCCATAAAATAATCTGATTTTTGGTTTTTACCTTTCGTTACGGTTGTGGTTTTTCCACCTGAAGCGTAAGCTCTGCCGCATTCAGGACAGGTATCGATATAGATTTGGACAGACTGGGAAACCACTCTTCTGTTTTCTCCTGACGCACTGGCCTGCTCTCTTGTGACATGCTCCTGCTCATGAGAGGTGACTGCCGCGAAGGATGCTTCGGGTGAAACCCCGGTCGGGGTTTTAAACGAGACACCAGGATCATCAGACCCATCAACATACTTCCTGCTTTGACAGGTTTGGCATTCAGTTGTTTCATTCGTCTTTTGGAGATTCCCCAGCTTAAGCATTTTATCTGTTTCAGCAGGAACTTTCTCAGCAGAAACAGCAGGTTCCCTGGGTGAACCTGCCTGTTTGTTGGTGTTCATATACATGGAGTAATAGCCTATGCTTCGTTCGTGAGAGCCTTGAATAAACATTGTCTTTTCTCCTCAAAACTCATACGCATATATATAATTACCCCGTTTTGAGATGAAACAACCACTTATATGAAAAATCCATTGGCATTTCCAACTCTGATTTGCAGCCTTCATAGATACCACTGCCTACAGATGTAATTCTTTTTATCAGGTATAGCGTAATGCTCGTTTTCAAGTTTTTCTGATGATATCCTGGCCTTAATAATTCTTAATAATTATCCTCTTACAATTTCATGATTTCCTTCTATACTTTAAAGTGGATAAAAGTCTTGTAATGGGGTTTTATCGTCTTGTTTCAGGGTTTCATCATTGAGTAAAGGAAGAAGAAACGCGATGGATTTTATCACCTTTGACAAAGTAGAGAGGGAATATCATGTCGGCGGCAGCGTGATCAAGGCCGTTGACGGGATCAGCTTTGGCATTCAAAAGGGAACCGTCAATGTGGTTTTGGGGCAAAGTGGTGCCGGGAAAACCACCGTGCTGAATTTGCTCGGAGGCATGGACTCCCCCACAAAAGGGCGCATCATGGTTGGTGATCAGGATATTTCGGATATGTCGGAGCACGAGCTGACCAACTACCGGCGCAATAAAATCGGCTTTGTCTTTCAGTTTTATAACCTTGTCCCCAACCTGACTGTTTTGGAGAATGTACAGCTTGCAAAGGAAATCTGTGAAGACCCTCTGGATTCAAAGGAAATGCTTGTAAAGGTAGGCCTTGAAAACAGGTTGGATAACTTCCCAAGCCAAATATCCGGCGGAGAGCAGCAAAGAGTCTCCATCGCAAGGGCTCTGGCCAAAAACCCGGAGATAGTATTGTGTGATGAACCCACCGGAGCACTTGATTCCGGCACCGGGCGCATGGTTCTGAAGTTGATTTGCGACTCTGCGGTCAGTATGGGAAAAACGGTGATTATTGTAACCCACAACGCTTTAATTGCAGAGATGGCTGATACCGTGATCCGCATGAAGGACGGAAAAATCTCCTGGATTACGCACAACGAATCCCCGAAGGATGCCGAGGAAATCGTATGGTAAGAGGTTCGCTTTTCAGAAAATCCATCCGGGACATGCGAAACGCCAAGGCCCAGTTTATATCCATCTTTATTATGGCTGCACTTTCTGTGACCATTGTCACCGGCCTGGACAGCGTATGGAAAACAATCGAAGATAATTCTGGTACCATGTATGCCGCAACCAACATCTCTGATTTGTGGGTCTATGTTACAAACCCTACCGAAAAGCAAATATGGAGTATTGAAAGACTTCAGAGTATCGAGTATATTGAAAAACGTTTTACACTCAATGCCATCTGCGATCTGGCAAAACGCCCGTCATTGAAGATTTATACCGTCTCTGTCAAAAGCGAACTGGATCGCCCCATCCTGTATCAGGGCAACCTGAAAAGTAAAAGCGGAGCCATTCTTGATGAAGCATTTGCTAAGAAGCATGGACTTGGTATTGATGACAAAATCAAAATAAAACTCAATGGCAGATGGACAAGTTTTACTATAGAAGGGCTGGCTTTAAGCAGCGAACACATATTTTCCATAAAGGGTAACACCTCGATCGTGCCGGATTCGGGCAAATATGGGTTTATCATTATAGATGAGGATATACTCAAGGGTATTTATGGAATTAAAATATACAATCAGCTCTGCATCCGATTATCTGCCGGCGCGGATGTCTCGGCTGTAAAAAATGAAATCAGCCGGATATTCGGGGATGATCTGGTTGGCTCAGTTGCCATGGGCGAAGACAGCAGTACGAATAATGTTTTCGCGTTTATCAACCAGTTCCGAACTCTGGCTACCGTTTTTCCACTGATGTTCTTTCTTGTGACGGCGCTGATCACACAAAGCACCATGTTTCGGATGGTGGAAAACCAACGGCCGCAGATTGGTATCCTCAAAGCTCTGGGCTATTCAAAGGCCAGAATCTTGTGGCATTATACCTCGTATGGTGTGTATATGGGAGGTCTTGGAGCACTGGTGGGGTTTCTGATTGGCCCGATTTTTTTCACCAGTCTGTTAATCCCGTGGCTAAAACTGAACTTTTTCAGTTACCACATTGCAATTAATTACGTAAACTTGATTTATAGCCTGGCATTAATCCTGGTTTGTACGGGAGGGATTAGTCTTTATGCTGGACTGAAGCTGCTGAAAGATACCCCTGCGTTGCTGCTGCGCGAAAAACCTCCGAAGAAGGGAAGCCATATCTTTTTGGAATACTTGCCCTGGCTATGGAATCGGATGCGATTCAGTCGAAAGCTGATCGCACGCAATACCCTGAAGAACAAAATGCGACTTTTAATGAGTGTGCTTGGGATTACAGGGTGTACCGGGCTTGTTGTGGCTGCCTTCACTCTTAGCAGCATGGTGGATGGAATCGCTGACTATACTTATAATGTGACTTACTCCTATGATCACAAAATCATCCTGGACAAGAAAGCTGATTCCCGCTATATCCACAATAAAAGGCTTGATGGAACAGTTGTACAGCTTATGGAAACATCGGTTGAGGTCATCCGTCCCGGTGGCAAGAGAACCATGGAGTTACTAACCGTTTCTCCACAGCACAACCCGCTTGTTCATTTGGAAGATGTCGACGGAAATGAAAAGCAGCTTACTGACGACGGCCTGACTATCACCAGAAAATCTTCCCAGACACTTGGCATTAAAGTGGGAGATATCTTAGAACTGAAGAGTACGGATAAGGGCTATATCAAGGTACCGATCCGGCAGATTGTCTATATGGCCAGCGGGCAGGGGATGTATATGACAGACACATATTATGAATCCATTGGAGAAACCTTTGAACCCTCTGCCATCCTTGTAAAATGGAATCAACAGCCCAACGAGGCCTTTCTTGCGGGAGATTATGTTGATGAATATGTAGATAGAAAAACCCAGCTCGAGGATACTCGAGGCACTACACAGGTCGTGTATATCGCGGCAGTCCTGCTGATTATTATGGGAGCCATCCTGGCCTTTGTGGTTTTGTATAACAGCAGTATCCTGAATTTCTCTGAGCGTATTCGAGATCTGGCCACACTAAAGGTATTGGGCTTTTATCCTAATGAGATCAGCGCCCTTGTGCTCACCGAAAACATCCTTTCCGTTGTGTTGGGCTCTATCTTCGGATTGCCTCTGGGCAAGTTTATTGCCACGGTTGCCGGCAACGGGATGAATGATCAATTGGATATGATCAACCAGGTCACTTTAACCACCGCCGTAATTTCAGGGGCAATCACTTTGGTTTTTGCGCTGATCAACAACAGTATTGTGGCTCGGAAAATGAGAAGGCTGGATATGCTTGATTCTTTGAAGAGTGTTGAATAAGTATTGGAGGGACGTATATGTCAAAAGTTAAATCAAAAAAGAGAAAGTGGCTCCTGATACCGGCGGTCATCCTGATTGCACTTGTAGCAGCCGGGGCAATTCGATATAATGAAATACAGCAGCAGTTGAAAGACAGCCCTGAACCTGCCTTTACAACAGTGGTACAGCCAAAAAATATGGTTGCCTGGGGTGAGGTAACCTACGAGAAGGCATACGATATCATCATCGACTTTCCAACCTTCATCACTGATGTGAAAGTGAAGGAGGGTGACCGGGTAGTTCTGGGGCAGGAACTGGCAGAGCTGGATATGGCGGAGCATCTTAAAACCATTGACAAGCTGGAGGAACAGCTTGCCGCAGGAAAAGCCGGGCTTGAAAATACCAGCCAGGATACCGCCGCTCTTTCGGCAGATATTGCCCAGCTGCAAAAGGACATTGCTACCAAAACCGAGGAATACAATCAGGAAACCAATTCAGATTTAAAAATCCTTCAGACAGCCCTGGAACTGGCAAGAACTGAATTGGATATTGCAAGACGGGATGTTCAGGAGCAACAGGCATTACATGCAGTGGGTTCGAGCCCGAAAAATGTACTGGATCAATATACTGACATTCTCACAAGAAGAGAAAAGGCATTGATCGATGTTGAAAACAATATTGAAAAGACAAAGAGCGCCTTAAAAACAGAGCTGGACCAGCTGAATCTTGCTTTGCAATCCAAACAGTCCCAGCTGAACCAAATTGAAAAATCAAACACTGCCAATACTGCCATGCAAAGCAGCAGTGTCAATGTATCCAGGATCGACCTGAAGATGATGAAAAACAAAAGCAACAAGGAATTTCTGAAGGACAGCCGCATTGTCTCTCATATAGAAAACAGTATTGTACAAAACGTCGGTGTCATGAACGGCACCGCGGTAGGAACACAGTATATGCCCACCAGGGTATTGCAATTGATAGACATGGACTCTATTGTTGTGAATGCTGAAGTGGAAGAGGAATTTATCAATGGGGTCAGCCTCGGTATGACCGTTGAAATTGTTCCTACGGCAGACAACAGCCTTTCCATTCCCGGTGAGGTGATCCACATATCGAACCTGGCCGTGGAAAAGGACGGGAAGAGAATTATCAAGGTACAGGTTAAGCCGCAGGATCCGCAGTGGGAGCTGAAACCGGGCTACAGCACCGATGTATATTTCCCTGTAAAATAAGGGTCGAAAAGGGTGTGTGTCACCATGGTGAAGATTTTGATCGTTGATGATGATAAGGAAATTGCACTGCTGATATCGGATACACTGACCGATGAAGGCTATGAATGCTTGATCGCCTCCACCGGGGAAAGCACCTTCAGGTTGATCAAAAGCAACCCGGACATATCCTTGATCCTTCTGGACATCATGCTGCCCGACATCGATGGGCTGCAGATCTGCAGACAAATCCGAAACACCGTTTCCTGCCCCATTTTGTTTGTTACCGCAAAAAACCGCACCTATGATACCTTGCTTGGCCTTGAAATGGGTGCTGATGACTACATCTCAAAGCCCTTTGTTGCCGAAGAGCTGGTTGCAAGGGTAAAGGCTCATTTGCGTCGAGAGCAGCGCATTCTCCATCAGAAAGGCAGCACCCTCACTATCGGAAGCATTCAGGTTAGCCCGGAAAGCTATGAGGTGAAAGTAAGCAACCAGCCAGTAGAACTAACCATGCGGGAATTTCAACTATTGCATTACCTTTTTCAAAATGCCGGAAAGGTTGTTTCAAAGGAACAGATTTTCAACGCAGTGTGGGGCACCGATTTTGCAGATATCGGCACTGTGGCCGTCAACATCAGGAATCTTCGTGCAAAGCTTGACAAAAAGAACCACTATATTAAGACCGTATGGGGGGTCGGGTACAAGCTTGTAAAAAACCCGGAAGATGAAAATGAGTATTAGAACAAAGCTTTTGTTGTTTGTCCTGTGCGCATTCATTGTGAACATCCTGTTGGTATATGGCTATTACAGCCTTTTTCTTTCCACGAATATTTCCAATTTCAACAGCAATTTTCACGAACAGCTGCAGGCTGAAACCAATCGCATTGCAAAGGAAATGAACGAACAAAATGATTTTGCGGATGCTTTACAAAGGATTGCTGTACAGAAAGGCTTTCTCATTGAGGTAAGTGACGAGAATGGCTCACTGGTTTTTCAAACCGGTGAAGAATCCGGGGCGCATGTGAAAAGCAGTGCGGCCAACCTTTTCCACGTTGAGGGCAGTGTCTATCTGCTGAAGGTTACGCAAACAATGCAATTGAGTAATATTGCTGCTTACGACATTGCATGGGACATCTTCCTTGCCGAAATGATTATTATTTTTATTATTTTGCTGCTCTCTGCGGTTCCGATTTATTGGGGTTTTGCCAAACCTATTATTTCAATGTATAAAAATATAGCCCAGTTCAAAGACGGGTTCAAGCCTGAAAGAGTGGTGCGGGATGATGAAATCGGGCTGCTGCAAAATGAGCTTGTTACCCTTACCGAAACCATCGAAAGGGAAAAGCAAAAGCAGCATATGATTATTGCGTCCATCTCACACGATATTAAAACACCCCTTACTTCGATCATGGGCTTTGCCGAGCGTATGAAAAAGACCTCTCTTTCCCCGGAAAGGCATGAGCAGTATGTGGATATCATCTACAACAAGTCTGTTTCCATCAAAAACCTCATTGAAGACTTTGACGACTATCTGAACCTTCACATTCACAGCGGGCTGAAGCAACAGCGCATACCCGTCGATAATTTTTGCGCCATATTGAAAGCCGATTATGAAGCCGAATTGATGGAAAAGGGTATTGATTTTTCTATCCGCGTTAGCTGTCCCGAAGAGATTCTTTTTATCGATGTTCCAAAAATGAGACGAGTCTTCGGGAACATCATCGACAACAGTTTGAAACACTTTAAGGATCAACCGCCTGTCATTGCTGTTTCCTGTTCCAAACAGGAGGACGCTGTGTGTTTTTCCGTTGAGGATAACGGAACAGGCATTCCTGAAAAGGAGCTTCATAAAATCTTCGATCCGTTCTATACCTCCGACAAGGGGCGAACTGTTGCAGGGCTGGGCCTTTCCATCTGCAGGGAAATCGTGGAAGCCTGTGGCGGGAAAATATGGGCCAGCCGGAACAACACCGGGGGCACCACTATCCATATAAGCCTTCCGGTATAATTGGAGCAAGTCACTCGCTTCCGTTGTTATAATTGAACCTGTTTTAATAACTGATAACACCCGGATGAGTCAATTGTGGCGGAACAAAAGAAACGTCACACTGGCGCACAGCAAAAGGGTTATGCCGTTGGGACTTCGTCCACCCGAGGCAATTTGCGTTCATAGAACGTAAACCATACAAACACCATGATACCACGAAGGATTGCCGAAACCATAATGCCCATCCATAGCCCGTTTAAGCCCATCCATTGTGCAAACCACCAACAGAGCAGCGGGCGTATGCAATTGGCTGAAATGCTTGACACGCTTGGCGGCAATGTTTTTCCCATACCCCTGAATGTACCGGAACATGCGCCCTCAAGCGCCATAAATAACTGACATCCGGCCAGGATGCGCAGATAGGTAGCCCCCATGTCCAGAATTTCGACAGGCTCCCGCAGAAAAAGAGAGAAAAAGAATCGTCCGCCAAATAACAGAAATAAAGTTACAAGTCCCTCCCATACCACCAGAGAAACCAAAGAAATGCGATAACCCCGTCGGATACGCCCCCACTTGCGTGCACCATAGTTTTGGCCTACAAAGGCTGTGATAGCGGAAGAAAACCCGCCGCCAATCAGCCAGGACAGTGATTCAATCTGGCTGCCGACGCGCTGTACAGCAACAGCCGTTTCACCATACCATGCTGATACCATACTGGTAACAACCATGGCCAATGCTGTAAAAGCACCGCTTTCCGCTGCCACCGGCAAGCTCCAACGCATAATCTGCCGGATTCTGGTTGAATCTGAACGGCCTATAAATTTGAAACGTTCAAAAGGCTTGTGGGGGTGACGTTTTACAAAATATATAAACAGCGTGCAAACCGTAGCCTGGGCAATAATAGTAGCAATGGCCGCACCAATTACGTCCCATCCCCATACCAAAATCATCAGTGGGTCCAGTACCATATTTATCAAAAGCCCTACAGCATTTGCCCAGAAGCTGAGCCGTGAATTACCTGCACCGTTGAAAGCGCCGGTAATTGCAGCGGAAACATAAGTGAATGGGATACCCAAGCCTACAATTCTAAGATAATCACAGGTTTTTTCAAACACAGTTTGATCATTCACCCGAAGCAATGATACCAGCGGCTCTGCCAGTACAATCAGCACTAGCCCATAAAAGGTACCTAACACTAATGCTATACGGGTGGAATCCTGTGCGTAACCCTGTGCAGATGCGACATCTCCGCTGCCCAGGTTTTGTGAGGTGCCAATCTCTGAGCCCATGCGCCCTATCATTAAAAGTGCCATACCCAGCCACAGAAACATACCAGCCAAACCGCTGGCAGCCACGGCTACCACGGCCTGTCGGGTACGACCCAGCCAGAACATGTCGGTAAGGTTATACGTCATCTGCATCAGTTGAGTACCCATAATTGGTACTGCAACCTGCAGCAGTTTTTTCAAAATTCCGCCCTGGGTTAAATCATGTTTATTCGATGCCATTGCATAATCCGTCTTTCTTAATATATTGTCATTTCATTATGCAATTCTATGTAAACTGTGTCAAGTAAAATACCAAGCCACTTCGACCTTCGGGGGCTACGAATATCTTATATTGCTGGTATACAGCCCAAATCAGAAAAAAAGTCTATATCTATGCACTATCCTTATTTAACCTCAGCCAATACCATCTGAAGCGTTTCAAAGGAAACAGGTTTAGCCAGGTGTCTGTCGAAGCCTGCTTCTTTTGATCTCTCTATGTCTTCAGACTGTGCATACCCTGACAAAGCAATCAAAAATGTATCCTTAAACTCAGCGTCCTTACGGATCATCTTTGCAACCTCATAACCATTCATGTTAGGAAGACCAATGTCGCATATGATAACATCCGGTCGTAATTCTCTCGCTTTCGCAATGCCATCAGCTCCATTATATGCGGATTCCGTTTCATAGCCTAAGAAACCGATTAACTCACAAATAATCTCCGTCAGATCTTTATTATCATCGATCAACAGAATTTTAAGCGATTTATTTGACTTCGAGTCTGGTTCCTCACTAATTTCCTGTATACTGACATTTTCCTTTTGCAGAGGCAAGCTAATGGTGAACTTTGCTCCTTTGCCTATTCCTTCGCTGAACGCCTCCACTCTGCCACCATGGAGTTCCACCATTCCCTTAACAATTGCCAGTCCTAACCCAAGCCCTCCATTGCTTCGAGCCAGTGTTTTATCAACCTGCGTGAAAGGTTCAAATAGATTTTCAAGGTTATTAGTATCAATGCCGAGTCCTGTATCCTGTACAGTAATTACCGCTTTGTGGCTGTTCGTATCATGTGATACCGTTACGGTAACTAAATCATTATCCCGAGTAAATTTTCCTGCGTTATGCATTAAATTTCCTATAACTTGAGTGATGCGTGAAGGATCTGCTTCAAGGAATAACGGTGTGGTTAACTTAACTTCCAACTTGACCTTTTTATCGATGAGTTGTGACTGGTAGTCCTGCACTGACTTATTGATCAGCTCGTTGATCTCTACAGTTTCTTTTTTTAGGGTAATCTTGTTCTGGCTAATGCGTGTGACATCTAATAGGTCATCGACCAAATTAGTCAGCTGTTTGCCTTGCCGTTTGGCAATTTCCAATGCTTTATAATTCTTTTGCTCTTCAGGAATAAGCTTGTCCATAAGGTCCAGGCTTACCATAATCGTCGCAAGCGGGTTTCTTAGTTCGTGAGAAAGCATATTGAGAAATTTTGTTTTATTTAGATCAGCCTTTTCGAGCTCGGCTACCAGTTCCCTTGCCTTTGTATCGCTCTCGAGTAAAGCCTCCTCGGCTTTCTTGCGCTGGGTGATGTCATTTTGTAATATGGCAATCTGTCCCTCTACCTGCATAGGAAAGTTATCTTGATAAAACCATTTATCGAGTACGGATACGTACACTTCGAGCTGTCTACACTGACCCGTATACAATATTTCATCGTACATGTCCATAACGCCTTGTTCCAGACCAGGGATGACTTCGCGTACTCTCCTTCCAACAACGTTATGAAGCCCTGTCTGTTTTTCAAAGGACGGATTCGTGAGAATGTAGAGGTAGTCGTTCGGCTCTCCCTGCAGTGTTTCGATCTTTTGGATGATTACTACAGCTTGGTTCATCGTATCAAGAAGAAAGCGATGCTTTGACTCACTTTCCTGCAGAGCTCTTTCGGCCTGTCTGAGCGGAGTTATATCCATTCCAATAGCCACATAATTGATAATATTCCCATCTTTATCACGGAGAGCTTCGGTTGAAGCGACTTGGGTACCTCTCGTGCCGTCAAACCGTTCATAATCCATGACCACACCAATCTGTGCTTCCTTCGGTACGTATGGCTCAAACACGACCGGTTCGTCGGTACCGGGCTGGAATAATTTGTATGCTGTATATTCTTCAGGGCTACCAACCAAGGGAGAGCTGCCTCTATACATATTTACCGCTTCTTGATTCACCATAACCATTTTTCCGGTTTGGTCCGAAATCCAAATGCCAGCAGGTATTAAGTTAATTATGGCTTGAAGCCATGCAGTATAGCGCTGAAGCTCTTCTCCCGCACGTTTGCGCTCTGTGATGTCACTGTCAGTACCATAATATTTAATTGGTTTTCCGTCCTGATTGTATATTATTTTACCTTGGCCTAAGACCCATATATAACCAGAATCTACTGTTTTCATGCGATATTCCATCTTTACCTTAGCAGCTTTATGTTCAAATGCATTTAAAATTGCCCTTTGTATACAATCTCGATCTTCTGGATGTACATGAGTGTTTGGAACAAGGGTAGCTTCCCGGGGTGATAGATGTTCAATACCCAGCCTCTTTTTCCACTCATAAGAATAATGGGCTTCTCCATTTTCAATATCATATATAAATGAACCTACCGAAGAGCTATCAATAATTTCAAGAAGTTCGTATACATTTTTATCCTGCATTACCTCACCCCTATCATCTGAGACTTATATAGGTTTTAATTGACTTTGCTGTTCATGGAAACATATCCAGTGATTTCTTTCCTATATGTGGGAATATATCAGAAATCCCTCCTGGTGCTACTTCTACACCATAAGATTTATAATACTCCTTTATTCCTATTAACTGGAAACCCTCCAATGTTATTTAATATAATATTTTCTTGTTGGAGAACCTACTGTGCTTACTGCAATTCCGTCGACTTTTTGTTATCTAGTTTATTATTAAATTTCATTAATGCCATGTAAGAATAATCTAAAGCTATTGAGGAAGGCACTATTTTTACCTTAAAGATAATACTTGACAACCTTTGGCAATCAGGTAAAATGTAGTTGTTTCAAATGTTTGACCACCATTTGAAATTGCACCGCAAGTTAAAATAAAAATTTATTCTAATCGCTTTCGGGCTCCCACATGTGTGGGATTTTTCATTTTCGTTGCTATTCTATTATTCTGCAGGATACCTTATTTCTAATTATATCACTCGTTTTGGACAAACTATGTCTGTTTATAGATATATAAACTGTTTATTCTTTTGAATCGTGTTGCATTGGTATCATTATACTAAAATTTCACATTCCTTTGCAAGATTTAGACAGAATCCACCAATGAGAATTGGTAATACCATCAATCGAAAGCCTTGAAGCAGCACCACCCGAATACATAACCCCCCGCCGCAGGAAAATAACCCAATAGTAACCCAATTGCGGTGATTTTTGATGAAAATAGACGAGGTTAGATGAGATGACGATAAAAAATAGAAAGCCCTGAAATACTGTAAATTCAATACTTCAAGGCTTTCAAGCTGGAGCCCTCAATCGTAATCGGACCGATGACCTCATCCTTACCATGGATGCGCTCATGTCCATATCTATCTTTACATCAAAGGCTGAACACCTTGCTACTACTGGATTTCATCGATTAGTTAATGATACTATTCATGGTTAAAAAGATGCAAACAACCCAATTGCAACCCAATTGAGGGTTAATGGCAAAGTTATTTTAGTGTCAAGTGGACTCACGATTTCCAGTTGCGTCTGGAACTTTCCAAGTAGTGTTATCCCATATCAATTTGTTCTCAAAAGGCTTGATACGTCGGGGCTTCACCCCCTCTTGTTCTCATTTAAATTCACAGGTTATTATTCCATTTCAACTGTTCCATTAGCAAAATATTAGCAGACCCTTAGTTACATTTAAGCTTGGCTGTCATGGGTCTTCTTCCATTGAACTAAAACTTTGATAAGGAAGGAAACCCATTACCGAGTCTACAATGGAAGAATAGTTATCTACCCAATCCTGTCTAAAGC
>JAGOJH010000006.1 GCA_017995215.1 Thermoclostridium sp.
CATTACAATTGCATCTCCATCCCTTGAACATTCAACGCGATCAGCCTTCTTGTCAGATAATTCGGATGAAAAGGGATGCCCGATTTTTGGAAAGCCCCAGAACGGATTGCGCCGATCCGAATATATTCTGCCTGCCCACATCGAGTTCTCACGCTTGTTCAGATGAACCATAAAGGGGCCGTTGAAAATTTCACAGAACTCTTCTCCCTGACCCCACAGAATTCCGTCCCGACCTCGGAAAGCTTTACAAAGCTCTTTCTGAAAGGGTACTGTTGTTCCATCCGGCAACCGGGCTGTTACTGCGAGGCTTTCAGAGAGAAATGAATACTGATGCAGGATATAGGGTATTTCAACCGTCACCCGCTGCTCAGGAGCTAATGTAATGGAATGCTTCGGTTCAGGGAATTGAATCCATTTCTCTAGTGGCATTGTAAAATCAAAAGTGGCATTTTCCCTGAATTTATTTTCCAAATCAAGAATCAGGGTGGACGTCTTATCCAGGTAGCACTGATGTCCAGGAACATGCAGCACGATGCTTGCTGGATATGCCGGCAATATACCCGTTTTGAAAATAGCCTTCCTGCCATTGATTAATAGCTCTGTAACGATGCAGGGGTGAGTTCTTCCGGGGGATTGCTCTTTCGTGACAGCACCCGGGTGAAAAAACCCCTTGAGGGTTGTATCACTGGTGACAACAACTGTTTGCTGCATCTCAAAGGTAATATTTTTATCGCTTTTGCCGCGCAGTTCTACCTTCAAAGGTTTACCGGATTTGTTGAAAAGGTGCCAGGTGATTTCATAATCTCTGCCAAACACTAGTTCATGCTGCTCAACCTCGGCTGAGATCAAGTAGTCGTCGGTTTCGATCAACCGCATGCCCCTGCCGGTCCTCTCAAATTCAACACGAAGCCTTTTACCGGAATGCTCCCAGCTGTATTCAAAAAAATCAAACCCATTTTCCCTTCTGCCATCCGGCTTCACCTCAATGGTCCTTTGGGAATCCTCATACCAGTGTGCATCCTGAAAAAAGTCCTTCAGGGCCTCGGTTTTCAATACTGTCGGTATGTAATTCATCAAATGTGTGGTATCATCCCGCTTTTCCCAGAAAAAACCACATTTCTTATAGAGTGGAACTGCTTTTGTGTTTCCGGGCCATGTGTTCAGATCCAACCTGGGCCAACCCAGCTCCACCGTCCGGTTGACACATTCCAGAACCAGCATTTTACCCACTTTCCTGCCGTGATAATCTGATCGGACATTCAACAGATTGATATAAAGAGCACCTTCATCCTGGGTATACCTGTCCAGGCTGCAGTATCCAACAACCTCGTCGCCGGCGTTTATTGCAATATAAACATTCAGGTGATGGGAATTGTTGTGCTCGCGGATGATTGCATCAGCAGTTTTAGCCGTATTCATGCCGTTCCAGCCATCTGCACTTTTATTCCACATTTCGGCAACCCTTTCAGCCAGAGAGGGTTCATATTGCACAATTCTAATTTCTTCCATGCCTACCTCCGTGTTTAACAAAGAGTTTTCCAATCAATTACCATATATACCGGATTATATCATGCGGACTATCGGACGGACAAGAGAAAACACCAGTATAAGCGAACTTTACACTACAGTTGTTTCTTTGTATCCTTTGTATTACAATGGGATTGCATAGACTATCAGTTTGGAGGAAGCCATGAGGTGGGATTATTTGGTTGAAAAAGCATTGGAAGCGAAAAAGTTTGCCTATGTGCCCTATTCGGGCTTTCACGTCGGTGCCGCTGTTTTGACACTGGACGGAAGTGTTTTCACGGGCTGCAATGTGGAGAACGTATCCTATGGCGCAGCGATCTGCGCTGAGCGCACAGCCATCGTAAAAGCTGTGTCTGCAGGGTATACCGAGATAAGCGCTATTGCGATAACCAGCGACAGTGAGGAACTCACTTTTCCATGCGGAATCTGCCGGCAGGTGATCGCCGAGTTCGGCACCCACGATATTCAGTTGATTTGTGCCAATAAAAATGGAGAATATAAGGAATACGGCATGAACGATATTCTGCCCAATGCCTTTAACAAGGAAGCCTTAAACAAGGTATAGCTGATTGTGAAGCTACCCGGGTCAAAGTGGTAAAGCCCTGCCGCATCAGGCATGCAGGCTGATGCCAGGCAGGCCTGCAATTTCGAACGGTTTTCACAGGGAACAGGAAAGGAAGAAACATTATGGGATTTCGCTCAGGCTTTGCGGCCATCATTGGCAGGCCGAATGTTGGGAAATCAACACTTTTGAATTTATTAACCGGGGAGAAGATCGCGATCATGTCCGATAAACCCCAGACCACCCGCAATACCATTAAAACCGTGGTCACCACCGGCGAGTATCAGGTCGTATTCATGGACACTCCGGGATTGCACCGACCCAAAAACAAGCTTGGAGACTTTATGGTCAAATCCGCGATGAACACGCTGAACGAGGTAGACGTCATCGTTTACCTGGTTGAAGCGACCGACAGGGGTATCGGCCCGGGTGACGCAAGAATCATCGAGGAACTGAAAAAGGTTGGAACTCCGGTGCTTCTTCTGGTGAATAAGGTTGACCTCGTTGAAAAAACAAAGCTGCTGCCGCTGATGCAGGAATACAGCCAGGCGATGGCATTCGAGCAGATTCTTCCTGTCAGTGCGCTTCAACCGCAGACAAAGGATTTGCTTATGCAGGAAATCGTGAAGCTGCTACCCGAGGGCGAAGCTTTCTTCCCGGAGGATATGCTGACCGATCAGCCCGAGAAGGTGCTGGTTCAGGAGATCATCAGGGAAAAGATCCTTCATTTGATCAGCGATGAAATTCCTCATGGCGTTGGTGTTGAAGTGATTCATTTCAAGGAAAATGAAGACAGGGAGCTTTTGGAGATCCATGCAAACATTTATTGTGAGAAGGACAGCCATAAGGGCATCATTATCGGGAAGAGCGGAGAGATGCTGAAAAAGATAGGAACCCTGGCCCGGCAGGATGCTGAGAATTTGCTGGGATCAAAAATTTTCCTGAAGCTGTGGGTAAAGACAAAGGATGACTGGCGCAACAGCGATTTCATGCTCGGAGAGCTGGGCTACAAAAACTAAGTGAAAACCCTCTTGTTTTGAAGCGGTATCGAATGATATACTTAGAAGGGCACCTTATAAAGCGAGCGTCTCCGTCTGTGAGACGCTTGTGTGTTGTTATGAATTATTTCAGTGCTTTCCAGTAAAAAGTATTTTGGTATACATTGACGACAATGAAAATGCTGTTATGGGAGAATACTATGGATAGGATTGGCTTTGACAATGACAAGTACCTTCGCATGCAATCACAGAAGATTCTTGAGCGGATCGCATTTTTTGGCGGGAAGCTGTATCTGGAATTTGGAGGAAAGCTTTTTGACGACTTTCATGCCTCCAGGGTGTTACCCGGTTTCAAACCGGACAGTAAAGTAAAAATGCTTCTTGAACTAAAGGAACAGGCAGAAATTGTGATCACCATCAGTGCAGATGATATTGAAAAAAACAAACGCCGCGGTGATCTGGGAATTACTTACGACCTGGATGTGCTGCGGTTGATCGATGCTTTCCGCGATATTGGTCTGTATGTTGGAAGCGTTGTCATCACCCATTACCGATCTCAGATAACAGCCGATATGTTCCAGAAGCGCCTTCTAAGCCTTGGTATCAAAGTATTCAGACATTACCCAATACAGGATTATCCTTCTAATATTCCACTGATTGTCAGCGATGACGGATATGGAAAAAATGATTATATTGAGACCACCCGTTCCCTCATTATCATTACAGCACCTGGGCCTGGCAGCGGAAAGATGGCAACCTGTCTTTCACAGCTGTATCATGAGTATAAGCGAGGGATAAAAGCCGGGTATGCCAAATTTGAAACCTTCCCTATCTGGAACCTTCCGCTCAGGCACCCCGTAAACCTTGCATATGAGGCGGCAACCACAGACCTGAATGATGTTACAATGATAGATCCCTTTCACCTCGAGGCTTATGGGAGTACAACCGTCAATTACAGCAGGGACGTTGAAATCTTTCCTGTGCTGAAGGACATATTCATCAAGATTTCGGGGAGTTCCCCCTACGAAAGCCCTACCGACATGGGTGTTAATATGGCCGGTTATTGCATTACAGATGATGATGCAGTGTGCGAAGCATCCAAGCAGGAAATTATCCGCAGATACTATGCTGCACGCTGTCTGCTTCGTCAGGGCCTGTCAGAGCGGGCTGAGGTGTACCGCTTGGAGCTTCTGATGAAACAGCTGGAGATCTCCGCCGGGGACCGTCCTGTTATTGATGCAGCCATAGCTCGTTCTATCTCCACCAATGGTCCGGCAGTTGCCATTCAGCTGCATGATGGACGCATCATTACCGGAAAAACCACAGCCCTGCTGGGCGCTTCTGCGGCGCTTTTGCTGAATGTATTGAAAGAGTTGGGCGGAATCCATCATGATATTCACTTGATTTCTCCCATTGTCATCGAGCCCATACAGGTTTTGAAGACAAAGCATATGGGCAACAACAACCCGCGGCTGCATACAGACGAGATCCTGATTGCCCTGTCCATCTGTGCGGCTACAAACCCCACAGCAGCCCTGGCCATGCAGCAGCTTTCCAGGCTTAAAGGCTGTGAAGCTCACTCCACCGTCATTCTATCCAGGGTGGATGAAAATGTGTTTCAAAAGCTGGGGATCAATATTACCTGTGAACCCCAGTACCAGACAAAGAAGCTTTATCATCATTAAGCTCTGTGGGTTGCATCAGAATGTCACCCTTGTGATCAGCTGCAACGGGCTGCTGAAAGTAAACTGCGTTATCTCCAGGTATCAGTATCTGCCAGGACCAATTCGCCGGACATATGAATAGGAACGAATTGGTATACATAAAGTTTTTTAAACTGCGAAAAATAAAGGCAGAAAATACTGGGGGGGATAATATGATAAGGAATTTGATGTGGCAGATGTTTAAAAACACCGGTAATATCGAATACTTCATGCAATACAGGGACATCACCGATAAAAAACCCGATTTTATGACGGAAGCGGGTTCGGAACCCTTAATGGATGGTGAAAAATGGCGTACATCAAAATCAGGGGAGTGGTCGTCCGGGAAGTAGCCGCTGGGGATTATGACAAAATACTGACGGTGATCTCCGATGAGCTGGGCAAGATATCGGTTTCGGCCAGGGGTGTGCGACGCAGCGGAAACCGTTATTCTGCAGGTACTCAGGTCTTATCCTACTGTGATTGGATTTTATATAAAGGGAAAAATACATACATACTCAACTCCTGTGAAATCATTCACCCTTTTTATGAAATCAGGCAGGATTTGACGCTCCTGGCATATGCAGCCCATCTGTTGGAGATGACACAGGATTCAATCCTGGAAAATCAACCGTCTAAAGAACCCCTTACACTGTTGCTGCATGCACTGCATGCATTGACGAATAAAAACAAAAACCTGGAGCTGATTATTCGGGTATTCTCCTTAAAGCTGGTTCAAATCATGGGGTTCACGCCTTACCTTTCAGGCTGCTGCAAGTGCGGTACGAAAGAAATAGATGAGATCTATTTTAGCTTCGAGGGTTGCGGTTTTATTTGTGATAGCTGTAAAGGCAGCACTGGCAATCACCTGCGCATTGAACCCGGTACCGCCAGAGCTCTGATTTATGTTATTTGCGCGGAAATTCGGGAGGTCTTCGGCTTCGAGCTTTCCGAGGAGGCTTTAAGGAATTTTTCTGGAATTGTCGACAAGTATTGTGGGGACAGGCTTGAGAAAAAATATTGCAGGAACTTGTTCCTGAAAGAACTACAATAAATTAAAATGGGACGGGAGAATAATATGCAGCATGATTTTTCCTCGGGAGAAGTACTTTATCAGCAGAATATACGTGATTTAAATGAAGGCAGATTCATAGCAGAATGCATTTTCTATGCGGAACCTGCAGAAAATACGGAATACATCAGCCAGGGCACTATAAACGACAGAAAAGCCAGGGTTCGGTTCCGGCTGGACACCAGCGGCGAGGAAAAAGTTTTTTTTAAGAAAACTATGAACATTCTGATGCAATCAGATATTTTTCAGGCACAATGGAAGCTTTACGAAATTGAATGGCTGGACGAGTAACAGTGCACCAGTGCTGAAAAAACTAAAATTTAGGCTTGTGTTCCCAAAGGGTTTATGCTACAATTATAAACGCTGGATTTCAGCCATGTATGTTTTTTGGAGGTTTTAGGATGAATATCGTTGTAAATATTCTGCATATTATTGTTTGCATTGCCATTATTGCCGTTGTTTTGCTGCAGTCCGGACGTTCAGCCGGTATCAGCGGCGCCATTGCCGGCGGGGCCGAAACTTTTTTTGGAAAAAACAAAGGACGTACCATCGACGCCATGTTAAGCAAATACACCAGCGTTGGTGCTATCGCTTTCCTGCTGACATCCATCATTTTAACCCTGCTTCTGAAATAATTGTTTCCTGAAAAGAACAGGACTGTACATGCCCAAGGCATGTATGGTCTTTTTGTTTTCCGGACCTTTTCATTGCATAACCTTTTACAGTATTGTATAATGGAACAAATGTTCCGTGGTTTTCAAACCATCAAAGAATATTGATGAATCAACAGGCGATCTCGTACGATCTGCCAGTGAAGGAAGGTTCAGTATGCCTGAGTTCAAAATCAAATCAGAGTATCGCCCATCCGGGGATCAACCCGAAGCCATCAAAGCACTGGTCGACTCGATCAATCGGGGCAATCGGCATCAGACACTTCTGGGGGTTACCGGATCCGGAAAAACCTTTACCATAGCCAACGTCATTGAAAAGGTGCAGAAACCCACGCTGGTGATTGCACACAATAAAACGCTGGCAGCACAGCTTTGCTCCGAATTCCGCGAAGCCTTTCCGGACAACGCTGTGGAATATTTTGTAAGCTACTATGACTATTTTCAGCCGGAGGCCTATATTCCGACGACGGATACCTATATTGAAAAAGATTCATCCATCAACGACGAAATCGACAACCTGAGGCATTCAGCAACTGCCGCATTGTTTGAGCGCAGAGATGTTATCATTGTCGCCAGCGTGTCCTGTATTTACGGACTGGGCGACCCCGAAGACTATACCGATCTGATGCTCTCCCTCAGGCCGGGAATGCAAAAGGACAGGGATGAGGTGATCCGCAGGCTGGTGGACATTCAATACACGAGAAACCAGATCGACTTCAAGCGCGGCACCTTCCGTGTGAAGGGAGATGTTCTTGACATTTTTCCGTCAGCTTCCTCCGGAACGATTTTAAGAGTTGAGTTTTTTGGAGATGAAATTGAACGGCTGACAGAAGTGGATCCACTCACTGGTGAAATTATTGGAACAAGAACCTATATTGCCATATTCCCTGCTTCTCACTACGCCACAACCAGAGATAAAATGAATAAGGCAGTGCAATCCATTGAAGAAGAACTGGAGCAGCGATTGAAGTACTTCCGCCAGAACGATAAGCTTTTGGAAGCGCAGAGACTGGAGCAGAGAACCCGATACGACATTGAAATGATGCGTGAGGTTGGCTTCTGCTCGGGCATTGAAAACTATTCCCGCCATATCAGCGGAAGAACATCGGGCAGCTCGCCGTACACACTGTTGGACTATTTTCCGGATGACTTCATGGTAGTCGTTGACGAATCCCATGTCACCATTCCACAGGTTGGCGCGATGTATAACGGAGATCGGGCACGCAAGGAATCACTGGTGGAGTATGGTTTCAGGCTCCCATCAGCCTACGACAACCGTCCGCTGATGTTTGCCGAGTTTGAGCAAAGGGTCAAACAAGCTATCTATGTTAGTGCCACCCCGGGGAAATACGAAAAGGAAAGATCCAAAATTGTGGTGGAACAAATCATCCGCCCCACCGGACTGATCGACCCTGAGGTGATTGTGAAACCCATCCAGGGACAGATAGACGATTTGATGGAGGAGATCCGTATTCGCGTCGCCCGTAGCGAGCGCGTCCTCGTCACAACGCTGACCAAAAGAATGGCCGAGGATCTGACACAATACCTTGGTGACGTGGGCATCAAGGTGCGTTATTTGCATTCGGATGTTGAGACCATGGAAAGGATGCAAATCATACGGGACCTGCGCATGGGTGTTTTTGATGTACTGGTTGGAATCAATCTACTGCGGGAAGGCCTGGATTTGCCAGAGGTATCGCTGGTTGCCATACTGGATGCCGACAAGGAAGGCTTCCTGCGCTCTGAAACATCCCTGATACAAACCATCGGAAGAGCCGCCAGAAATGTCAATGGGAATGTCATTATGTATGCTGATCACATCACGCGTTCGATGGAAGTGGCGATCAGTGAGACGAATCGCCGCAGGCATCTGCAGGTGGAATATAATAAAAAGTGGGGGATCACTCCGAAAACCATTCAAAAATCGGTGCATGGAACCCTCGAAACCCTGAAAGCAGCCGAAGAAGGGCTTGAATTCAAGATTGACTCCTATAATGAACCTGAAAACGATATGCCCATTGAACAGCAGATCGAAAAGCTAACTGCACAGATGAAGGCAGCTGCAAAGGAATTACAGTTTGAAAAAGCTGCAGCACTCCGGGATCAGATCATAAGACTGAAGAAATAGACGAGCTTCTATCACAAGACAAGGAGAACAGTTCATGCTGCCTGAAAACGTATCACCGTCCTGGAATGGCTTTCTCACAGATGAAATCCTGTCCATGCTTGAATCCATCGGCAGCCAAATCGGCTTGAACTATACACCAGCCCGGGAAAAAATCCTGCGGTTCCTCACCTGGGATTTGAATACGGCAAAGGTGGTCATCATCGGGCAGGACGTTTATTTCCAGCCCGGGGTTGCAACCGGCAGATCCTTTGAAGTTGGCGGGCTGCAATCGTGGGATCAGCCTTTCCGGCAGGTTTCATTGAAAAACATGGTTCGTTTGATTCACAAATCATATCGGGGCATTACCCGATATGAAAGTATTTTGAAATTCTCAGAAATTGTTTTAGAGATTAAGGAGCATTCTTTTCCAATGCTTCCGCCGCAGCAGCTTTTCGATTCTCTGGAAGCACAGGGGGTACTGTTTCTGAACACTTACCTCACCTGCGAGATGAACAAGCCCAACAGCCACAGGCTTATCTGGGAAGGTTTTTCCAGAAGGCTCTTCGACTACATATCCTCGAAAAGGCCCGATTTGCACTGGTTTCTATGGGGAAATGAGGCTATCTCAAAAGCCGGAATGATTCGGCAGGGGGTTTTATCCTGCAGCAGGCATCCGATGCTATGCTCGGAAAAGTACACCGACGATTTCTTAAAGTCCGCTTGCTTCCAAAACACCATGCAGCTCGTTAACTGGCTGGGTTGATCAATCTGACCCAATTATCTCAGTTCAATTCGAACTTTTATCAGAGCATTTTACGCAACAGGTTGAGTTTCATCAGGGAAGTCAAGTTTTGGAAACGATTCATATCGAATAATTTTTTCACGCTCAGGTTAACTTAAATACACCCGTACTCATAACCGCAGAAAATACCGTGGCTGTGCGGGAACGGATCACGCAATCTCTTAGGTAAACAGAAAGAGGAGCGTCCGACTGCGAAATTATCATGACTGGAGCGTGTCAAATGAAATTCAGAAAAGGGAATCCTCTACTTCGGGTAAGCTTTCTTCTCCTGATTCTATTCATGGCCTTATACCTGTCGCTCATTGCTTTTACGCCAAATCAAATGACTGTACTGGCAGGAGAAGAATACCGTGTGGAGTTTTTTTCTCCCTTTCAGCTGCAGCTGTCGGCGGGAAACAACGGCATCCGCATTGAGAAACGCAGCGCAGAGCGTTCCATGTTTACCGTTCCCTATACGCTGGAATGCACGAATTATGGGCAGAACAAGATCCAACTCCGGCTTTTTGGTGTTGTGCCTGTTAAAGATATTGAAGTAAACTCCATCCCGGTCAGACAACTGATGGTTTGCGGGAATACCGTGGGAATAAAGTTATACATCAAAGGCATTCTCGTGGTTGGGACCTCAGTCGTCCTGACACCTGACGGCCGGGAAGAGCTTCCCGTCAAAGACACAGGAATAGAACCCGGAGACTTCATTGTGGAGATCAACCGCAAAAAAATTGAAAGCATCCCGGATTTGACCAAAGTCATCGAAGAGTCGGCTTCGGGGGAGGTCGAAATCAGGTTTATTCATGAAAACCGCCTGATGACGGCAAAAGCAGCACCCGTTGAATGCATAGAAGACGGAAAACTCCGTCTGGGCTTATGGGTCCGGGACAGTACGGCCGGGGTCGGAACACTGACCTATATCGAGCAGAGTACAGGCAAATTCGGTGCTTTAGGCCATGGCATTACCGATATTGATACCGGGATTATGATGCCTGTTGAATCCGGGGAGCTGTTGAAATCCTCTATATATGCGATTAAGAAGGGAATGCAGGGAATACCTGGAGAGTTACAGGGAGATTTTCTCGACAGCCCGGAGGTCATTGGAGAAATTTACTGGAACACTGCTTTTGGAGTATTCGGGCAGATCCGTACGAATATTGCCGACGAACTGCCGGGGAAACTGTACCCGGTGGGAACAAGGAGTGTAGTCCGGGAAGGGCCTGCCATCATTCTCTCAAATATTCATGGTGAAGAAATTGAGGAATTTCAGGTGGAGATACAGAAGGTGGCTAAAAAGAACCTTTCAGGACCCAAAAGCATGATCCTGAAAATCACCGATCCCCAGCTTCTAGATGAGACAGGGGGGATTATTCAGGGCATGTCGGGTAGTCCCATCATTCAGGACGGACGCCTGATTGGCGCCGTCACCCATGTTCTTGTAAACGACCCCTCCAGAGGCTATGGTATCTTTATCGAGACAATGCTGGGCATGAATTGAACAACATGATTCTTCTCTATACAACCGAGGAAACCCTGTGGTATAATTTCAAAAAAGAGTTGAAAAAACTGCGCGGGGTAACTATATGCCTGAACAAAGACAAAAGAGAATCAGAAATTTTTGTATTATCGCCCATATTGATCATGGAAAATCAACCCTGGCCGACAGGCTTCTCGAGAAAACAGGAGTTCTAACCGAGCGCGAAATGGAAGAGCAGATCCTCGACACGATGGATCTCGAACGCGAGCGGGGGATAACTATTAAAGCTCAGTCCGCCCGGTTGATCTATAAAGCTTCCGATGGTGAGGAATATTTTCTGAACCTGATAGATACTCCCGGTCATGTGGACTTCAACTATGAGGTTTCCAGGAGCATAGCCGCCTGTGAAGGCGCTGTCCTGGTGGTTGATGCTTCCCAGGGCATCGAAGCACAGACGCTGGCCAATGTATACCTCGCACTCGAGCATAACCTTGAAATTTTGCCGGTGATCAATAAGATTGACCTTCCCGGGGCACGGCCTGAGGAGATCAAGCACGAGGTAGAGGATGTCATCGGCCTGGATTGCAGCCAAGCTCCGTTAATTTCAGCCAAAAACGGCATCAATATTGAAACGGTTCTGGAAAGAATTGTTCAGGTCATTCCACCCCCAACAGGCGATGAAAAAGAGCCGCTGCGGGCGTTGATTTTTGATTCCCTTTATGACAATTACAAAGGGGTTATTGCCCATGTACGCGTCATGGAGGGTAGTCTTCGTGTAGGCCAGGAAATTATGATGCTTCACACCAAAAAGAAATTTATCGCCACCGAGATCGGTTATTTCCGTCCCGGAGGCCTGGTTCAGGCTGAAGAGCTTTTTCCCGGAGATGTGGGTTTTATCTGTGCCAGCATTAAGAACGTGCGGGACACACAGGTTGGGGACACAGTTACCCTTGCTGCGAACCCGGCAAAAGAACCCCTGCCGGGCTATAAGAAAGCAATTCCGATGGTATTTTGCGGTATTTACCCGGCGGATGGTGCCAGATATGCCGATCTGCGCGATGCACTGGAAAAGCTGCAGCTGAACGATGCTGCCCTGCTGTTTGAGGCTGAAACCTCTGCTGCGCTTGGCTTTGGCTTCAGATGTGGTTTTTTGGGTCTTCTGCATATGGAGATCATTCAGGAGCGTCTCGAAAGAGAATTCAATATGGATCTTGTTACTACAGCCCCCAGTGTTATTTATCGCATTACCAGGCTGGACGGTGAAACGATTGAGATAGACAACCCCACCAATTTGCCTGATCCGGGTTCCATCGAGATGATGGAGGAGCCTGTGGTCAAAGCGACGATCATGACCCCCACCGAATATGTAGGAAGCATCATGGAGCTTTGCCAGGATCGTCGTGGCGAATATATCGGAATGGAATACATTGAAAGCACCCGTGCTGTTCTGACTTATGACATGCCGCTGAATGAAATCGTCTATGATTTTTTTGATGCATTAAAATCGCGCTCAAAGGGATATGCATCCTTTGATTACGAGCTGAAAGGCTATAAAGAGTCCGACCTGGTGAAACTGGATATCCGTCTGAATGGTGAAATTGTGGATGCGTTATCCTTTATTGTTCATGAAAGCAAGGCCTACTCCCGTGGCAGGAGAATGGCTGAAAAGCTGAAGGATACGATCCCCAGGCAAATGTTCGAGATCCCCGTTCAGGCCTGCATCGGCTCAAAGGTCATTGCACGCGAAACCGTCAGGGCCTTCCGCAAGGATGTACTGGCCAAGTGCTATGGCGGTGACATCACTCGAAAGAAAAAGCTGCTTGAAAAGCAAAAAGAGGGTAAAAAGCGGATGCGTCAGGTAGGAAACGTGGAATTGCCCCAGGAAGCCTTTATGAGCGTTTTGAAGCTGGACACCTAGATTTGGGACTTTCTTTTAATGGGGGACGAGCATGGAACCTGTGGGTGTTTACATTCATATCCCATTCTGCGTGAAAAAATGTAATTACTGCGATTTTCCGTCTTTCCCCGGCCTGGAGGATGCTTTTCATGAATATGCCGGGGCAGTATGCAAAGAGATGGAAAGGTTTTCGGCGGAGTATGGGAACCCTGCTGTGGATTCTGTTTTTATCGGAGGGGGCACGCCATCCCTGCTTTCTGCAGACGATATAGCTGGCATTATCACTACGCTCAGACGCGTTATGAATACTACCGCAGACGCTGAAATTACTCTGGAAGCCAATCCAGGCACTATCACACGGGAAAAAGCACGAGCCTGCAAAGATACAGGCATGACCCGGATAAGCTTGGGCTTGCAGGCAGCACAGGATCATCTGCTGCAATCCATGGGCCGTATTCATACCCGTGAAATGTTTCTCAAAAGCATTGAATTTATCACTGCGGTTGGAATCGGGAACATCAATGCCGATATCATGTTTGGGCTGCCCGGTCAAAGCATGGATGACTGGCTTGAAACCATGGAGCTTGTAATCGGTAATGACATGAACCATATTTCCGCATACAGCCTGCAGATAGAAAAAGACACCCCATGGTTTGAACTGCAAAAAAAAGGGGAATTACCTAATGTAGATGAAGACCTGGAGCGGGAAATGTATCACAGGGCTGTTCAAAGGCTCGGTGATATCGGATACTGCCATTATGAGATCTCCAACTTTGCCAAACCGGGTTTTGAGAGCAGACATAACCTAAAATACTGGACCGGCAAGCCCTATCTCGGGTTTGGAGCTTCGGCTCATTCCTTCTTCCATGATGAGAGGGTTGCAAATGTCGCAGAACCATTGGAATATATTGGAAAAATCAGGGAGAATCAGTCCCCGCGATTCTTTCGGGAAGCAATTGGACAAAGCGAAAAATTATCCGAAAGGTTTTTCCTTGGGCTCAGGCTCATTAAGGGGATTTCTCTGAAAAGCATGGAAAACGAATTTGGACGGGAAGCTATCAACAACTACTCAGATACGATAAAGCAACTGGAAAACAGGAAACTGTTGATCAAAGAGGGTGACCTGCTGAGGCTGACAAAAAACGGGCTGGATTTTGCTAACCAGGTTTGGATGGAATTTTTATAGTACCTTATATCTGCGAAACATCAAGTTCTTGTTTTCATTTGGTGTTTCGCAGATATAAGATTCTGCTGCTGGGTTGCGGACGCAGCCCGTTTAATTCACCAAAACCGAGTATTACAGGCTACAGGACGATAATGGGGGGAATTTGTATGGAACTGAACGATCAGAACAAGCTTCATGAGTCCAAAATCGGGCTTAAGGAGATACAGGATAGCTATATGAAGGATTTTATTCAGGAAATCCTTGAAACCCTTGATTCCATAGAGCTGGAGCTGGTGAACCTGGAGGTTGATCCGCACAACCCTGAATATATGAACGCAGTATACTGCGATTTTCACACCATAAAGGGCTTAACCGGCTTTCTTGAAGAGAGCCTTGCCACGCAAATTACCGAACAGACTGAAAGCCTGATTGATGCATACCGCAGATACGGCATTCAGACTACAAGAAACTTCATTAATGTACTTTTGCAGACCATTCTTTTTTTAAGGAAGATATGCAATCATCAACATCTGGTGCATAATGTCAAATTTCAGGGAGAGGTAGAACAGCATATTATCAGTATCCAACAGCTTCGTGAGGAAATCATGCTTGAGGTGAAACAACCCGTCAAGCCGCCAGAAAACAGAATCGGTGAGATTCTGATGGAAGAGGGAGCCATTGAAAAGCAGGATGTGGAGGATGTACTGAAAAAGCAGAGCAGCATTTATCAAAAAATGAAGTTTGGCGAAATTGCCATGCGTGAGAAAAAGGTGGATGCCGGCGAATTGATCAAAGCCATCCGGGCTCAAAAGATCAGAAATGAAAACATCGAGCAGCTTGTACATATTCCAATCAAGCGGTTGGACGAAATATTGGAAATCGTGGTTGCACTGACAAACATCCAAAATGACCTGCATCACGAATCAGTTTTGCGCTTTGGCAGCAATGATGCTTTTTCCGTTGAGTTGAACCGGGCTGAAAACATGTCCATAGATATGCGCAAGATCCTCGGCGAACTGCGTATGGTCCCACTGAAAAAATCCTTCCAGAAGCTTAACCGGGCTGTGAAGGCCATGATAGAGGATGCCGGCCTTCACGTGGCGTTTTCCACCGTCGGGGAGAATACCGAATTAAGCAAGGAAGTTGCAGACGATATCATCGTGCCGCTGGCTGAAATTGTGGAATTGATGCTGACAGGCTTTTCTGCTCAAGCGAAAAATGAAAAAGCCAAGCTGGGGAATATTGAAATCGTGGCTTATAAAAAGGAAAACATGGCCATCATTGAAGTCACTAATAATAAAGTGCCCGCGCTGCTCGAAAGAAGCAGACTCGACCAGGTTCAGGCAAAGATTCGCAAGCTGAACGGCAGGCTTGAGTATGAAGAGCTGGACACCGACGGCTGTAAAGTTAAAATACTGTTGTCCCTGTAGCATCAAACGCAGCAAGTTCGCTCAAGGACAGCACTGCTTTTCCATCTGTCAGCGGGTCGAAGTTTGTGGTGCGTTCCAGTGCCCGGATGAAAATTGAAAACATTAGAACTTGGTTAAAATAGAAACCACCCTCTTGACAAATAATATGGAGGGTGGTATTTTTATTATAGGTGTTAGCACTCGACACATGAGAGTGCTAACAAAAACAAAGGCTTGGAGGTCAAAGCGGAAACGGTTTTTCGACACTTAACCGGAGGTGACTCATGTTCTGGGATGATGAATTAAACGAACGGAAGATGCAGATTTTAAAAACACTGATCGATGATTATGTTCAGACAGCACAACCCGTGGGTTCCAGGACAATTTCAAGGAAGTATGAGCTTGGGCTCAGTTCTGCCACGATCCGCAATGAAATGGCTGATCTCGAGGAAATGGGTTATATCACACAACCCCACACCTCCGCCGGCAGGGTTCCCTCCGACAAGGGCTACCGTTTTTACGTTGATCATCTGATGCAGGCCCATACCCTGGCCATGGAAGAGATAGCGCAGATCAGAACCGTCATGGAGCTGCGCATGAATGAAATAAATGCCCTCATTCATCGGGCTTCCAATATTATTTCGATGTTTACCGGGTATACTTCCATCGCAATCTCACCAAGCCTTACCCAGATGGTGCTTAAGACGGTACAGATTGTTCCGGTGGATGAAAAAAAGGCGCTGGTGGTGGTGGTCAGCAGTGGAGGCATTGTAAAAAACCGTGCTGTACGGCTGGAGACCGAAACCACTTCCGATATTTTGCTGAAGCTGTCCAACTTTCTGCATGAGAAGCTGAATGGACAAACCACGCAAAGCATACAATATCCCACAATAGATGATATTGTGAAGCAGACCGGGGTTAAAGCCGAGGCAGCTGCTGCCATTCTCGATGGTGTGGTACAGTGTCTGAAAGGAATTGATCAATCCGAGCTGATCATGAACGGAACGATGAATTTGCTGAACCATCCCGAGTTTAATGATCTGCTGAAGGTGCGGGAGGTTCTGGAGCTGTTCAATGACCAGGAGGTCATCAAGGCACTGATGAACGCAGCCATGCGAAAGTCCGGCCTGAGTGTTCAAATCGGAAAGGAAAACCCGCTTGAGACGATGCACGACTGCAGCCTTATCACTGCGTCCTACAGCCTTGGAGAGACCGAGGCTGGCGCACTGGGCATTATTGGACCAACACGAATGTCCTATGCGAAGGTGGTATCGTCCATGCGATATATCCAAAAGCTTATCAACAGTGAAATTCTCAGAATACTCAGTGATGAGTGAGAGATAATGAAAATGGAAGGATGAAACCGAATGAAGAAGACGGGGAAGGAAAAGGAACTGGAACAGGCAGCAGAACAAGAACAGATTGTGCAGGACATACAGGAAACTGAGCCTGAAAATTCCGAAACCGCCGAATTGGAAAACCAGTTGGAAAAAAAGGGTGAGGAGATCAAAGAGCTAAAGGATCAGCTCCAACGCCTGGCTGCCGAGTTTGATAATTACAAGAAAAGAACGGTAAAGGAAAAAGAAAGGCTCTATGCATCATCAGTAGCAGATGTTGCAGCAGCATTTATACCGGTTGTGGACAATATCGAACTGGCGCTGAAGGCTTCCGAATCCGGCGAAAACGGTATCCGAGACGGTGTTCAGCTGATCTGCAGGCAAATAGAAGATGTGCTTGCCAATTTGAAAGTAAAGCCCATTGAAACCATTGGTGAGGAGTTCAATCCCGAGTTACACGAAGCTGTGATGCATGTGGAGGATGATTCCTTCGGTGATAATGAAATTATCGAGGAGTTCCGCAAGGGCTATATCTACAAGGACGAAATTGTGATCCGGCATTCAGTTGTGAAGGTAGCCAATTAAATGAAACCCATTGAAAACGAAATTCTTTGACCTTAAATATTGAATTAGGAGTGATTGATTATGGCAAAAGTAATCGGAATAGATTTGGGAACGACCAATTCCTGCGTTGCCGTCATGGAAGGCGGAGAGCCGGTTGTTATTCCCAATCCCGAGGGAAATCGCACAACACCTTCTGTTGTGGCTTTCTCCAAGACAGGTGAAAGGCTTGTAGGTCAGGTAGCAAAGCGCCAGGCCGTTACCAACCCTGAAAGAACCGTTATGTCCATTAAAAGAGATATGGGTTCAAACAAAAAGGTTGACATTGATGGAAAACAATATACGCCACAGGAGATTTCAGCGATGATCCTGCAAAAGCTGAAGGCCGATGCCGAGGCTTACCTTGGTGAGACGGTCACGCAGGCAGTCATTACCGTCCCGGCATACTTTTCCGACGCACAGCGCCAGGCAACAAAAGATGGCGGAAAGATTGCAGGGCTTGAAGTATTGCGTATCATTAACGAACCAACGGCTGCATCACTGGCTTATGGGCTGGATAAAGAGAATGATCAGAAAATTTTGGTATTTGACCTCGGCGGAGGCACCTTCGATGTTTCCATACTTGAAATTGGCGACGGCGTGTTCGAGGTTCTTGCCACCAGCGGTAATAACCGTCTGGGTGGAGATGATTTCGACCAGAGGGTCATCGACTGGATGGCCGCTGAATTCAAACGTGATACCGGTATTGATCTGCGAAATGACAAAATGGCAGCCCAAAGGCTTAAGGAAGCCGCTGAAAAGGCTAAGATTGAACTGTCCGGAGTCGCGACAACCAACATCAACCTTCCCTTTATTACAGCTGACGCTACCGGGCCGAAGCATCTTGACATGACGCTGACCCGCGCGAAGTTTGATGAACTGACTCTGGATCTGGTTGAAAAAACCATGGAACCCACCCGTAAGGCCCTGGCTGATGCTGATTTGTCACCATCTGCCATCGATAAGATACTTCTGGTGGGCGGTTCCACAAGAATTCCCGCCGTTCAGGAAGCCGTGAAAAAGCATATGGGCAAAGAACCATTTAAGGGGATTAACCCCGACGAATGCGTTGCTGTAGGTGCCGCTATTCAGGCAGGCGTCCTTTCCGGCGAGGTGAAAGACCTGCTGCTGCTCGATGTAACCCCGCTGTCCCTTGGAATTGAAACCCTCGGCGGCGTGTTCACCAAGCTGATCGAGCGCAATACCACCATTCCTACGAAAAAGAGCCAGACATTCTCAACCGCGGCAGACAGCCAAACCAGTGTCGATATCCGCGTGTTCCAGGGTGAAAGGGAGATGGCCGCCAATAACAAGCTGATCGGAAACTTCCAGCTAACCGGTATTCCGCCGGCCCCAAGGGGTATTCCGCAGATAGAGGTTACCTTCGATATTGACGCCAACGGTATTGTTCATGTATCCGCAAAGGATTTGGGCACCGGAAACGAGCAGAAGGTTACCATCACGGCCTCTACCAACCTGTCCGATTCTGAGATCGATAAAGCCGTTAAGGAAGCAGAAAAGTTTGCTGCCGAAGACAAGAAGAAAAAGGAAATGATCGAAGCGAAGAATCAGGCTGATTCCCTGATCTATCAAACCGAAAAAGCCATAAAGGATCTCGGCGACAAGGTTTCGTCAGCTGAAAAAAGCAATATCGAGGCTGAACTGAACCATCTGAAGGAAGTGGTGAAGGGAGACGATGCCGAAGCGATCAAGGCCGCATCTGAGAAGCTTTCACAGGCATTCTATTCTGTGTCACAAAAGATGTATCAGCAAAATCCAGGCGCTGCGGGGCCCGGCGGCTTTGATCCCAATCAGGGCGGTAACACGAACCCGGGCATGGATGGCCAGGATGATGTATTTGATGCGGATTACAAGGTTGTAGACGACGATAAATAGTGGAACGGATACCAGACAGTAGTTCAAATGATAAGACGAGTCAAAGGGAAACCTTTGACTCGTTGCAGGTTTACTTGTGAAAAGCTGTGTGACAGGAGGTCCCTTGTCATAAGCTCACTGTTTGCAGGTAAGCAGGTGTAGTCTGTCAGCCTGAAGTTGATTGTTGTCGGTAATCCTGAAATGTGCTATAATCGTTGAGTTGTAAAGTAAACAGTTGTGGGGGTTGATGGAATTGCCCGAAAAAAGAGATTACTACGAAGTTCTTGGGGTTGATCGCAATGCAAGTGAGGCCGACCTGAAGAAGGCCTACCGGAATCTTGCGAAGAAGTACCATCCGGATATGAATCCCGATAATCAGGAAGCCGAAGCAAAATTCAAGGAAGTCAGTGAAGCCTATGCAGTTTTAAGCGACCCGCAAAAGAAGCAGCAGTATGACCGTTTTGGTCATGCAGGCATGAATGGAAGCGGGTTTGAAGGCTTCAGCGGCTTTGGTGGTTTTGATTTCGGTGTTGATGATATATTTGAAAGCTTTTTCGGCGGATCGCCCTTTGGGCGAAGCACCCGGCAAAAAGCCGGCCCCAGACGGGGAGCCGACTTGAAATATGCCATGGAGATCACCTTCAATGAGGCGGCCTTCGGCGTTTCAAAGGAATTCCGCGTCAGCCGCATGCAGCATTGCCATGTATGTACTGGTACCGGCGCGAAGCCGGGCACTACTGCGCAGACCTGCAAGCATTGTAATGGCACCGGGCAGGTCAGGCAGGTGCAGGCAACGCCTTTCGGGCAGATGGTCAATTCAAGGGCGTGTGAGGTATGCCGGGGTGAAGGGACACTGATCACACACCCCTGCGAGGAGTGTAAAGGCAGCGGAAGAGTTCAGAAAAGCTCTACGTTGAATATTGATATCCCTGCGGGCATCGACGACAGCCAGACAATTTCTCTGCGAGGCGAAGGAGAGCCTGGATCCAAGGGAGGCCCCGCGGGTGATTTGTATGTGACCATCCGCGTAAAGCCACACCCGATTTTTACAAGAGATGGCTTTAATATCGTCTGCGAAATTCCTGTGACGTTTACTCAGGCTTCATTAGGTGCAGAACTGGACATCCCCACGCTGGAAGGAACGATGAAATACTCCATTCCCGAGGGGACGCAAACAGGCACCATTTTCCGTTTACGCAACAAGGGGATCAAACATTTGCGTTCCAACTCAAAGGGAGACCTGTTTGTCAAGGTCAATGTGGAGGTGCCAACAAAGCTCTCATCCAAGCAGAAAGAGCTGTTGCGGCAATTTGCCGAGGTTAGCGGCGATGATGTGTTCGTACAGAGAAAGAACTTTTTTAATAAAATGAAGGATTTGTTTCAATAAAACGAACCTTAAGCAGGAACCTTCACGAACAGGAGCGAGTGCTTAAAGGAGTTGTTAAAGGAGAAAACAAGTGCAGTGGCTGGAAGTATCGGTTGAAGTTGAACCCGAAGAACAGGAAATCCTGTCTCAGATCATGATGGATCAAGGAGTAACAGGGCTGGAGATCGTGGATCCTCAGGCCTTCAGGCAGGTTCTTGAGGAAAATCGCTATCTGGATTATGCCGATGACGGTTTTCTTGACAGCTATGGAAATAAAACCATTGTAAAAGCATACTTTCAGGCCGAACGAGATGTTGAAAAGCTGAAGGCCGAGTTAAAGAATGCTTTTTCATTGCTGGAAAAACAACCTTCAGAAATTAAAATTAAACTGAGGGACGATTCAGAATGGAAGGACAGCTGGAAGAAGCATTATAAAACCTTTTACATTTCAAAGAGGGTCATCATCAAGCCATCCTGGGAAGACTTCATGGACAGCGAGGGAAAAACCATCATCGAGCTTGATCCGGGAATGGCCTTTGGAACCGGTACCCATGAGACAACAAAAATGTGTGCCGTGCTGCTGGATGATCTGATCAGGGGAAATGAGCAGGTTCTTGATCTGGGTTGTGGTACCGGAATATTGGGTATTATTGCTGCGAAGCTTGGCGCCCGGCAGGTTACCTGTGTCGATATTGATGATGCTGCTTGCAAAACGGCACAGGAAAACATTGAAAAAAATCATGTTGAGAAAAACGTATCAGTTTTACAGGGAGAATTGACGAACCTTCCGCACAAACAATATGACATTGTGATCATCAACATCATAGCAGACGTCATTCTGGCTCTGCTTCCAGGTTTGAAGCAATACATCGGCAGTCATTCGGCCGTTTTGCTTTCCGGGATCATCCGCGAAAGAAAGCAGGAGGTTTTTAGTGCAGCGATACAGCAAGGGTACCGTGTTATCCGGGAAATCAATGAGGGTGAGTGGGTGGCATTGCAGCTATGCATAGATTTCTGATCAAACCGGACGATGTTGATAAAGACAGCCTGACACTCACGGGGGACGACGCGAAGCACATGCTTCAGGTGCTGCGCTTTAAGCCCGGAGATGTTTTTCTTGCGTTCGATGCAACAGGCTACGAGTATGAAGCAGAAGTGGCATCCATCGGAAAAAGCAGCGTGACCGGGAAAATCATCAAGGCCTGGCGACCCGAAACTGAACCTGAAAAAAATGTTATCCTTTTCCAGGGGATTCCCAAAGCCGACAAGATGGATTGGATCATTCAAAAGTCCGTTGAGCTGGGTGTGCGGGAGATAATCCCGATGGTAACCCAATACTCGGTGATCCGGATGAATGAACGGGGGCTTGACGGAAAGCTGGAGCGGTGGAACAGAATATCACGGGAAGCCTGCAAGCAGTCAGGCCGGGTTCGGGTACCGGAGGTAAAGGCTCCGATGCTCTATTCAGATGCAGTGAAACTATGGTCAGAAAGGGTAAAGGAGGAAACAAATGCGCTAACTGTATACTGCTATGAAAACGAGGGAAAAAAATGTTTGAAAGATTTATTGATATGTTATAATATAGATGATAGTAGAACAGCGGGTATTTTTATTGGTCCTGAAGGCGGTTTTTCTGAAGGGGAAGTACAGCTTGCGCAAGAACACCGGTTTAACCCTGTAAGCCTGGGGAAGAGAATATTAAGAACGGAAACTGCTGCAATTGCTGTTTTATCTGTAATTATGTTTGAAATAGGAGAATTGAATACATGAAGGATGTTACTTTCGTAATTGTTGACGACGCAGTTTTTATGAGAACCATTATCCGAAAAATGATAGAACAGGTTGAAGAATACAAGGTTTTAGGGGAGGCATCCAATGGTCAGGGCGCTATAGAAGCAGCAGAGAAATTTCAGCCCGATATCATGACACTCGACATCACAATGCCAGAACTTGACGGCATTCAAGCCGTACCCCAAATCATGAAGGTCAGCCCCAAAACCCGCATCATCATGGTTTCGGCCATGGGGCAGCAAGCCATGGTGATTGAGGCCATCAAAATGGGAGCAAAAGACTTTGTGATCAAACCCTTCGAGAAATCCAGGGTTTTCCAGGCTATCAAGAACGTACTGGCCATGTAGGAACCGTGTCCGTGCATCAAAGGTGTGCATTCTGCTATACAATACAGCGAGGTTCTAAGAGCGACAAACCCTTTTTGTGAATAAACGTGCTTTTCCGAACAGTCCCTGTGGTGGTGGATTCGATATGAAAAGCAAATTTGAAAAGCAGTACATCTGATTTTTCAGATGTGCCTTTTTTCATAAAAATCATTAAATGGTTGGAGAAGGCTCCCCGAATGCCACGAGGAACCGCGGGAGGTCACGAAGATGATTAGAAGCATGACTGGATATGGTCATTATGAATACCAGAACGAAGAAATACGAATGAGCATCGAGATAAAAACCGTCAATCACAGGTATTGTGATGTTTATATCAGGTTGCCCAGGCAGCTGGGCTGCTTTGAAGACAAAGTGCGCTCATTGATCACTTCACGGGTTTCAAGAGGCAAAATCGATGTGTTCATCAATTGGGAAAACATTGGTGAAGGAAAAAAGGATGTCATTCTGGATGAAGGTCTTGCCCGGGCTTATTGCCAGGCTATGAGCAAAATTTCGCAAAGCCTCGGCTTAAGGGAAGATATCTCTGCCACTTCGCTGGCCAGGTTCCCGGAGATACTGCGTGTTGAAAAAAAGGAAGAGGACAGCGAGCAGATTTGGGCGGTTCTAGAGCAAGCTGTGAATGAAGCGGTGAATAACCTGCTGACCATGCGCGAAGCAGAGGGTGAAAAGCTTAAAAAAAGTTTACTGGACATCTGCGGGTCTGTCGAGGTATACCGACAGAAAATTATGGAGCGGGCGCCTCATGTAGTGGCGGAATATCGCGAAAAGCTTTCGGCAAGGATACGGGAGTTAATGGACAACAACACCATCGATGAAATGCGTATTGCCATGGAAGTGGCCATGTTTGCCGATAAGGCCAGCATCAATGAAGAACTGGTTCGTCTGAAAAGCCACCTTGATCAATTTGGTCAAATCGTCAGTATGGACGGCCCCATCGGTAAAAAACTCGATTTCCTGCTCCAGGAGATGAACCGGGAAGTCAACACCATTGGTTCCAAGGCAAACGATCTGGAAATCACCCGCAACGTTGTCGAGCTGAAAAGTGAGATAGAGAAAATAAGAGAGCAAATACAAAATATTGAATAGCAGGTAGCAGGTAATGGGCTGCAGGCAAAGCTTCAATTTATTATCGAAATTCTTTGCCAGAACCTAAGAACCTGTGACCGATAACCTTAACGGAGGTTTACCAAATGAAGCTTATCAATGTTGGATTCGGGAACATCGTGTCCGCAAACAGGATTATTGCGATTGTCAGCCCGGAGTCGGCTCCAATCAAGCGTATTATTCAGGAAGCACGGGATCGCGGCATGCTCATCGACGCTACCTATGGCAGAAGAACCCGTGCGGTGATTGTAACCGACAGCGACCATATTGTTCTTTCAGCCGTACAGCCCGAAACTGTTGCCCACAGGTTAAGTGACAAGAGCGCTGATGTGGCGGTCAACGACGAGCTTGAGCAGGAGGATGAGGAATGAGTCCGGGCCTTTTAATTGTTGTTTCAGGCCCCGCGGGTGTTGGAAAGGGGACAGTGGTGTCCCTTGCACGGGAGCGTGACAGGGACGTGATTTTTTCTGTTTCGGCAACTTCCAGAAGCCCACGGCCGGGGGAGATTGATGGCAGGAATTATTTCTTTGTCACAAGAGAACGGTTCGAAGAGATGATCCAGGAAAATGAGCTGTTGGAATGGGTTGAATACTGCGGCAACTATTATGGAACCCCAAAAGCTTATGTGAAAACAGAGCTTGAAAAGGGAAGGAATGTCCTTCTTGAGATCGATGTGGAAGGCGCAAACAATATAAAAAAGCAATATCCTGAATGTATCTTGGTTTTTATTATGCCTCCGTCATTGGAAGAACTGCGTAACCGGATCACCAAAAGGGGTACCGAGTCTCCCGAGGTTATCGAGAGCAGGCTGGCGCGGGCTGAAAAAGAGATGAAATATTCCGTATTATACGATCATATCATCGTGAATCAAACCATAGAAGAGGCAGCAGAACAGTTTTTGAAGATTATCCGCAAGGAAAGAAGAAAAAGCGCAAAACAGGATAAAAAGAAGTGAAAGCCTAAGGCTTGAAACAGTATACAGGTTTTAAATCAAATATGGGGAGTGATGAACAATGATGATACAACCATCAGTAACCGATTTGTTAAAGAAGGTCGAAAACCGCTATACGCTGGTAAATGCGACGGCTAAACGGGCTCGCATGCTTACAGCGGGCGCACAGCCTCTTTCAGTGTCAAAATCTGATAAGGATGTCTCAACAGCCATTCAGGAGATCCATGAAGGAAAAGTGCGGCATCATAAAATCAAACGTGAAGCTGCGAACCCCTGATACATGCAGAAAGGTTGATACGGGAGGAAACGAAAATGGCTTTTGAGAAGACCATGGAAAAGATAGTTGCTCTGGCAAAAAACAGGGGCTTTGTTTTTCAGGGCTCCGAAATTTATGACGGGCTTGCAAATACCTGGGATTACGGTCCTTTGGGTGTGGAATTTAAAAACAATGTGAAAAAGTTGTGGTGGAAGAGGTTTGTCCAACAGAACCCCTATAATGTCGGATTGGATTGTGCCATATTGATGAACCCGATGGTATGGGTGGCGTCCGGGCATGTGGGCGGGTTTTCCGATCCGCTGATCGATTGCCGTCAATGTAAAACCAGGCACCGCGCCGATAATCTGATCGAGGGATGGAATAAGGAACACGGTGTCAGCATGGTTGTCGACGGAATGAGCAATGATGCCATGACCCAATACATGCAGGACAATAAAATCGGCTGCCCGGACTGCGGCGGCATTGATTTCACCGCCATCCGCAAGTTTAATCTGATGTTCAAAACCTTCCAGGGTGTTACCGAGGATTCAAAGAATGAAATTTTCTTAAGGCCTGAAACAGCCCAGGGAATATTTGTGAACTTTAAGAACGTCCAACGCTCCACCCGCAAAAAGATTCCCTTTGGTATCGGGCAGATCGGCAAATCCTTCCGAAATGAGATCACACCCGGCAACTTTACCTTCAGAACCCGCGAGTTTGAGCAGATGGAGCTGGAATTCTTCTGTGAACCGGGCAAGGATATGGAATGGTTCCTGTACTGGAAGAGTTTCTGCAAAAAGTTCCTGCTCGATTTGAATATTCTCGAGGAGAACCTGAAGCTGCGCGATCATGCCAAGGAAGAGCTCAGCCATTACAGCAATGCAACCACCGATATCGAGTATAAATTCCCCTTTGGCTGGGGAGAGCTGTGGGGCATCGCCGATAGAACCGATTTTGATCTGAAGCAGCATATGCAGTATTCAAAGGAAGATATGTCCTACTTTGATCCAGCCGCCAACGAAAAATACATCCCGTACGTTATCGAACCTTCTCTTGGCGCCGACAGGGTAGCTCTTGCACTGCTGTGCGAAGCCTATGACGAGGAAGAGGTTGGCGAAGGCGACGTGCGCACCGTACTGCGCTTCCATCCCGCGCTGGCTCCTGTAAAAATAGCCGTACTGCCCCTTTCAAAGAAGCTTGCTGACGATGCGTTCAAGGTGTATGAAAACCTTTTGAAGCATTACAACTGTGAGTTTGATGAAACGGCCAGCATCGGTAAACGCTACAGACGTCAGGATGAGATCGGTACACCTTATTGCATCACCTTCGACTTTGATTCCCTTGAGGATCAGCAGGTGACCATCCGTGAAAGAGATTCCATGCAGCAGGTTCGGGTTCCGATTGCAGAACTGGACGCCTACTTCAGCGACAAATTCGACTTTTAGGTCAGGTGGGACGGTTCTTTTTGCATCAAATATGAGATCAAACAGAACCGTCGGTGACCAGCAGCAATAAAGCAGCGGGCGGGGGTCTCCCCGCCTTATTTCAGGGGAGAAGCGCATCTCACTCATCACAACAAAAATTACAACATTTCTGCTTCAATCCCTAGATTTCAAGCTTCATAGGTTTACAGCTTTCTGATGATATGCTATGATTGTTACGATAACAGGAACATATTGGTTTCAACATGTTTTCAGCCTCGTATTGTGTATACAATAACCAAAGGAATGTAGAAAACCCATTACGGTAATACTGAGAACGGCGGTTATGGCAAAGAACCTACCCTTTAACACAGAAGTTTTTTAGGAGGAGATAGATTATGGCGAAATATGTTTATTTTTTTAAGGAAGGCAATGCGTCGATGAAGAACCTTCTCGGAGGAAAAGGCGCCAACCTTGCAGAAATGACCGGACTTGGGCTGCCGGTGCCAAGGGGCTTTACGGTTACCACCGAAGCCTGCACCCGTTATTATGACGATGGAAAGGTCATTGCAAAGGAAATTGAAGATGAAATTTATGCAAGCCTTGCAAAGACCGAAGAAATTGTTGGAAAGAAGTTCGGCGATCCCGAGAATCCTTTCCTTGTATCCGTCCGCTCAGGCGCAAGAGCCTCCATGCCCGGTATGATGGACACGATCCTGAACCTGGGGCTGAACGATATCGTTGTCGAAGGTCTTGCAAAGCTGACAAACAACCCCCGTTTTGCATATGACAGCTACAGACGTTTCATCACGATGTTTTCGGATGTGGTTATGGAAATCAAAAAGGTTAAATTTGATGCCATCATGGACGCCATGAAGGAACACAAGGGTGTTACAAACGATACACAGCTCAACGCTGACGATTTGAAAAACCTGGTGAAGCAGTTCAAGGAATTGTATCTGAAGGAAAAGGGCGAAGCTTTCCCGCAGGATCCAAGAATCCAGCTGATGGAAGCCATCAAGGCCGTTTTCAGGTCCTGGGACAACCCGAGAGCCATTATCTACAGAAGAATGAATGATATTCCGTCCAGCTGGGGCACTGCTGTAAACGTACAGGAAATGGTTTACGGAAACATGGGTGATGACTCGGGAACGGGCGTTGCCTTTACCAGAGACCCCGGAACTGGTGAGAAGAAGCTGTTCGGCGAGTTCCTCATGAACGCACAGGGCGAGGACGTTGTTGCCGGTATCCGCACACCGCAGTCCATCGATCAGCTCAAGGATACAAATCCCGAGGCTTATCAGCAGTTTGTCGATATCGCGAACAAGCTCGAATCCCATTATCGCGACATGCAGGATATGGAATTCACCATTGAACGCGGAAAGCTGTTCATGCTTCAAACCAGAAACGGAAAGAGAACCGCTGCTGCTGCTTTAAAGGTTGCCGTTGACCTGGTCAATGAGGGCATGATCACAAAGGAAGAAGCCCTTTTGAAGGTAGACCCGAAACAGCTTGATGCACTGCTGCATCCGCAATTCAAGGCCAAGGCCCTGAAGGAAGCAAAAGTGATTGCAAAGGGCTTGCCCGCTTCTCCGGGAGCTGCCACCGGTAAAGTTTATTTTACTGCAGAAGATGCGGTTGCTGCCATTAACGCGGGAACAAAGCAGATAGTTCTTGTTCGCCTTGAAACCTCTCCGGAAGATATTGAAGGCATGCATGTATCCCAGGGTATCCTGACCGCCAGAGGCGGCATGACCTCCCACGCGGCTGTTGTAGCTCGCGGTATGGGCACCTGCTGTGTTGCCGGCTGCGGTGAGATCAAAATTCATGAAGAAGAGAAATATTTTATAGATAAAAACGGAACAAGATATAACGAAGGCGATTGGATTTCCCTCGACGGTTCCACCGGAAACGTATACGGAGAGCAGCTGCCCACCGAACCACCGGCCATGACGGGTTATTTTAGCACACTGATGCAATGGGCAGATGAAACCCGCAAGCTGAAGATCAGAACCAATGCCGACACACCGGCAGATGCTGCTCAGGCCATGAAGTTTGGCGCAGAGGGTATCGGCCTTTGCCGTACCGAGCATATGTTCTTCGAAAGCGACAGAATTGGTCCCATGCGTGAGATGATCGTCTCCCAGAATGAAGTTCAGAGAAGAAAGGCACTTGACAAGCTGCTTCCGATGCAGCGCGCTGACTTTGAAGGCCTGTTCAGGGAAATGAAGGGCTACCCGGTCACCATCCGCTTCCTCGATCCTCCGCTGCATGAATTCCTTCCCACCGACGCAGAGGACATTGAGTTGCTGGCAAAGGATCTGGGCATTACCGTGGCTGACTTGAAAGGCGTTATTGCCGACCTGCATGAATTCAACCCGATGATGGGTCACAGGGGCTGCCGTCTGGCAGTGTCTTATCCTGAAATCGCAGAAATGCAGACCAGAGCGGTCATTGAAGCTGCTATTAACGTCAATAAAGCCGGCATGAATGTCATCCCCGAAATCATGATCCCGCTGGTGGGTGAAGTAAAAGAACTGAAATATGTAAAGAACATCGTCGTGGAAACAGCTGACAAGATCATCAAGGAAGCTGGCGTAGAACTGAAGTATCTGGTTGGAACGATGATTGAAATCCCCAGAGCAGCCATCACTGCTGATGATATTGCTGCAGAAGCCGAATTCTTCTCCTTTGGAACCAACGACCTCACACAGATGACCTTTGGGTTTAGCCGTGATGATGCCGGCAAGTTCCTGGAAGAATACTACAACAAAAAGATCTACGAATCCGACCCGTTTGCAAGGCTGGATCAGACAGGCGTAGGCGCGCTGGTGAAAATCGCTGTTGAAAAGGGCAAGTCAGCCCGTCCGAACATCAAGCTCGGAATCTGCGGCGAACATGGCGGCGATCCTTCTTCTATCGAATTCTGCCATAACGTTGGGCTGAACTATGTATCCTGCTCACCGTTCCGCGTGCCAATCGCAAGGCTGGCAGCAGCCCAGGCAGCATTGAAGAAGTAAAAGAGGAATGTACTGTTCTTCAATAAGTTAAATGTAAAGCAGCGGCAGGAATCCTGCCGCTGTAATCCACTTAAGGGGCTACTTCTTACCAGATGCGCAAAAACCGAATCAACAAGCGTCTTGACAGACAGTACAAAGTATGTTAAACTTAATCCTGCTTTGCATGTAAGGCTTTTTTTTATGTATGGAAATTTTTATGCAGTCACCGTTGCCGTCATGCAGGCGGCGTATGCAATCAACAGCTGTTTTAACGAACAGGCAATAAGGGGTGTAGCACATGAGAGTCAAGATTACCATGGCTTGTACCGAATGCAAGCAAAGAAATTATGACGGTATCAAAAACAAGAAGAACGATCCGGACAGACTGGAAATGAACAAGTACTGCAGGTTCTGCCGGAAGCACACAGCACACAAGGAAACAAAATAAGCACACCGGTGATTTGTTTACCGTTTATCTCCCTTTCAGGGAGTATCGTGCATACCAAAAAACAAATCAGCGCGGGTTTATCCGCGTAGAGTTGGGAGATGTTTTCAATGGCTGAACAAGATAAGCAACAATTGGAAAAGCAACAATTGGAAAAGCAGCAAAAGGAAAAACAACAGAAGGAAAAAGTACAGAAGGAAAAGAAGCCCAATATCCTTCAAAAGCTGAGCAAGTTTGTCAAAGAAATTCGTGGTGAATTGAAGAAAGTGCTTTGGCCATCCCGTAAACAGGTAATCAACAATACCCTTACCGTTCTGGTCACATGCCTCGTGCTTGGCGGTGTTATTTGGATCCTGGATTACGCTTTAGGTTTACTGTATACCCTGGTGTTTATTTAAACCGGGCAAGCGCCGGATTCTATGAAGGAGGGCAGGAGCTTGTCTCCGCATTAAGATGGCTGAAGAAGCAAGCTGGTATGTTGTCCATACCTACTCAGGTTATGAGAACAAGGTAAAAGCCAACCTGGAGAAGATTGTTGAAAACAACCCTCATTTGCAGGATTATATCGTCGATATTGTTGTTCCCATGGAAGAGCAGATCGAGATCAAGGACGGGAAAAAGAAAGCTACCCTAAAAAAGGTTTTCCCCGGATATGTTCTTGTAAAAATGTTTATTAATGATGAATCCTGGTATGTTGTTCGAAACACTCGAGGCGTAACGGGCTTTGTGGGCCCTGGTTCCAAACCGGTCCCATTGTCCGAGGATGAAATTCGTGCGATGGGTGTCGAGCAGTTTGAAACTGTTGTTGACTTTGAAATCGGTGACAGTGTCCGGGTTATTGAAGGACCGCTGGAAAGCTTTATCGGTACGGTTGAAGAAATTAGTATGGACAGAAAAAAGGTTCGGGTTTCAGTTTCCATGTTTGGACGGGAAACACCTGTGGAACTCGAGTTTACTCAAATACAAAAGCTTTAAACCCTTTTGGGTTAAATGACGCAAGTGTAAATCGAATCTGTTTCCCGGCATGGATCATCAGACCCTTTGCAGGGCGTTTGGGGATCAGGCGTGGGAATTAGAGATAACTGCCATATGGCAGTATTTTTCTGGGAGGTGGACTATTATGGCAAAGAAAGTAACGGGCTATGTAAAGCTCCAAATACCTGCAGGAAAGGCAAATCCTGCTCCACCGGTTGGACCAGCTTTAGGACAACATGGTGTTAACATTATGGGTTTCTGTAAGGAATTCAACGAGAGAACGGCAAAGGATGCCGGGCTGATCATTCCGGTTGTAATTACCATTTATGCAGACAGATCTTTTACTTTTATCACAAAGACTCCGCCTGCAGCTGTGCTGATCAAGAAAGCCTGCAAGATCGATAGTGGTTCTGCGGTTCCGCAGCGTGACAAGGTTGCAAAGCTTTCAAAGGAAGATCTGAAAAAAATTGCAGAGATGAAGATGCCCGATTTGAATGCAGGAAGCATTGAAGCTGCAATGAGTATGGTTGCCGGTACGGCAAGAAGCATGGGCGTTGTTATAGAGGAGTAATTCTGTCTCTACAACGTGGGAGGGGTTTACCCCGAAATTCAACCACAAAGGAGTGAATCATTATGCAAAGAGGAAAGAAATACCTGGAAAGCTTGAAGCTCGTTGACAGAACAAAGCTGTACGATCCTACAGAAGCTTTCGATACAGTTCAAAAAGCCGCAGCAGCGAAGTTTGATGAAACCGTTGAAGCGCATATTCGCCTGGGTGTCGACTCAAGACACGCTGACCAGCAGGTCAGAGGCGCTGTTGTATTGCCCCATGGAACCGGTAAAACTGTCAGAGTGCTTGTATTTGCCAAGGGCGATAAAGTAACTGAAGCAGAACAGGGCGGAGCCGATTATGTCGGTGGTGAAGACCTGGTTACAAAAATCCAGAAGGAAAACTGGTTTGAGTTTGACGTAGTTGTTGCAACCCCGGACATGATGGGTGTTGTTGGAAAGCTTGGCCGTGTTCTCGGTCCGAAAGGCTTAATGCCAAACCCGAAAGCCGGAACCGTTACCATGGATGTTGCCAAAGCTATTTCCGAAATTAAAGCCGGTAAGATTGAATACCGTTTGGATAAAACTAATATTATCCACTGCCCCATCGGCAAGGTATCCTTTGGCACACAAAAGCTTCTCGATAACTTCCACACCCTCATAGACGCCGTAATAAAGGCCAAGCCCGCTGCCGCAAAAGGCCAGTACCTCAAGAGCGTAACAGTGGCATCTACAATGGGACCGGGTGTGAAAATCAATCAGCAAAAAGTAATGGATTAATGATCCTTTACAAATTGAACATTCTGTAGTACAATATTTTTTGTGCGAAAATGCTGTTCCGGTAATACGGTTCGGCAGAAACTCAATATTGGCCATAGACAGCAGGAACCAGTTGGTGTAATGTATAACATCCTGCCGAGGCAAGCAATCAGGGTTTATGAGTGATCAATCCCTCTGCATGTCTATGGTTATCCTTGAATGCAGAGGGTTTTCTGTTGTTCAGGGAAAATGATTTTTAAGGTTTATCCTTTTAAATACCCGGGTGGTCCGGGGCAATTAACCAGCAAGGAGGTGCAACAGATGCCAAGTGAAAAAACCCTTAGTACGAAAAAGGCAAAGGTGGAAGAGCTGTCCGAGAAGATTAAGAACGCGAAATCCATCGTTTTGGCCGATTTCAGGGGGCTTACTGTTGAACAGGATACTCAGTTAAGAAAAGCCATGCGCGAAGCCGGAATTGAGTATACCGTTACAAAGAACTCCATTGCCCGTTTTGCAGTGAATGAAAATGGTTATAATGCATTGGATGACTATCTTAAGGGACCTACCGCCATCGCACTCAGTTTGAATGATCCGGTAGCACCGTCAAAGGTTTTATCCAAATATGCAAAGGATTTTCAAAAGCTGGAGATCAAGGCCGGAGTTGTTGAAGGCAACTTTGTTGACGTCGAAGGCGTCAAGGAAATCGCAAACCTGCCGTCCAGGGAAGAACTGGTGGCAAAGGCAATGGGCGCATTGGCCGGTCCCTTATACGGTATCGTCAGTGTTCTCAATGCAAATATCCGTGGTCTGGCAGTAGCGTTGAATGCTATTGTGGAAAAAAAGCAAGCTGAAGCTTAATTAAAATTGATATGGAGGGTATTATCATGAGTGAAAAATTGACTAATTTGATTGAAGAAATTAAAGGCTTAACCGTTCTCGAACTTTCCCAGCTGGTGAAGGCTCTTGAAGAAGAATTCGGTGTTTCCGCCGCTGCTCCTGTAGCTGTTGCTGCTGCTCCTGCTGCTGCCGCTGCCGCTGCTCCGGTTGAAGAAAAGACAGAATTCGATGTTATCCTGAAGGATGTTGGTCCTGAAAAGATTAAGGTTATCAAGGTTGTTCGTGAAGTTACAAGCCTTGGCCTGAAAGAAGCAAAGGACATGGTTGATGGCGCTCCTTCTACTGTAAAAGAAGGCATTTCCAAGGATGATGCAAACGCTATCGCTGCAAAGTTCAAAGAAGTTGGCGCTACCTGCGAAATCAAGTAATTTTTCCGCTATGGAACTGGAGCCTGCATGAAAATGCAGGCTTTTTGTTATCACGGGTAGCTTTTTGCTCGGCTTTACAGTTTTGCAGTCGAAATATTGCGTTTTTTGCAAACTGATGTTACGATTATTGAAACGCTCAAAAAGAATCGATGGTGGTGAAACAATGCTGAACGATCACTTAAGGATCAATGAAAAAGGAAACCTGGAAATCGGCGGCTGTGATGCGACAGAATTGGTGGAGGAATATGGAACACCACTGTATGTCATGGATGAGATGACTATCCGTCAGAATTGCAGGCGATATAAACAGGCCATGGACAAATATTATGACGGCAATGGACTGGTACTGTATGCCAGCAAGGCTTTCTGCACTATGGCCATGTGTAAAATCATCGAGCAGGAGGGTCTTGGGCTGGATGTAGTTTCGGGCGGAGAGATGTATACCGCCATAAAAGCCGGTTTTCCCATGGAAAAGGTTTATTTCCATGGCAACAACAAAACACCCGAAGAAATTTCCATGGGGATTGAACAGGGTATCGGGCGTTTTGTCGTGGATAATCCAACCGAGCTGGAGGCCATCGAAAGAATCGCTGCAGAGAAGGGTAAGCGTGTGAAGGTGTCCTTTCGTGTAAAGCCTGGAGTGGATGCCCATACCCACGAATTCATTCAGACCGGACAAATCGATTCGAAATTTGGGGTAGCCCTCGAAAACGGCGAAGCACACGAAATCATTGCTCGGGCAGCACGAATGAAGAATATTGATGTGGTGGGTGTTCACTGTCACATCGGTTCCCAGATCTTCGCCCTGGGGCCATTTGAACTGGCTGCAGAAGTGATGCTGAATTTCATTGCAGATATTCGTCAGAAGCATGGTATCCATATTACAGAACTGAACCTGGGCGGAGGCTTTGGAATTCAATATACAGAAGAAGATGACCCATTGGAATATGATCAGTTCATTGAAGCCGTATCAAAGGTTGTAAAACGCATATGCTGTGAAAAGGGGTTAGGACGGATGTTCATGCTAATGGAGCCCGGGCGTTCCATTGCAGCCCCTGCAGGGGTTACCCTTTATGGTGTCGGAAACGTGAAGGATATTAAAGATGTACGAAAATATATCTCGATAGACGGCGGAATGTGCGATAACCCACGGTATGCCCTTTATAAGGCCGAATATACGGTGTTTCTTGCCAACAAACCTGCCGCAGCTAAAACTGAAACTGTTACCATTGCCGGAAAGTGCTGCGAATCCGGTGATTTAATTGCAAAAGACATTGCCATGCCACAGGCAAAACCAGGTGATATTGTGGCGGTGTTGGCAACCGGTGCATACAATTATTCCATGGCAATGAATTATAACAGGAATGGAAAGCCTCCGGTGGTGTTGGTGAAGGATGGAAAATCACGCTTAATCGTAAAAAGGGAGGATTATTCAGACATTCTCCGCAATGATATTATACCTGAGGATTTATAACGAGAAATCAATTGGCCTCCGCCACACGAAGAGGTGGGTGGGGGCGTTGACAGAAATAATACAAACGTCTATCATAAATATGGTAATCAATTTATACCGGAGGGAAAAAATTTGGCAAAACCCGTTGTTGCGATTGTTGGAAGGCCGAATGTCGGTAAGTCCACTTTTTTTAATTATTTATCCGGACGCAGGATATCCATCATAGAAGATACCCCTGGTGTCACCCGCGACAGAATTTATGCTGAAGGGGAATGGCGGGGAAGGAAGTTCACTGCTATCGACACTGGTGGAATAGAACCCTTTACCGGTGACTTTATCAAGCAGCAGATGATTCGCCAGGCTGAAATTGCCATGGAAACAGCAGATGTGATCATTTTTATGGTGGATATGAAAACGGGGGTCACCGCAGCGGATTATGATGTGGCTGTGATGCTGCGTAAATCTGACAAACCGGTGGTGGTTGCCGTAAACAAGGTTGATCAGGTAGGCGACATCCCTGCTGATGCCTATGAGTTTTACAACCTTGGCATGGGTGAGATTTATACCATATCCTCCATTCATGGGCTTGGAATGGGTGAACTGCTCGATGCCATTTATGAACACTTTCCGCCAGAAGCAAGTGAAACCGAAGATGAAGATGTGATCAGGGTTGCTGTCATCGGAAAACCCAATGCGGGCAAATCATCGCTGATTAACCGCATTTTGGGCGAAGAACGGGTTATTGTCAGTGACATACCGGGAACCACCCGTGATGCCATTGACACTCCTGTGCAGCGCAACGACAAAAAATATATTTTTATTGATACTGCCGGAATACGCAGAAAAAGTAAAATTGAAGAGAACATCGAGCGCTATAGCGTCATCCGTTCCTGGACGGCCGTCGACAGGGCCGATGTTTGCATCATCCTGATTGATGCCCAGGACGGTGTTACCGAGCAGGATACCAAAATTGCCGGTTATGCCCATGAACAGGGAAAAGCAAGTATTATTGCCGTCAATAAATGGGATGTGGTGGAAAAAGAAACTGGAACGCTGGAAAAAACCCGTGAAACCATCAGTAAGCAGTTGGAGTTCATGAGCTATGCGCCCATTGTTTTTATCTCCGCTAAAACCGGACAAAGGGTCGAAAGGCTTTTCGAACTGGTGGACTATGTTTTCGACCAGGCATCCTTCAGGGTTCAGACAGGTATGCTCAACGATGTGCTGAATGAAGCCGTTGCCATGGTTCAGCCGCCCTCCGACAAGGGAAAGCGACTGAAGATATACTATATGACACAAGCGGGAATCAAGCCTCCCAAATTCATCCTGTTTATTAACAACATGGAATTGATGCATTATTCTTATGAGCGGTATATTCAAAATACATTACGATCGAATTTTGGTTTTGAAGGCACTCCCATTCAGTTTATTCTACGGGAAAAAGGCAGAGATGACACCTGAGCGGATTGAAGAGAGGTTAAATCATGCTGATAAAAGTGATATTGTCCGTTCTTGCCGGATATCTGCTGGGTAGCTTCAATGCAGCACTTATTGTTGGCAAGGTGTTTTATAACAAAGATATCCGCGATTACGGAAGCGGTAATGCAGGCACAACCAACGTGCTTCGCACCTTTGGCAAAGCTGCGGCAGCAGCCGTGCTTGCCATGGACATCCTGAAAGGAATTCTGGCGTGCCTGGCAGGGCAGCTGCTCACCGGAAATATCGAAAATATTGGATGGGCAGGAATGTATCTGGCCGGTTTTGCAGCTGTGATTGGGCACAATTGGCCCGTATTTTTTGGGTTTAAGGGCGGTAAGGGTGTTTTGACCTCCTTTGCAGTCATTCTCTACATAAGCCCCGTTCCAGCGCTTATTTGCCTGGCTGTTTTTATCGGAATCGTCAGCTTTACAGGATATGTATCATTGGGTTCTATTATCGCGGCCATTGTATGGCTCGTAATGTCTGTCTTTTTTGATCTGCCTGCTTTAATGCTTGTCATTGCAGTGTTGATGGTCGTTATGATCATCATCCGCCATAAAGAAAACATCACTCGATTATTCCGGGGAACAGAAAAGAAGATCAGCTTTAAAAAGACCCCGGGTTGATTAAATTTGGAGAAGGATATGACGAAAATCTCAATTTTAGGCGCAGGTAGCTGGGGAACGGCGCTGTCAATTTTGTTACATAAAAATGGCCATCCGGTAACAGTCTGGTCTGTTCTGCCCGAGGAAGTGGCGATGCTGAGCCTGACCCGCGAGCATAAACAGAAGCTTCCCGGTGCTGTCGTACCCCCCGATGTGGTGTTTACAACCGATATCAAAAACTGTTTGAATGATGCTGCAGTTGTGGTTTTTGTGGTTCCCTCCCAAACGATCCGTGAAACAGCGCAAAAAATCAAACCTTTTGTTCAAAAAGACACGATTACGGTCATATGCTCGAAAGGGCTGGAAGAGAGCACCGGACTGCGTTTGTCCGAGGTTGTGCAGCAGGAACTGGAGGGTGTAAGGGTGGTTGCGCTCATTGGGCCCAGCCATGCCGAGGAAGTTGCTGCTGAGATGCCAACCACTGTGGTTGCTGCATCCACCGATCAACAGGCTGCTGAAACGGTTCAGGACATTTTTATGTCTTCCCGTTTCAGGGTTTATACAAGCTCTGATATCGTCGGAGCTGAGTTTGGGGCTGCCTTAAAAAATATCATTGCACTGTGCGCCGGAATCAGCGACGGGCTTGGATACGGAGATAACTGCAAGGCAGCGCTGATGACCAGGGGGCTTACTGAAATCGCTCGCATGGGCAAAGCTATGGGGGCCAATACAGATACTTTTTCAGGGCTGACCGGAATGGGGGATTTAATCGTTACCTGCACCAGCAGCCACAGCCGGAACTGGAAGACGGGTTACCTGATTGGTCAGGGAATGCCTCTGGAAAAAGCCCTTGCTGAGGTAAAGATGGTGGTGGAGGGTGTGACGGCAGCAAAAGCTGCATATTGCCTGTCACACAAAACAGGTGTCAATATGCCGATCGTGGAACAGGCTTTTAGAATTCTTTTCGAAGGAAAATCTCCCGCCGCGGCCGTGAATGATTTGATGGCAAGAAGCAAGAAAAATGAAAGCGAAGACGCAGGTTGGTAAATTCTACTGGTCATAAGCCATGGGAATGTGATTGATATGAAAACTGAAAGCAGAGAGTGAATCAGTGATGCTTAAAAACAGGGAAGGAATGGAGCGTTAAGATGGAAAACGGTTGGGGTGTCGCCTTATACTTTTCAGGCGTGGCAGCATGTTTAGGCCTGGCAACAGTTTTAAAGCTGAAGGTGAAATTATTTCAGAAGCATTTAATGCCTACGGCGATGGTAGCAGGTCTTATCGGGTTTATCGGCCTTCAGACCGCCAGGTATGGCTTTGGATGGTTGAGTGAAGAAAAACTGACACAGATCCAGCACGAATTGGGTTACCTGATCTCCCATTTGATGGCGGTAGGGTTTATTGCCCTGGCACTGAAGGACAGAAGCAAAAAGAAAAACAAAAACATCTCCAACACGGGTTTTGCCATTGTCAGCACCTATATGGTTCAGGGTATCCTGGGCCTGGCGGTGTCTTTGGCACTGGTGAAATTCGCTTTCCCCGACCTTTTTCCGCCATTTGGAATGCTGCTCCCGCTCGGGTTTGCACAGGGCTCCGGACAGGCGGTCAATGTAGGCATCAAGTGGGAAGATGCAGGTTTCAGGGATGGAGCCAACATCAGCCTGGCTGTTGCGAATCTGGGGCTTCTTTGGGCATTGCTCGGCGGGGTTCCCTATTTGAACTTCCTGCTGAAAAAAGTATATAAAAACCAACGCAAGTATGCCATCCACGAAGTGAAGGATATGGAGCCCGAGAAAACGACCCAGCACACCTCAACCATGCCAAAAAGCGTCCATATCGACGATTTAAGCATACAATTGCTGTTAATAGGCTGCGTGTATCTGTTAACCTGGCTTTTCATCACGGGGGTTTCCAAATTGCTTGTTCCATTGGGAGTCTTTGGAGAAACAGTCTCCGAACTTCTTTGGGGGTTCAATTTCGTCATTGGTACCGTGATTGCGCTGGCAACCCGTTATCTGATGGATAAGCTGCGCCTGAAACGCCTGATTCACACCAATTACGCAGACAATTACCTGCTGCAGAGGATTTCTTCAGCATCCTTTGATTTCATGATCACCTCTTCTTTGGCGGCCATCTCCATTCGGGTGTTAAAGGAATACTGGGTGCCAATTTTAGTCCTCACCACCATCGGCGGGCTGTTTACGATGGTATACACTTACTACATGGGTAAAATGGTTTATAAGGAGGATCAGCTGGAGCATATTGTCGCACTGTATGGAATGTGGACGGGAACCATTACGACGGGTGTGGCCCTCCTTCGGGAAATCGACCCATACTCCAAGACTGATGTGGCCGACAACCTGGTATTGGGCAGCGGAGTAGCCATATTGTTAGGATTTCCGCTGATGTTTATTCTGGCCCTACCGATGCAGGCCTATAGAACGGGCCAGCCCATATACTATGTTTTAGCTTTCGCGGCAATGATCATCATTGAAATCATAATGCTTGTGCTGTTGTTCAGGAACAGGCCAGGAAAAGAATTGAAGAAGAAAGCTTAAATACTTGTAAAAAAGAGGGCGCTCAGCCCTCTTTTTCAATGACCATATTTGCGGGTTTGCTACGCTTGAATTCAAGCTTTTTCTTATTGACCGTGTCGGACTCTGGAACCACCTCTGCCATTTTGCAGTTCCCTTCAAAAATAGCGCCCTCGTCGGTAACCAGGCTATGCAGCTCCATATCACCCTTTACGCGTGCGGTAGACTCCAGACGAAGATTGTTTTTAACATGCAGATTTCCGTTTACGGTCCCTGCAATTGTCAGATTTTCTGCCCAGATATCACCCTGGATGACAGCATTCACAAGAATAATAACATCACCGGCAGCTTTAATGCTTCCTTCAACGCGGCCAATCACCCTCAGAGAACTGTTAGACTCCACATTTCCAATTAAGGTAGTGTTTTCACCGATGATGGTGTCCATTGCGGCAACATTTTTCATTTTCAGCATTTCATACACCTCCAGACATTTTCCGAACTGGCTTTAACCATTAAAATAATATGTGGCCCAGGGAATTATACCCAATATGGCGGCGATATACACCGCGACGTTAAATTATGGCTTTGTTCCGATAAAGAGGCTCGGATCAACAGCAGTGTCTTTAATTCTGACTTCAAAGTGCAGATGCGGGCCTGTACTTGTTCCGGTATCACCGACAAGAGCAATTTTTTCGCCAATCTTAACGGTTTGCCCTTTTTTCACAAGCAATTTCCTGCAGTGGGCATAGCGTGTTACCAGGCCGTTTCCATGATCAATATCCACATAATTACCATATCCACTGCTTTTTCCGGCAAAAACAACCTTCCCGGATGCAGCTGCGTATATTGAGTTTCCTTTAGTCCCTCCGATATCGACCCCGGTGTGATCCGTAAACTTTTTGTAAACAGGGTGAAACCGGTTCCCAAACTCGGACTTGATTTTCCCCTTGGTAGGCCAGTAAGTGGGCAGGTGATCCAGATAGTTTTGCAATTCTTCCTTTTTATCGGTTAAGACACTAAAAACCTCATCGCCCTGCTTCTCGTTATCTTCAAGAAAACTGATCAGCGCCCGGAGTTCAGATATTTTTTCAATGAAAGCGGTCGCTGCACTGCTTTTTATTGACGAACGGCTGACCGTCAGCGTTTTCATTTCCTTTTCGATATAGTTGGTGGTGACGTTTTGCAGCAGATAAGAAAACTCATCGATTTTCTCTTTTGTCAGGGTATCCAGGTCTTCGGCCTGAGCAATTTCAGAGATATTGTCTTCTATGGTTTTTTGGTGCTCGATAAAGAAGGCGGATAGCTCTTTTTGCTGTCTTTTCAGCTGGTTGTTTTCGTGAAGCACGATTGTTATATACGCCGACAGGCTTGCAGCCGTTATGATCAATAAAGCCAGAAGAGAAACTATTTTCAGGCGTATGTTGGAAACCTGCCAGGTTACCACCTGATCCGAGTTGTGAGGGACAACCATCAGCGAAGTAACCTTTCTTGCTTTGACAGTTCTCCCTTTTCTATATCTTTCTTTCATTTCTGCTCCCTCTATGCAGTCTGTAAAGTTTACCCATCAGGGGAAGGGTTTCACCGGATGAAATGGTAATACTTATGCTGCCTTAAAACAGATGTTTTTTCTCTTTAAGACCTTGTTACAAAGTATATCAAATGGAACCACAAATCATGCATTTTCGTGTTTATGATTTCATTGCAGAAGCTCATTCTGATGATTTTCAGCTCATGCAGTGAAGCCATTTCATTGGAAAATGACCAATGAGATTTGTTCCAGCAGTATTTTAGTATTTATCCTTTTTTCCATAGTATGTTTTATAACATTACAATTTGTTTTCTATTATAATACAAAACAATTTCAAAATGAAGAGAAAACAAGAAAATTATAAAGAAATGATGAAAAACCTCATTAAAAACACAGATTTGAACTCATTTGATTCCGAACGGAGCTGCGAAATGCAAATGAGCTGCTGATTGACGTCTGTTCAAACCAATGATATACTAAAAAGCGGAATATATGGCTACGTATGGAACAGGTTCAATACAACCCCTAGATACAACTTAAAGAGAGGATAATAGAGAGGTGTGTAATGAAAAACTACAAATTTTTCGCAGGGCTTGTTGCGTTCTTTGTTGTTTATTTTTACATTCTGACACCAAATGTTTTCTCAGAGGTTCAGTATTCTGATAAAACTTATTATGTTTCTTCAAATGGTACAGGGGATGGATTATCCATTCACTCATCTGCATCCATTTATCAGATCGCTTTGCTGGTTCGACCAGGGGACACAGTGAATCTGCTGGGCGGCATATACGATTGGCCGGAACCGGTTGTTTTAAGTGTTTCAGGGACAGAACAGCACCCTATAACCTGGCAGAATTATGATGAACAACCTGTCGTTTTTGACGGAATTAAAAGGCAGGTCAATACGGATGATCCTTATTCGGAAAAATGCGTTATTCAGCTGGAACACTGCGATTGGCAGGTCTTAAGGGGTTTTACAGTCCGGAACTCTCCCGGACATGGAATTGGTGATTTTGGTTACTCTTCAGACCATAATGTTTATGAGCGTATAGTAGCAGAGGATAATTACGGCAACGGTATAATCGTCCGTGGGGATTATAATACATTAATCGATTGTATTGCCCGGTATAATTATGATTATGCCGGAGATCCATCAACGAAATCCAAGCCAGGTAATAACGCTGACGGCATCTCACCCGATGGAAAGCATAACAGGCTGGTACGGTGTATTTCGCACCATAACTCCGATGACGGTTATGATTGCTGGTTTGGAGAGCATGGAATGTTTGTGAATTGTGTTGCTTTTTCAAATGGCACCAATGAAGGAAACAGAAACAGAGATCATGAAAACTATGAGAAGGATCAGGGCTTTGATGGAAATGGCAACGGCTTCAAGCTGGGAAAAGGCGGGTATGATGAAACGAGCTATCAGGCATTTAATACAACCATTCGATGTGTTGCATATGACAACCTGTCTGCAGGCTTTACTACCAACCAGGGTGGGGGCAACATTATTATAAATTGTACTGCTTTCAACAATAATACGCCAGATGATACTGAGAAAGACTTTAATGCATCCAGTAGTGAAGACAACCTTGGAGTGAAGGAAAACATATTCATTAATAACCTGGCCTTGAATACATTTACCAAACCCATTAAGATGAATGAACCCGTAATAAAAATAAACAACTCATGGAATTTTTATAATCAGGATACATATACTTTAAAGACTTTGCTTGCTCACATTTCTGAAGATGAGTTTATGAGCATTCAGCTGCCGGATGAAGATTACAAATGGGAGGAGCTGGCACAATCCAATTTCCTGAAATTAACGGCTGGCAGTAAAAGCCTGGACAAAGGCATATCTCCAATACAAGCGTTGGAGAAAATAATCAATGTAGATAAGGCTTTACCGGCTTATAATCAGGCAACCGATTCAGGTGTGAACATCAACAAAATCAAAGAAGAATGGGATCGATTATCTGGCTATTCAGGTGATGGGTTAGATTTGGGTGCATTTGAAATGAATGTTCCTCGCCCAACAGTGTCTCCGACACCATCGGTAACACCCAAACCAGTGTCTCCAACACCAACGGTAACACCTAAACCAGTGTCTCCGACACCAACGGTAACACCCAAACCAGTGTCTCCAACACCATCGGTAACACCCAAACCAGTGTCTCCGACACCATCGGTAACACCCAAACCGGTGTCTCCGACACCAACAGTAACACCCAAATCGGTGTCTCCGACACCAACGGTAACACCTAAACTGGTGTCTCCAACACCATCGGTAACACCCAAATCGGTGTCTCCAACACCAACGGTAGCCCTTCAACCGATGCCCCCGGAAACAGCCCCGGCGTCTCCTCCAGTGCTCACGCCGCAAACAACCATTACCACTAAACCAAACGATGTACCGGTGAGTACAGGAAGCAACCCAACAGTAATCGATATAGATAGTGATAAAAGACAGGATGCGGAGAATAAAATAAAAACAAACGAAGACGGAAAACAGCAAGCGAAAGGTGAACTCACTGGTGATATTGTCAAGGAACTGGAGGTGAATCACTCCAGCGTATCTGTAAAAAGCGATAATGTAGAATGTACTATTCCAGCAAAAGAATTTAACATTAGCAAGGTAGCAGCAAAGCTTGATGTCAAAGAAACTGATTTATCAGAGATAATGGTTGAAGTGAAAATCACAAAGCTGGATAAAAGTATGATTGAGAAATACAACAAAGCGGCCGACGCCAACGGCGTTGAGATCGTATTTCCACCGGTATCTTTTAAAGTAGTTGCCAAGACGGTAAAGCCAGATGGGTCATGTGAAGAGGTAACGATTAACAGGTTTAACAACTACGTTGAAAGAGTTGTGGAAATACCAGCAGGCATAGCACCAGGTAAGATAACAACGGGTATTGTATTTAGTGCTAATGGAAGCTATAGCCCTGTACCTACAGAAACATTTGAAAGGAATGGTAAGTGGTATGCGCGAATACGATCACTTACGAACTCAGACTACGCTGTAATATGGAATCCGATTACAATGAAATCTGTTGAAAACCATTGGTCGAGAGACGCTGCAAATGATATGGCATCAAGATTGATAATCTTTCATTCAGAAAATTTCGATCCGAACAAAGCAATCACAAGAGCTGACTTTGCAGAATACATCGTTAGAGCTTTGGGGCTTTATAGAGAAGAGTCCGATATCGTGAATAAATTTAAGGATGTGAGCAGTAATGCAGAACGAGCGCTTGCGATTTTTATTGCCAATGAGCATGGAATTATCAATGGTTACCCGGATGAAACCTTCAGACCGGATCAACAGATTACCAGGGAAGAAGCAATGGCCATGTATCAAAGAGCGATGAGCATTACAAGGCTCACCGGCAGTGATAAGCAAAGATATAAAAATTATATAGACTTTGAAAGTGTAAGAGACTGGGCAAAACCTTATGTCAAAGAGGTGTTGTCTGCACATGTGTTTAATGGAACGAGCAAAACAACAATTTCACCTGGATCAATTCTGACATATGGAGAAGCTGCACAAGCCATTAAAAATCTGTTAGTGGAATCAAAACTGATTAATCAATAGAACTATGGGGCATTTTATCCAGATATTTACTCATATAAATTTTGAAGTGAACTTACAGCTATGTATCTAGAATATAGAAACCAACAAAGAGGTCGAGAAGTCAATATTTATTATTTTAATAATATTGAAATAGTAAAAATCAATTAGGAATGGAGGAGAAAGCATGAAAAAGAAAGCCTTGATTATTGTCTTGTTGGCGGTTTTTGTTGTAGTTGTTGGGGTAGTCTTAATTTTCTTTTTACAAAACAACAGCATCAGCAAAAAGATTCAAGGTGCCTGGACATTGGAAAGCATGGATGTTGGAACTGTTGAAAACAGGCGAACAAGGGAAGATGCTGAATTTATGTTTTACATCATGAAAAACAATTATAGCTGCATTCGTGATTTTACTCCAGGAGAATCGGATGGAAAAATGTTAGCATTAGCGGATCGTGATTTTGCAGCAGACGCAGGTACATATGAATTTGATGGGAAGGATCTTGTTGTTCACCATAAAATATCGATGTTTCCTGTTTTGGGGTCGATGACATTTACATGTACCATGGAAGACGATTCAACACTTGTCCTGGAACCACAATATGACAAAATGGTTTTACCCGGGTTGGATATAAAACCATCTGAAGACGGACAAATGGGTTACGGCGACATAGCTGTGAAATATGTATTTAAGCGAATGGAATAAAAGCAACACAGTGTACAAAACACAGGGGGTGGCTCTTTTGTGCAGGTATTTCTACTTTCAGCACATAAGAACCGCCCCTTGTGTTTCATGTCCTTGTCATAATTCATATGACAGTTGTCATAGTAAGGTTTACTCCAAATGTTGGTTTGATGTATAATCCAGATGAAATAAATCTTTTTTGATAGAACATCTTTTATGGTCAGGCCTTCAATTGATCTTTCGGGGTATAATATGGAGGAGAAGACCGGTAACATATTAACACAAATACAATATATAGTTTAATACTTATTTGAATGAAAACACAAACTGATGTTTACCTGTTACCTGGAATGGCCCGGGGACTGCGGTTTTGCCGCGTGGATTTCCAAAGAAATCTGTATCAAAGCAATAGGGTGTCCCATCAGGTTTTTCAAAAAGCTGTTCGGCATGAAATCCAGACCCCAGGATCTCAGTTGTGATAACCTCAGCAGCATTATCCATCATCATTTCCGGGTTTGTTACATCAATAACCACCCTTTGGTTCTCTCTGTCAATAGTGAATTCAATGCCCGAACCCTCAAACAGCTTCGCACCTTTTTCTTTTTGATAAGCAAGTGCTTTGTTGAAGTAGACATTGTTCTTAATATAAACAGCAAGTGGATCGGGCTTGGAAAGGCTTGCATATGAAGGCTTTTCCGGTTTGTCTTTATCATCCGATTCTTCCGGCTTCGCTATTGCTTCAAAATATCTTCGTATTTTATCCCATGGCTTCTCATCATCAGGTCCTGGACAATTATTGTAAACTGCGGTTCCGACAGGATAGGATGAAAATGCGCTGGTAAAGGGGTTTATCTCTTCAGGAGATAATGCCCTGTTACTAAAGAACTCTTCAATGTAAGGTTCATCGGAGCGTGTGTCACCTTTTTCACGGAGGAAAACATTATTGTAATAACGATCGTCTCCGCCTGTAAATCTTGCCATACCCGCTACTGAGGTACTGTGCGGAACGTGGTAGGGAGTGTGCCTGTTCAACTCATTACCGGTAGATATTGTTCCCGCTATGAGGTTATGAACAAGCGCGCAACTGTGGCTAAGCGTTTTGAAGGAATGTCCGGAAAGCAGAAGATTGTGATCCAGCATGGTAGGCCCGTGGCTTACTTCAACCAGGATATCTTCACTGTCATTTCCAAACATGATATTGTTGCTTACACGAGTTCCTTGTGCCTGCCAATCCAGCCAAACCCCTCTAAATGATTCATGGATCAGATTATTCCTGATAATAGTGTCAATGGCGGCATGGAGTTTGATTCCGCCAACCTCTGCACCATGATATTCTCTTTTGTGGGTGATATGGTGGATGTGATTATTCTCTATCAAACTGAATGCGCATCCGAGGTGGCCGACAATACCGGCTTGTCCGCAATTATAGATAAGGTTATTTCGAACAATATGGCTTCCGATATTATCCTTGTTCCAACCCTTGTTCACCGCCCTGAAAATAACCTCCTGCTCGCGCTGATGCCCCATTTTGATATGGAGATTCATCCACTCGTTCTGACCGGTACTCTCTTCCTTGCCAAGGCTTATACCGCTGCAGCGGGATTCACTGATAATATTGTTTTCAATGATCCAACCCTTACTCCAATGGGGACCTATCAGGCCTTCCTGCAAAGCTGTCGGTGGCGCCCACTGTGTTGCTGCCTGTTTCATTATAAAGCCACGAACAGTGATATAGTTACGGCCGGGATTTTCTGGCCAGAAGCAGAAACGTCGTACATTTATCTCAACGTTTCCTTTCGTTGGGTCTTCTCCTTGAAAATTTGCATAGATGGTGGTATTGTGATCGTCAACCTCTGCATACCACGCATAAACAGAAAACTCAGGCTCAAATGATGTTTCTGACTTTACTGGGTTTCGCACTGCGTCAATCGAGACAGCCTCATACATGGCGTGCCCATCCAGATAGACCTCGCCCAGATGAATAACCCTGTTATTGGTAAAAAGCCAATCTCCGAATAAGGCTTCACTATACGGGTTAAAGGAGCCAAAGAACCGGTTGTCAATCACTGTTTTCCAAATGGCGCCATCCTTTTCCCATTCGCTGATTACTTCTGCACCGGTAATAACAACAGCCTCACCCCCGGCTGTCTGGTAGGTTATTCGCTGCGCTGAAGTTCCACCGCTTTTGGGGCTGACCCATTCGCGGTAAATGCCTTCATGGACAGTGATAACATCCCCCGGTTTTGCGACATAAGCGGCTTTACTGATCGTTAAAAAAGGCTGGGCTTCTGTTCCGGGGTTTAAATCGCTGCCGGTCTTTTTTATGTGGTAATTCATTTGTCTGTCCTCCTTTGTTTATTACAAATAAAAACAAGCCCCCATCTCAAAACTACATTGTTCACGATAATGACTGTGTAGGTGGGGGGATGAATGGTTAAACAATTCAATGAATTGTTTTATGCTAAATATTGTAACGCAACCTTCTTTGCGTTACAACAAGAACATGAGTTCTTGTCTGTAAAATCCTTCCTTGAAACTAAATTACTCCATTTATAACGATGGAAAGGGCTGTTATTTTCATTGAACTTTTACATCAATGCTCCATCTACTGATGTTTTTAATTAATAGACTGATATTTTCAACAAGCAAAAGTAAAAGCAGCCATATCTTATTGATTTTTTTACATAAGAAAAGACACTCACAACTGATGAGTGTCCTGTAAGAGCGATTTCATTACCTGTTTGTTTTTTTATTGTACCAGTATACGTACTACTTCATGGAGTCGTAACGGGCTTGGTTGATGGCGATAAATTCTTCATAACCAATTGCCTTAAGCTCGTTCAGGTATGCTTCCCACTGCTTGTCGTCATTGGGGTTTCTGATTCCCGTGACGAATTCGGCCAGAGCGTTTTGGACAAAAGTTTTAAGATCTGTGCTTATCTCGGACAGCCTTCTGGCCTCATCAGCAACAAAGTAAAGCTTGCCATTGTGACACATTTCAACAGGAGGCTTGTAGGGAGCATAGTAGTCTTCGGTGGCATTCCACAGATACTGTTGCAGTTCAAATGGATCCGGGCCCTTAATGCCATTGTTGTCAAAATCGTTGTAGGTAGGACCAATCTCATCCCAGCGAGCGGTATTGATCTGTCCCCAAGGGAGAATTGGATTATATGTAGCCGGTTTGCCGTCAACACCCATTTCATTATTGGTTGGGATAGAATAGTCTACACCGGGCTCACCAAGACGGTTTCTCATGGATACATCACGTGAGTACATAAAGTCGGCGAATTTGAAAGCAACTTCGGGATTCTTGCAGGCACTGGTAATGATATACTCATTGATATAGTAGCTGCCGTATGGATCATAGTAGGTATACTGAACACCATCCGGACCTTTCAGTGGAGCAAGAGGAGCATACTCTTTGACCCTATCACCGGTCATAGGCGCCCATATGAATGTGCCGCCGCCTGTAGCAAGCCCGACCAGAGCAGCATCCGGGTTGTCAAACAGCTGCTTCAGCTGATCGTTGTCCTGGGTATAGGTAGCCGGATCAAGCAAACCTTCCACTGCACAGAGCTGATGCATATATTTCAGGCCTTCACGGTATGCGTCCTTATCAAAGGCAGCTTCAAACTTACCGTTATCCAGATAATAAGGAGCACCCCTGTTGTACTTGATGAAAGAGTTCAGGATATACTCTTCAGGGTATGCGCTCCAGCCGTTGGTGGAACCCATAAAGGCAATTTCATCCGCCTTATTGTTACCGTTGGGGTCATTATTCTTAAACGCTTTTAGCACATTAAAAAGATCTTCAGTTGTTTTTGGCATTTCGAGCTTAAGTTTGTCCAGCCAGTTTTGATTTATCCAGGCGCGGCGGGACATGGCGTTCGGCTCGGAAAGAACAACCTTGGGCAGCGTATACTCATGACCATCAGGCAGCTTCATCAGTTTCTCTATAAGCGGATCCTGAGCTCGTTTTTCGGCATACCAGTGCGCATGTTTTTGAATCATGTCGTCAAGCTGCAGGAACAAGCCCTGGTCTGCCATATCGGACACAACCTCGTTGGTCATGCCAGAGGGGATCATAAACACATCAGGAATGTCTACCTGGCTGGCAAGCAGCAGATTAATGCGCTGAACAGCATCTTGCGAGGGAACAATAACCCATTTGATATCAACACCTGTTTGCTGTTCCATATATAGAGTCATTTTGTTGTTTTCGTAGTCTTCGATGTTTGGATGCTGTGCAATCAGAATGGACAGTTCTACGGCTTTTTTTACGATGGGTAACACCCCGGGAGCGGAAACAGAAACACCACCATAGGCTGATGGAATGAGTCCATCATCAGGTGACGATGTAGAAGGTTGACCAACTTCGCTGCTGGCTGGTGGCGGGGTTGGAGTATTGTTGAACTGGATAGGCACGCAAGCAGACAGTAATCCCATCAGCATAACAATACACACAAGAAACGCCAAGGATCTTTTCATGTTCATTCCTCCTTTTATTATTAAGCTCGGTATTATTTGTCAGACACGGCAGCGTGACTGTTACAAATTCAAATGGAATAGACTAAGCCTTTATGGCACCAATCATGACGCCCTTTACAAAGTGTTTGGCAACAAAGGGATAAGCTATCATAAATGGGACACTGGCAACAACAATGAGCGCATACTTAAGTAACTGTGCCATGCCTTGCCTGGCCTGATACAGCAGCGGGTCAGCTATAATGTCGTTTACCTGATTCAGGATAAGTATATCGCGCAGGATTATCTGAAGCGGAAATTTTGATTTATCCGATATGTACAGGAAAGCCTGGAAGTAAGAATTCCAGTGCCCAAGACCATAGTAAAGTGCCAATACCGCGATGATGGCCTTTGACAATGGAATTGCTATCTGGATAATAAATCTGGTATGGCTGAAACCGTCTAATTGTGATGCCTCAATCAACTCCTCGGGTATAGTCGTCTCAATGAATGTACGACAGATAATCACGTTGAATACATTCAAAGCCAGGGGGATGATCATTACAGCACGAGTATTGATTAAGCCAAGCTGAGAGGTAAGCAGATAGGAAGGAATAAGGCCACCGTTAAAAAGCATGGTAAAGGTGAACAGAAACAGCAATATACGGCGCCCGGGCATGTTTTTCCGTGAAAGCGGATAAGCAGCTGCAATGGTCATTACCAGATTTACCAATGTGCCTGCAATGGTATAAAATATTGTGTTGGCAAAGCCGGTGATGATCGCTTTATGGCTGAATACTTCCTCAAAGCCTCTCAAAGACAAGTCTACCGGAAAAAACACCACCCTGCCTTTCGACACAGCATCAGGGGATGAGAATGCGGAGCTGAGTATGTATATAAGCGGGTAAAGCACTATTAGTGCAGCTAGCAGCAAAAGCCCGTTATTAACATAGTTAAACACGCGATCTTCGAATGAGTATCTTCCTTTTTTCTTGCTTGATAGACGGTTTGGCATCATTCGTTTCCTCCTTGAACCATATGTTATGTCACCACAGGCTGATTTCATTTATTTTGGTGTTGACATAATTGACAATAGAGATGAGGATTAGGTTAATGGCGGAGTTGAACAATCCTATGGCCGAAGAGTAGGAATAGTCAGGCGCAGCGGCAGCCAGGCCAGTTTTGTACACGTAGGTGGAGATGATCTCAGAAGCAGAAATATTCAGGTTATTCTGCATCAGAAATGCCTTTTCAAAGCCAACGCTCATGATGCTACCCATCCTAAGGGTAAGCAATATAGCAATAGTGGGCAGAATGCCGGGGATATCTATATGCCACATGCGCTGAAATCGGCTCGCACCATCCACCAGCGCCGCTTCGTGAAGCCCGGGATCAATAGATGATAACGCTGATAAATAAATAATGGCGCTCCATCCGGTGCCCTGCCAAATACCCGACCATACATAGATGTTTCTGAAATATTCGGGCTTACCCATAAAATCGATTGCCGTACCACCAAGGGCTGTAATCGCATGATTTATGATGCCTACCTTCGGTGAAAGAAATTGGATAATAATTCCAACCATCACTACTGTTGAAATAAAGTAGGGCATATATGTAACGATTTGGACAAATTTCTTAATCCTTGGCTTCAGGCAATTATTCAGAAGTATTGCCAGTATTATCGGGAAAGGAAATCCCATCACAAGGTCATATAAACTGATAGAAAGAGTATTTTTAATGACTTTTGTAAAGTTGTAGCTATTGAAGAATTTTAAAAAGTTCGCAAATCCTACCCATGGGCTTCCGGTGATACCTTTTAAGGCAGTAAACCTACGAAAAGCAATTTGCACACCGTACATCGGGTAATAACTGAATATTAGCAGCCATATTACAGGGATCGCCAGGATGGCATACAGCTCCCAGTGTATTTTCATCCGGCGGCGTATGCTTTTCCACTTTTTAGACATGTTTGATTTTCCTGATGTTGTTTGAATATCATTTGTAACACTGGTCCGCATAATATTCACTCCCTTCATTCTTCACAGTATTATATGTTATTGATCTGCTGCACTATGATAGTAAATTTAGATAAGCCTCCCTAAAAGTCTTTCTGGAACTACGCTGATAAATCAGTCGAACGCATTTCACTGGAAATAGTCTTCGCAAAATATTGGCAGAAACCTCTACAGTCCCATGACTACTGCGAAAACATTGTGGTAGAATAGAAAATGATGACAACAGAAACAGCTGTGGCATAAAGCCAATTAAACATAGAACCGGATGAGGAGAGCCAAAATGAAGAAAAATGACATATTTGATCTGGAGATTACAGGGATGACCCATGAAGGGCTGGGCGTTGGAAAGAAAGATGGTTTGGCTGTTTTCGTCCAGGGGGCTGTTGATGGAGAGTTAGTGCGCGTAAAAATAATAAAGATTGCAAAGAATTATTCTGTTGCAAGGGTGGAGAGCTGGCTACGAAAAAGCTCTCACCGACAGGAGCCCTTTTGCTTGGCCTATAAGCGGTGCGGAGGCTGCAGCCTTCAGCATATGTCCTACGAAAAGCAGCTGGAATTCAAACACCGCGTTGTAAAAGACAACCTGGAGCGGATAGGCGGATTTAAAGAAATACAGGTGAATCCGGTCATCGGGATGGAAATACCGCTGCATTACAGGAATAAAGCCCAATATCCCGTTGGAATGGGAGAGAAGGGGGCTATTGCGGGTTTTTATTCAAGGCGCAGCCATGAGATTATCACTTCGGACAACTGTGGAATTCAAGATACAAAGAGTGAAGCTATCCGTAATGCTGTTATGGAAAAAGTGAAGGAATTCAATATAAGCCCATATGATGAAAACACAGGTACGGGCTTGCTGCGTCATATTATTACCCGTGTTGCGCATTCTACCGGTGACATAATGGTGGTACTCGTGGTGACCAGTGAGAAAATCCCCCATCTTGACCAACTGGCAAAGCATATCCTCGAGAGGACTCCCCAAGTAAAAAGCATAGTACTAAACATTAATTCCCGAAGAGATAATGTTATTCTTGGAGATAAGGTGATAACCGTGCATGGTGAGGATACACTGATTGACACGCTTGGTCCCTTTCAGTTTCATATATCACCTTTGTCATTTTATCAGGTTAACCCGCTTCAGACGGTTGTTTTGTATGAGAAGGCTGTAGAATATGCAGAACTGACGGGCGATGAAACCGTGTATGACCTTTACTGCGGTATCGGAACCATATCGCTTTTCCTGGCACAGCAAGCGAAAAAGGTTATTGGTGTTGAGGTGGTGGAGGAAGCAGTTCTAGCCGCCAGGAAGAATGCAGAGTTGAACGGGATTGATAACACAGAGTTCCATACAGGCCTGGCTGAAGAGGTTGTCCCCTGCTTGTACCGGGAAGGAAAGAAGGCTGATGTTGTTGTGGTGGATCCTCCACGGAAAGGCTGTGATCCGGTACTTCTGGATACCATGGTACAAATGAAGCCTGAACGGATTGTTTACGTGTCTTGCAACCCTTCAACGCTGGCGCGGGATTTAAAGGCACTGTGTGGTCATGGATATTCAATTGCCGCAGTACAGCCGGTAGACATGTTCCCGTGGACGGAGCACGTGGAAACAGTCGTACTGCTGGAACAAAAACAGAAAGATTGACCCTTGGAAACGGCTGATATAGGCGGTTTCCAGGGGTTGTTTATTTTTATGCAGTCCGGTGATGGGCTGATTTTTTGGTGTGTTTATCATGAATTAATCCGTCCACGGAAACAGATTAAAGAAAAAAATGGGGTAGGGTTTTGCGGAGATTGTTAAACCTTTTGGCAAAAGAGAACCTTTTGGCAAAACTCAAGAGTCTGATTGATGGAATATGTGTAAGAAGTACATGAAAAAAGTGATTTATGAATTACAACCGTATGCTCGTTAGTATAAAACTAAATTCAATGAAATTCCAACACATAGAAATAAAAGTTACAAATTATATCAAATTTACCCATGGTTTGAACATTGTATATGTTATAATGAAGAAAGTAAAAGAAAATTATGGTATTTCTAGCAGGTAATGAACGAGAGCAATGTCCGATGAGGGTATACTCAGTAGAGGGGTGAAGTATGAAAATATGCCCATCACCAATGGTTTGGAACACCATATATAACATTCAAACGGAGTTCTATAATAAAATAAATAGGGATGATGTTTAAGCTAATCTAAAAAGCCCGAAAGTTGATGATCTTGCCTGTCCAGAAAATGATGGATATAATGACAATATTCTAGGAAAGGATAAGACGCCCTTGTTTTTTGTGGTACTGTTACGAGCAGT
>JAGOJH010000181.1 GCA_017995215.1 Thermoclostridium sp.
AGTTTCTGGTGGCAATGACGGAGAGGACACACCTGTTCCCATACCGAACACAGAAGTTAAGCTCTCCAGTGCCGATGATACTTGGGTGGTAACGCCCCGGGAAAGTAGGTCGCTGCCGGATTTATATTCCTCAATAGCTCAGCCGGTAGAGCATGCGGCTGTTAACCGCAGGGTCGTTGGTTCGAGTCCAACTTGGGGAGCCAGATAGAGATATACGCAAGTATATCTCTTTTTGTTTGCGGAAATAACAAAAGTAAAGATGGATACCGAACCACCAGTAAAATGTATTTTCAATTAGGGACCAACATACTTGTGGCGGCGCGTATTGACTACCTAAGTCGCGAATGCATACATGGATTTTTCATGAGCAAAGGTCTGTTCAACCATGCTTGGTTCTTATATAATAAAGAATATGTCATGGGGCAAGACATAATGTTAACTTAAAAATATGCCGCTCGGAGGCTCTGTGAAGAAAGGGTTTGAGAATGCAAATTGTTTCACTGGAACGCTGTGACAGTTACAATGAAGAAGCTGTATATGCAGCAGTAGAAAAACTAATCGACAGCCTTGGTGGTTGGAAGTCTTTCATCCGCCCGGGGAAAAAGGTTGCCCTCAAGCCCAACCTTCTGACGTTTAAAAAGCCGGAGGAAGCAGCCACATCCCATCCCTCCGTTGTAAAGGCTGTTATATCACAAATTCAGAAAGCAGGCGGTATCGTTTCAATTGTGGAAAGCCCGGGGGGGCCTTATAGCACTACCATACTGAAGCATGTATATAAAACTACGGGCATGGAAAAAATTGCTGATCAAACAGGTGCTATTTTAAATTATGATCTAAGAGTCACCAAAATAAACACAGACCAATCGAAATATATCAAGCAGCTGGAAGTCTTAAAGCCCCTTACTGATGCGGACATTGTGATCAATCTTCCAAAACTGAAAACCCATACGATGATGACCTTCACCGGGGCTGTAAAAAATATGTTTGGTGCCATAGCAGGGACTGCGAAAGCAGATATGCATCTGCGCATGGCCGACTATATGAAGTTTGCGGATTGCCTGATAGACATTTTTCTCAGTGTCAAACCAACCCTGAATATCATGGATGCGATTGACGGTATGGAGGGATATGGTCCGACCAATGGCAGCCCCAGACACATTGGTGTTTTATTGGCATCAACGGATGGCTTTTCATTGGATGCAACCGCACTAAAAATGATCGGATTGCCTGTAAAAAAGGTTCCGGTAATGTTTAATGCAAGCGAGAGAAAACTGCTGGACGAAGAGATCAAAATCGCAGGCGAGCCGATTGAAAACTTGATTATCAACGATTATAATATTCCGCTGCTCAATGAACATGAGAGGGCTGAAAAATATGACCGTGGCATGATGAAGCACTTAAAAAAAAGGTTAAGGCCCAAGCCTGAAATACAGAACAGCCTTTGTGTGGAGTGCGGTACTTGCATCGAAAACTGTCCACCAGGGGTGATCATCATCGGTAAAGACGGAAAACCGGATATTGATTATAAAAACTGCATCCGTTGTTTCTGCTGCCAGGAGCTTTGCACTCATAACGCCATTACCATTCACAGGGGCATGCTGTCAAAGATGATAATGCACAAAAGTATGGCTGGGCTAAAATGATTTTATGTTTTGTCTTAACCATCAGAAAAAATATGACGATATATTTAAATATATAAGATATTCACTAATGACAGATATCTTTCACCTTACATCACAGACACGTAGGAGATGCTTATGAATGTGGAATATATCAATCCGTTTATAGAAGCAAGCCAGCAGGTTTTTCAAATGATGACTGGTATAAAGCCCATCCTTGGAAAGGTTTACCTGAAGAATTCATCCTATGAAAGTGCTGCTATTGCGGTTATCGTAGGGTTAACCGGAAAGATCCGGGGGCAGGTTATTATCACATTAAATATAGACACCGCTAAATTTGTGGTGTCCTGTATGATGGGCGGCATGCCCGTAGAGACTATGGATGAAATTGCCAATAGCGCTATATCAGAGCTGGGAAATATGATTATGGGAAATACCGCTACCCTTTTAGCCGCCAAGGGCATTGGCATTGAGATAACTCCCCCGTCGTTGCTGACCGGAGAAAGAATAAGGATTTCATCTGCGGGTATGCAAACCATATGTGTTCCCCTCGAACTTGCCGAAGATAAAAAGGTAGATTTAGACATCTCTATCGAGAGATAATACAAACCAATACCCAATCAGACATTCAAGGTAACACAGGAGTATGCTATGCAATTGAATATAGTTCTGGTAGAGCCTGAAATACCGCAGAATACTGGAAATATTGCCCGTACCTGCGCAGCGACGGGAGCAAGGCTTCACCTGGTCGAACCTCTTGGCTTTTCGGTACAGGACAAATATCTGAAACGCGCCGGGTTGGACTACTGGAACGATGTTGAAATCATTTATCACAGAAATTACCAAATGCTTAAGGAACAATATCCGCAGGCCCCGTTTTATTATGTAACAACGAAGGCGGAACGAATTTATGCCGAGGTATCCTATCCGGATGAATGTTTTTTTATTTTCGGAAAAGAGACAAAAGGTCTGCCGGAGGAATTGCTGCTTGAAAACTATCATGCCTGCATTCGCATTCCCATGCGTCCGGACATCCGCTCATTAAACCTTTCAAATTCAGTAGCTGTCATCACCTATGAGTTCTTCCGGCAAAAGGACTTTGGTGATTTT
>JAGOJH010000095.1 GCA_017995215.1 Thermoclostridium sp.
CATTTCGATTGTCAGAAGTTTGTCAAAAGAGGAACCCTCTGTTGTGCCGGAAGGTTGGCCGGGGTCCGCGGCTGCAGTGGTTGGTGTTGCGACCGGATCATTTCCGCCTGTTGTAGCGGGTATACATCCAGTCAGGACGGTTGCCACCATTGCCACTAACAGCAATGTTGATACTAGTTTTTTCAGCTTCATTGATAATCTGCCTCCTTTAAGTAATTTTTAATAATAATGAAGTGTAAACTTCATTTTTATTATCCTTTAACAGCACCAATCATGATTCCCTTTATAAAAAATTGTTGAAAAATTGGATAGATCAGAACGATTGGTGTTACAACCACGATGGTAACAGTCATGCGTATGGATGTCGCGGTTTGTGCTGTTGCAAGGGTGGCCGCCAGGTTTGTTGTTGATGAACTGCTGTTTATCAGGGCTTTTAATGAACTTGCCTGATTGATATATTGATAGAGGATAAACTGTAGTGTGTACAGTTTTTTGTCGGTTACGAACAACAATGTATCCTGGAAGGAATTCCATTGCTGTACGGCGGAAAATATGGCTATTGTAGCCATGATAGGCTTGATGACCGGCAGCATGATTTGAAAAAAGATACGCATGGTTCCGGCACCGTCAATCTCCGCAGCCTGCTGTAATTCCTTCGGGACCGATTCCACAAAGGTTTTACACAGTACGATATAGAAAGGTGCTACTGCATAGGGAAAGATATAGACCCAAAAATTATTGTGAAGACCCAGATTTCGCATGGTAATAAACAAGGGGATTATCCCGGCATTAAAATACATGGTGATGACAACGAAACGATACCATAGCTTCCTCTTCCACAATGTTTCCCGAGTAAACATGTATCCCAAAAAAGCTGCAACAATGACGGTAAGCGTGGCTCCCACAACTGTTCTTGCAACGGAAACTTTTAGTGCCTGTAGTAAACCGGGGAGCTTGACAACATCAACATAGTTTTTAAAATGCAATTCCTTTATCCAGAACAGTACCTTTCCCCGCTCACTCAAATTATTCGCACTGAGGGAATTGATAAAAATATAGTAAAACGGATAGAGACAAACAAAGGCAAAGAGTGAATAGACAACATAAGAAATTATGCTGATAATTCTGTCCTCGCGAGGGGCTTTTATTTTTTGTTTTTTATTCTGTGTTGGTTTCGTAACTGCGATCGATTTATCGTGGTTTTCCATAGAGTAATCCCCTCCTCATCATCCAAAGCTGTTTAAATAAAGCCTTCGCCCCTGGTAAGCTTGGAAAGCTTATTGGTGCCGGCCAGAAGCAAAACACTGACAAAGCTTTTAAAAATACTGATTGCAACTGAAAGCGAATAGCCGCCGCCTCCCATGGCCAGGTTATAAACATACAAATCGAGAACCTGTATATATTCCTTATTGAACGCATTCTGGAAAACATAAAACTGTTCCATGCCGTTTGATAAAAAGTTGGCAAGGTTTAGCATGACAAGTACAAAATAAGTAGGAAGCAGGCTGGGGAATGTAATATGCCAAATGATTTGCAGTTTTGATGCACCATCAATTCTGGCGGCTTCATTTAACTGCTCGTCTATACCGCTGATGGCAGCGATATACATAATGGCAGCCCACCCGGCATTTTTCCAGGTCAACCACAGCCACATCTTGAACCAGACATTCTCCGAGGACTGCAGGAACATCTGTGGGGTATCGATGAGCCCCAAATTCATCAATACAGAATTAACAGCACCTGTGCTGCTGAGAACACTGTAGGCAATGGAGTATACCAGAACCCAGCTGATGAAATTCGGCAGCGTGGTAACTGTTTGAACAAATTTCCGATAGCGCTTGCTTCTTATTTCATTCAGAAACACAGCAAAAACCATTGGAAACCATGAAAAACCAAGGCTTAAGCCACTGATTGCAAAGGTATTCCGAAGAACCTTCCACAGCTGTGTGATTTTTGTGCTGTTATCCACCATGGATATGAACCACTTAAACCCAACAAAGTTTTCCATGGTTAATGGAAATGGTGGCCGATAATCAAAAAAAGCATAGACCCATCCATATAATGGATAATAGGAAAAGATAGCCACCAGAGCCAAAAATGGCAGAATATAAAGAAATTCTCTGTAAGATCGAAGCTTCTTTTTATTCTGCCATATGCCGGTTTTCTCTTTTAAAGAACCTGCATTGTCATTGTCATTAGAAAGAGCCATAAATACTGCCTCACTTTACCTATAGTACTAATCGAACCTGTGATTGTTCATAAACTGAATGGTTTTAATTACTCCAGCTTGTGAATATCATGAAACCTTCTGATACTGTAAATCTATAAGTAAAACCTTTTACCTCATATTGGAATTATACATTTAAGTTAAGTATTTTGTCAATGAATTTTCAGATATTAATTGTGAATAATAGTATTATAGGTTGTTGTGCACCGCTCATATTTTGTTTAATATCAACAATGAGCATGCTGAAGTTCAGTATTGGTAAATCGTTTTCATCATTATTTTATAAATATGAAAAAAAGCTTTCAAACAGCAGGTATCTGTTGAGCGGATACCTGCTGAAACCAAGGCAAATCATAAAAGCTGAGTCAGGAATGGCTAATATGAGGGCACTCACCCAAGCATTGGATGAATGCATAAATACAATAACAAAGGATGTGTACCTGGATGCAGCAGAAGGAGCTATTTGATGTCACATTTCATAACGGAATCACGAACAACCAGCTTGCACGGTATTTTAATAATTTCCTGATTTCTGATTTTCGGGTTACTGTCCTCAAGCGTTTCCAATATAATCCTTGATGCGGTCTTACCAATCTTTTTCAATTGAATCTCATTTGTTGTCAGGCAAGGCCTGAAGTATTCAGAGATTTCCTTGTTGTCATAGCCTGCCAGTGATATATCCTGCCCGACCTTGATTCCATGTTCGTAGAGATAATCATATGCGCCTCCCGCCATGATATCATTCATACAAAAAACTGCGGTCACATCTTCTTTAACCAGGCTTTCCATTTCCCTGTACCCCGAGGGTCTCATCCAGTCTCCATGCCTGACCAGATCGGGATTATACAAAATACCTGATTCAAATAATGCCTTCTGATATCCAATGGTTCGTTTTAATGTATGTAAGTTGTCGGGAGTACCTGCGATTACGCCAATCTTGCGATGTCCCATGGAAATGAGATATTTCGTAACATCATATCCGCCTTTTTCGTCATCAACTACAATGGAGACGAAATTAGGGGATTTAGATATGCCGTATACAACGACAGCGGGGATTGAAAAATCATCGGTAAAACAGTTAATAACCCTGCAATGTCCGGCAACATATATCATAGCGTCAACCTTGATGGATAATAATTCTTTAATTGACGGCTGCAAAACGGACTGAAGCCTTTTCTCATCATTATACCAGGCATCCTGCCATTTATCATACAGTCGCAGATTCACCAGAACCGTCCGGTAATTGCGATCCTCACAATCTGCCATGATTGCTTCTACAATGGGTGTAGTACTGAATACATCCAAATCTTCAACAATGATACCAATCATCCGGGTCTTCTGCTTGCGCATTCCCTGAGCAAAATAGTTTGGCTGGTAACCGGTCTGTTCTACAACAGCAAGCACTTTCTGCTTTGTAACCTCACTGACATTGCTCTTGCCGTTTAAAATATTGGATACAGTGCTGATAGAAACACCACAGGTTTGAGCGATTCCTTTTAGTGTAACCAAACTTCGTCATATCCTTTCATGACAGAATTGACAGTTAAAACGTTTGACTATATTATAACTATAAGACTGTCTTTTTTACAATAAGGAGATTTACAAAACTGAATACATTAAAAAACGGCTTAAATTTCAAATGTGTTTTACATAATCATTGCAGTTCGTACCTTCTTTGCTGTCCATAAAAACAGCAATGCAATAAAAGGAGAGATAATATGAAATTAGCATTTGATACCGTAAAAAAGGCTATTACCAATGGCAAAACCACCATTGGTATCGAGTTGGGCTCTACCCGGATTAAAGCTGTTCTGATTGGTGAGGATCACACACCCATTGCTTCGGGCAGTCACGACTGGGAAAACAGCTATATCAACAATATCTGGACCTACAGCCTCGATGAAATCTGGAAGGGCGTGCAGGACAGTTATCAAAAGATGGCTGCCAGCGTAAAGGAACAATTTGGCACAGTGATTGAAAAAACAGGCGCTGTGGGTTTTAGTGCCATGATGCATGGCTATATGGTTTTTGATAAAAATGATAATCTTTTAACCCCGTTCCGAACATGGCGCAACAACATCACGGAACAGGCATCCGAAGCCCTGACCGGGCTGTTCAATTACCCCATACCCCAAAGATGGAGTATTGCCCATCTTTACCAGGCTATTCTGAACGGAGAAAATCATATTTCCAAAATCGCCTATATAACAACATTGGCCGGATATATCCACTGGAAGCTGACCGGGCAGAAGGTGTTGGGCATTGGCGAGGCATCAGGGGTTTTCCCCATAGATCTGAACACAAAATGCTTTAATGAAGAAATGATTGGAAAATTTAACGCGGTGAACCGTGAAAAGAATATCCCATGGCAGCTTAAGGATATTCTTCCCAGGGTGCTGTGTGCAGGGGAAAAAGCCGGCGTATTAACAGCCGAAGGCGCGAAGCTTTTGGATGTCACCGGCCAGCTGCAGCCGGGAATTCCACTTTGCCCGCCTGAAGGCGATGCAGGTACAGGAATGGTGGCGACAAACAGTGTTGCTGCCCGCACAGGGAATGTTTCAGCCGGTACATCCGTATTCGCAATGGTGGTGCTCGAGAAGGAGCTGTCCAGAGTCTATCCTGAGATTGATTTGGTTACTACCCCATCCGGAAATCTGGTTGCAATGGTGCATTCCAACAACTGCACCTCCGATTATGATGCCTGGATAGGCTTGTTTGCTGAAGCAATCAAAGCTCTGGGAATGGAGGTAAGCAAACCAAAGCTCTACGATATCCTGCTGGGCATGGCACTTCAGGCAGAACCGGATTGCGGAGGCCTGCTGTCCTATGGTTATATCTCCGGGGAGCACATCACCCATTTTGAACAAGGACGTCCGCTGTTTGTACGTTCTGCAGACAGCCGCTTCAATCTTGCCAATTTTATGAGGGTTCATCTGTACACTTCTTTAGGGGCTCTGAAAACAGGCATGAACATCCTTCTTGAAAAAGAAGGTGTTAAGGTGGATGCACTTTTGGGCCATGGTGGTTTTTTCAAAACCAGGGATGTTGGCCAGAGAATGATGGCTGCAGCGGTGAATGCTCCCGTTTCGGTTATGGCAACGGCAGGAGAAGGTGGGGCATGGGGCATTGCGCTGCTGGCCTCATACATGATTAACCGGACTGAAGAAGAATCCCTGGACGAGTTCCTGAACAACCGAGTTTTTGCCAGCCAGGAAAAGGCTACCGTTGCGCCTGAACCTTCAGACGTGGCAGGCTTCAACGAGTTCATGAAACGATATACCAAGGGTCTGGCTATTGAACGGGCTGCAGTGGATAACCTGAAATAAATATTAACTGGAAGGGAACCTTGCGGATATGTCTGATTTTAATGATTTAACTGAACTGCTGAAGCAATTTGTAAGCAATGGACCGGCAGGCTGTGGTTGTGCAGTGGCCAAGGATGGGAAAACACTCTATCAGGGCTACTTCGGATATGCTGACCTGGAGGAAAAGAGGCCGGTAGCAGAAGACACGGTTTACCGTCTTTTTTCCATGACGAAGGTTATTATCTGTACGGCTGCGATGATGCTGTTTGAAAGAGGGAAATTTCTGCTGAACGAACCGTTATACGAGTACTTCCCCGAATACCGGGATACTCAGGTTTTTGTTACGAAACCAGATGGCAGTGTGGATACGAGGAAAGCAAAAAGTCCCATGCTGATCAAGCACGCTTTCTCAATGGCGGTTGGCATGCCATATCCCTTTGGTAATTTACCGACTGCCCGGGAAATGGAGCGGGTAAAACAAGAATTGCATAATAAGCATGGCAAATATGACATTGTTACCGAAGTAAAGGCGATGGGCAGTGTACCGGTTGCATTTGATCCAGGAACCCATTGGCTGTACGGGTATGGTCATGATATTGTTGCCGGATTGATCCAGGTGGTATCTGGAAAAACCGTCGGCCGTTTTCTTCAGGATGAAATATTTGATCCTTTGGGGATGAAAGACACCGGGTATCGTTACCGTGACGGTATTGAAGGCAGGATGGCCACCTATTACAGAAGGGATGAAACCGGAAAGATGACAAAAGCTCCCTCTTTTCTTGATATGTTCCATGCGCCGGACGCATTGTATGAATCCGGTGGTGCCGGGCTTTACTCCACCGTCAGGGATTATCTGAGTTTTTCGCAAATGCTTGCGAACGGCGGAATTTACAATGGACAAAGAATTATCGGAAGAAAAACGATCGAACTGATGTGTGGCAATCAGCTGAACGATGATCAGCTTAAGGACTACCAAAATTCATATCTGGCCGGATACGGTTATGGACTGGGCGTCAGGACAATGCTATGCCCTGCGCTGGGGCATTCCAACGGGTCGGTTGGTGAATTCGGCTGGACTGGAATGCTGGGTACATATGTATCCATTGATCCGAAAGAAAGGTCCTCCATCGTATATATGCACCAGATGGATCCCAATATGGAAGAGTACCATCATCTGCGCGTAAGAGCCGTTGCCAATGGCTGTCTTGAGTAAACTCGTTCAGTTATTTTAGAAAGGGGTAAAGAGAATGCTCAGAGTAGTAAAAGTGGAAAATGGTATGGTTCAAGGATTACCAGCAGCAGATCCCCGTATAACCAGTTTCAAGGGGATACCGTTTGCTGCTCCGCCAACAGGAGAAAACCGCTGGAGGGCTCCCCAGCCTGCAAAGGATTGGGAGGGAGTTTTCAAGGCCCTTGATTTCGCTCCCATCTCCATGCAGCCAAAGACCGTCATTGATGTGAACAACATCTACACCAGGGAATGGTCTGTGGATCCTGATATCGCCATGAATGAGGATTGTTTGTACCTGAATGTGTGGACACCTGCAATGCATGCAGATGAAAAACTGCCGGTATATGTCTGGTATTTTGGAGGAGGACTCCAGGTAGGCAACACGGCAGAGATGGAATTTGACGGGGAGCGTATTGCCCGCAGGGGTATCGTTGTCGTTACGGTCAATTACCGTCTGAACACATTTGGGTTTTTATGTCACCCTGAAATTACTGCAGAAGCACCAGAGGCTCCGGCCAATTTCGGGCATCTCGATCAACAAGCCGGTACACGATGGGTGAAACGCAATATCGCCGCATTCGGGGGGGATCCCGATAACATTACCATAGGCGGGCAATCCGCAGGGGGCGGAAGTGTATTAAGCCAGCTTACCTCTCCTCAGAATGAAGGGTTGTTTCAAAGAGCGATTATCCAGAGCGGGCTTATAGCACCACTATATCCGGGTAACCGTGTACCTATGGTTGGAATGACACTGAAAGAGGCAGAACAGGAAGGCAAAAAGTTTTTTGAGTACCTCGGTGTAACTTCACTGGCAGAAGCCCGGCGGCTGGACGCAGAATATATCCGTGATAAAACCATGGAGTACAACCATTTCTGGGGCACCGTCACAGATGAACTTTTTTGTGTAGGCCATGCCTTTAAGCTGTTTCTTGAAAATAAACGATGGATGGTTCCTGTGCTTTTTGGTCATACCTCCACAGAATTTTTCAGTGCTCCACAGGCGAAGACCCTTGAGGAATTCAGAAATATGGCCACAGAGCTGTTTGGCGAGGATGCCGGCGAGTATCTCGAGCTTTGTCAGGCCCAGTCGGGAAACCTGGAGGACATATTGAAAAGAGCCTCGGTAAGCGGTTTGGAATATGCCATTCGTCTGGTGGGTCAGGCAAATTCCAATACCGGCGCAAATGCTGCCTTGTATTATTACAATTTTGACGCGGAGATTCCGGGTTGGGACAATCCCGGTACCTTCCATTCGGTTGATCTTTGGTTCTTCTTTGAAACCCTCGCCAAGTGCTGGAGGCCCTTTGTTGGAAAGCATTATGATCTGGCTCGGCAGATGTGCAACTATTGGGCGAATTTCATTCGATCCGGCGATCCCAACGGAAAGGATTCCACCGGAGAAGAGATGCCCTGTTGGGAAGCTTATACCGAAGATGCACCATATGGGATGCTATTTGCCGATAAAGCCGAGTTTGTCAGGCAGCAGCCAACCGATCTGATGAAGTTCCTTGTCAGGCAATATTTCAAAAAAGCACCTTCAAAAAACTGATGAATTGCTTATAGCCAGGCCAACAGAGCACCAATCAGAGTACAACAGACGGACAGCCAGGAAACTGGCTTAACAGGCGAATTTAAAGCGGGGGCATCATCTTATGCCCCCGCTGAATTTTTGTACTGTATTGGTTTGTTTACTGGTATTAGATATCTTCCACAATTTCGCTTCGAACAGTTTTCAATATAGCGTTCTGTTCCGTGCCTACAGGCTTCATCCGAAGTGCAAACCGTATCTTTGTCTCATCCAACCTGTACTGTTTTGCCAGAGCCGGGCCACAGCTGTTAGAACCAATGCCGCTCATTTTGTAATCCAGGTTTACGATTGTTTCCTTTCGCGGCTTTAGCTCAATATCGTGCGTTGCCTCTGTCAGGTCTTCCGGTGTGTAATGGGAGACATTGAAGGAAAAGTCATCCATTCCTGCAAACAGCAGCCCGATTCCGGTTAAGCCGGTTACAACAGCCCATTCCGTTCCATAATGGCTGCCGTTTTCCTGTGGCATGATATAGTCCTCGTGCATGTGCCCTACCATAGCTAAAAACCTGCTTTTCAGCGTGCTTTGGTGCTTGTCGGCGTAGCTCTCATGGGGACCGAAGCCGAAATATTGCACCCGTTCATTGCCTTCGGGCATCATCAGCTGTAAACCAAACCTGGGCAGGAAGGGCAGGCCTTCCCTGAGTTCCGCCTGTATATCCAGAAGGATATCCCCGCTTCCCCAAATCGTCCATTTCAATTCACCCCGGATAACCGGTTTTTTAATGGTACCACCCAGGGAGTACGAACAGCATACAGTCACCTTCCTGTCATGAGGCCTGTTGATTGAAACCGAATAGATGTGGGGGACGATACGTTCATAGCCTTCATCTTCCCAGGATTTTCGGATATAACGGTCATTGTCTGTCGGTGCGCGCCACAGATTCAACCGTGGTTGTTTACAGATCAGTTGAACCCCATTGTAATTCAACTCACTGAACATGCCTGTGCTTTTATCCAGCACGTATTTGAAATCCGCACCGGCGACCGTGAGGGAATGATTGGATTCATTCAGGACAAGGGCATTCATTTCCGATACATAAACGCTTTGCTTCAGACAAATGACAGGCAGTTCAAACTGGAACTGGCAAACTCTGTGTCCCCGATCTGCCCATGGGGAATCTTTCCTTGTTGTAAACCAAACCAGCAGAAACACTCTGCCATTCAATTCGCTGCTCATTTCATAAGGAAGGGTTACTTCCACCGATTCATGCGGTGCAACCGGCAAAGGATCCAAAGTTCCCCCATCCGTATAAATACCGTCCTTCTCGATTTTCCAGTTCAGCACAAGGTGGGACAGATCGATAAAGTCGTAGAGGTTGGTTACCTTGAATCTGCCCGCAGCTACATCCAGCGCATTCACGCGCACGGGCGCAATCACCTGTTTCAATTCCATCAGGCCCGTGTGCGGTCTCCTGTCCGGATAAACCAGCCCGTCAATGCAAAAGTTTCCATCATTCGGCTGATCACCGAAATCTCCGCCATAAGCAAAATGTTCCCTGCCCTCCGGGGTTCTTATCCGGATGCTATGATCCGTCCACTCCCACACAAACCCTCCTGCAAGCTTTGGGTAACGATAAAACAGATCCCAATAAGCTTTCAGGTCACCCGGGCCGTTACCCATGGCGTGACTGAATTCGCAAAGAAGAACTGGTCGTATTTCATCCTGGTTGGAAAGGATCATCTGTTCAAGATCGGATGGTTCGGTATACATATTGCTGTACACATCAAGGCATGTATCGTCCGCTATCTTTGGGGTCGTCTGAGAAAATGCACCTTCATAATGGATCAGCCGGCTGTTATCCCTGCTCTTTGCCCATTCCGCCATGCAGATATGGTTTTGGCCGAAACCGGATTCATTTCCCAGGGACCACATCACCACACAGGGATGGTTCTTGTCCCGTTCAACCATCCGCTGCATCCTGTCGAGGAATGCGTTTTTATATACCGGATCCGAAGCGAGCCTGTTGACTTCTCCTACCATCACCAGACCATGGCATTCCAGATCCGCCTCATCGATGACATAGAACCCCATTTCGTCACAATATTCCAGAAATCTTGGGTCATTGGGGTAATGGGAGGTGCGGATTGCATTGATATTATGCTGCTTCATCAGGGTCAGATCCTGTTTCATATGCCACGGTGGAATGGTATGGCCAAGGTCGGGATGTGAGTCGTGCCGATTGACGCCCTTGAATTTAACGGCACGTCCATTGACATGAATGACGGAATCCCGAATCTCTATCGACCGCATCCCTGCTTTTACCACAATGACTTCATTACCGGCATTCAGGCAGACGGAGTATAAATCTGGTGTTTCCGCCGACCATAGGGAGGGCTTGCAGATTTCAAAGGTGAATGTATCCACGCCGTTTATCTTCTTTGATATACTACCAATAACTTTTCCGGAAGGATCCTTTAAATCTGATCGTACTTCAAGGGAATCTCCATTGCTCACTTGCACTTCACACACAAGGTTTCCCTGCCCACAGGCGGAATCAAGTTCAGTCTTTATGTGTATGTCGGATACATGTATCCTGTCTCTTTCCAAAAGATAGACATCACGGAAAATGCCCGACAACCGCCACATATCCTGATCTTCCAGATAGCTGCCGTCACACCATTTCAGTACCATAACGGCAATCCTGTTATGACCCTGCTTCAGCGCAGAGGTCACTTTGAATTCCGAGGTCATATGGCTTACCTGGCTGTAGCCCGAGAATTCACCGTTCACCCAGAGGTAAAAGCAGGAATCAACCCCCTCAAACCTCAGAAAATATTCCTTGTCATGTTTCCTGTCGAGATAAAAGTCCCGGATGTATACCCCGGCAGGGTTCATATTCGGCACATAAGGGGGATCGCATGGATAGGGGTAACTCACATTTGTATAATGGGGAATGTCATATCCATGCAGCTGCCAGTTGGAAGGGACAGGAATATCATTCCATCCATTCGCATCAAATCCGGCAGCCAGGAAATCATCTTCCGCGAGGGTTACAGATTCGTAATATCTGAACTTCCATGCTCCGATCAGGCTTTTAAAAAACTTGGAATCACCGCGCAAACCCTTTTCGGCAGTTGCCTGGCTCTCATAGGGTATAAAGTATGCCCTTGGTTTTTCACAATGAACGTGAAGGGTTTCCGGGTTCTCCCAGTACTTTTCCACAAAAAACATGTTCATCACACTCCTGTTTGAGAATAATGCCTTGATAATTCATGGGGCTTTAAAGATTTTGGTCTGAATATTATTTTGGCAAACATTTCGATGTTAATATCGTCTACAGGCTTCTGAATATTAACACTATGGAACAGAAAAATGTTGTTGTGACTGTATGCTCGTAATGCCTGTATAGAAGGTTTCGATCAATATCTATAAAATATTCACCATTCCACATCCTTCCTGGTTAAGTTGTATGATAGCATTAACAACATGTGATATAATGCAATTAATTAAATTACTCAACTTTCCCAGCCTAATTACTGGCGTGCACCTTGATAAATTAATACATTCAAGCGCTTAACTTCAGTTTTTGTGTCCATACCTCCGGGAGGGCCTGGATGAATGCGTCCATGATCTGATGT
>JAGOJH010000182.1 GCA_017995215.1 Thermoclostridium sp.
GGCATCTTTTAGTACACAATAAAATTTAATTTCAGTCCAGCGTTGTTTGTGCATTTCATCTTGCATGATCGTCCCTCATTTCTAATACCATATTACATGGATCGTGAAACTAACGAGCTCAAGCCCTCTCCAGGACCCTGGAGCCTATGGCGAAAGGATCCTGGAGTGGGCGGTGCTCGTTGGTTTTAGTCTCTTACTTCATCTACCTTTCAGTAAAACTGGAAGGAATCCTTTGACATATAGTTGTCATTAGATTTATTGCTAATATGGTATATATACATAACAATGCAATTGTTATGTTCTGATACTCCTGATGCAGAACATGCTATTATCTTTTCATTATCTTTAAGGAAACCTTAAAGTACTTCTCGGGCTACAAGAGCCGTCCTCGAGCAGTCATTCACCATTGTTATGTTTTAGGTCTTAATATTTTCTTGACACATTGTTTAAAATCGGTGTTCAATTTTTCGTCATACTTTTTAATTAGTTCCCGGACATAAGTTGGTTCAATATTCCTGTAATAGCTGACTTGTCCAACTAATACCTGTGTGTCTATTATACTCCATGGTTTCCCCAAAGTAAAGTCACGCAGGAAGTTATGCAGCATTGCCTTGAGTCTTTCCTTTTGTTGATGCCCAATCGTAATCTGATTGTCTTTGTTCAGCATCATTCCAAGATTCCAATTACGTCCGGCATTGGATCCGTATCGGGTTTTGTCTGGGTTCAATTGCAAATGATAGAGCTGCAATACAGATGCAATGTACGCAGTAAGTTCCTTATAATCGAAGTCATATTGACTGGAGATTAATAAGTCATCAGCGTACCGGGTATATACAAATTGTTGATGGTTGTAATCCCGCAATGTATTTTGTATGGTATGATCAAAACCAATCATATAAAGATTGGTAAGCAGCGGGGACATGGGTGTACCTTGGGGTAATACACATTGTCCTTGTTCATTAGGCAGTGTACAGATATCCAGAATCTTTACAAACAGTTCCGGAACTCTTTCCATAATCGTCTGTAAAGGAAATATTTTTCCGAACTCTGTCATCATATTGTGAACTGTAACACTGCCGAAGAAATCATGAATATCTAATTTTAAAAACCAACGGCTTTTATTTCTTTGGTGTACTTCCAAAGCGTGTTTGCAGTTACGTTCCTTGATGTAGGCAAAGGCTGCGTTATGTGGAAGGCATTTGATTTTGTATTCAAATACATTTTTTAAATCACGTAGAGTAGCCATTAACTCTGGGCAGGGAGTTGCAATCTGACGCAAACCACCAGAACGTTTTGGAATTGTAAAGAATCGGTATAAATCTTTGCGTGGAATGTTGTTCAATAAATCAATAGCAACTTCAAATTCTTTTAAAGCTTCAACCATTTTATCCACATGATATTTTTCATTGGCTGCTTCATCTGTTATGGGTGCGGGTAAAGTCACTGTTATTGTTTTCTTATAGGATTTTATTTCCTCAGGATGATACAAAGGCATTGTACCTTTGTAGAACTGATCCAATAAATCTGTGAAGTTTACATTTGTTTCAGCTTCTTTTTTATAAAATGTGAACAGCATAATTTTACCTTACCTTTCTTCTACAACCTGAAGAGTATGATAATCTCCGGAAGGATTCCTGAAGTAAGCACCTCCAGCAGAAATCTCTGGTATCCAAATCAATGACGCCGGTCGCGTCGTACTAAGTCCTGCATGCATGCTGCGGGGCTGCCGTCGTCCTATCCTTTCGGCACTTCCAGTAAAACTGAAAGCATTTCCTTGTGGGAAATTATTGCGTTGTAGAATAAGATTAGAAAACATCCAGCATGTAATGGAAGGTGTCCACCAAAATCATTTTCTTAATAAGTTTTCCTTTTAAGAAATTGATAAAGTTGGTGACACCTAAAGATACAATGGTTCTAACAGTAGGTGCAATGGACAGAGTGGAACCGCAGGCATTGATTGGAGTAGCAGCTTGTGCTTCTGCATGGCTGAAGGCCATGGTATCCAGCAATGCGTCTTTCATTTTCTCATTGCTCCAGTCTGCACCATAATGTTGCGCATCCGTTAATCGCATCCGGAAATCAAACACAGCAAGAACATATGGATTATATTTTTGTGCGGTAGTGATCTGTCTGCGCAGGTCAATGTTATCCACACAAAGAAATATATATCCACGTAGCGGCTGGTTAATGTACTTGCCATGAGCAATTACTTTGATTTCAGGATTGATCATCTTCATGATTTCAATGACAGCCGTTTCTTTAGGTTGCCCGATATGTCGCTGCATAAACATTTGATTGGCAACATTTGCAGGTTCCACAATATCGAAATCATAGATATGAATTTCCTGCATTCCCAATCTTGCAAACATTTCAAGGAGTACGGAACCGATGGCTCCGCACCCCAATACATGCACCGGGGCTTTGATATCGTTGATTGGATCAAAGAATTCCAAATGTTTTTGTAAGTCCATTAATCTTCATCCTCCCTTTCATTTCCCGGAGCGACGGTCATGCCAGGGCGTAAGGTGGTGCTGGCTTCAAAAGCGTCATCCGGGTACGCACCATAGGTTTCAAAATATTCTCGACGGTACTGTTGTTCTATAGTTTCCAAAGCATCCTTGTTGGCTTCCTGTTCCAGTTTC
>JAGOJH010000096.1 GCA_017995215.1 Thermoclostridium sp.
GCTGATATGAAAATGTGCATTGGCCAGGCTTGCAATCTGAGCATGGTGAGTGATGCACAGCACCTGATGCTTGTGTGACACCTCTATCAGCTTCCGCCCCACTTTCAGGGCAGCTTTCCCGCTGACACCGGTATCAATTTCATCGAAGATCAGAACATCGATCTGATCTACATCGGCTAAAATCGTTTTAATGGCCAGCATGATTCTGGACATTTCACCGCCGGATGCAATTTTATTCAGCGGCTTCAGGCCTTCGCCCGGGTTCGGTGAGATGAGAAACTCGATGCTGTCCAGGCCATCTGTATGATATTTACGGGCTGGATCAAACCGGATTTCCACTTCAAATTCAGCCTTTGGCATCTCCAGATCCCTTAGTTGGGCTGTAACCTTTTCCTTCAGCAAAGCTCCTGCCTCTGCCCGCATTGCATGCATGCGGCAGGCGGACGCATAAAGGAAGCCTTCCAACTCATCCCGTTTCAGGGTCAGCTTTTTTAAGACGGCTTCGGTATCGGAGACCTCTTCCAGCTTCAGGCGGGTTTTTTCACCATAGGCAAGTATTTCGTCCACCGAATTGCCGTATTTTCTTTTCAGGCTTTCTATAAAGGCCAGCCTGTCTTCCACTTCCTGCTGCAGCTGTGGATCATAATTGATCTGATCCTTTTTAATTCGGATATCCCGTGAAACGTCTTCCAACTTATCTATTACTTCAATCAGGTTACTCAGAATGTTTGCAAAGTCCTGATCCAGCCGGGCAATACCCTCAATGGCCGACTGTGCTAGCCGTATCTGCTCCAACGCACCGGCACTGTAATCTTCATCGCCGGATATAGCTGCATAGGCAGCGTTAAACGCTTCAATAATACCTTCGGCATGGGAAAGGAGGTTACTCTGCCGGGAAAGCTCTAAATCTTCGTCTTTTTTTAATGCAGCAGCACTGATTTCCTCTGTCTGATACCGGTACAAATCCTCCAGCCTGGCTCTTTCCTTTTCCATGGCCTTTAGATCGGTAATTTGATGATTGATCTCCTGAAATTGTGACAGAGCCTTTCGGTAGCTCTCTCTTTCCGATAAAAGGCCACTTCCCGAGAACATGTCCAAATAATCGATTTGTGCTTTGTTTCGCAGCAATGATTGATTGTCGTGCTGCCCATGAATGTCGATCAGGTATTCTCCGATTTCCTTCATCTGGGTAACGGTGACAAGGCTGCCGTTCATGCGGCAAATATTCTTTCCCGCCGATGAAAACTGCCGGGACAGAAGGATGGTTTGATCCTCCAGGCTTTCTATACCCATTTCCTCCAATATGCCCACAAGTTTATCAGGGCAATGGAAAACAGCTTCCACCCTGGCCTTCTCTTCGCCGGAACGAATGATTTCCCGGGAGGTCCTTCCCCCAAGCAGGGCATTGACGGCGTCGATCAATATGGATTTGCCGGCACCGGTTTCGCCTGTCAGCACGTTTAAACCGTCCTCAAGCTCCAGCGCCAGTTTTTCTATGATGGCAACATTCTCGACCGACAAATGGACGAGCATGGTTTAATCCCCCTTCGCCAGCAGGTTGAACCTTTCCTGCATTTCTTCGGCAATTCGCTCGGCCCGGGTGACAATGAGAATGGTATCATCCCCTGCAATGGTGCCGACAATTTCGGACCAACCCAATGAGTCTATGGTTGAAGCAACCGCTGAAGCCAAGCCCGGTAAAGTTCTGACCACCAGTATATTATTGGCGTAATCGCTGGATATATATCCTCCCCGAAGAATGGATAAGAGTTTTTCACTCAGGATTCCGGAATCATTGCTCATTGCCGTATATTTTGCCTTACCTTCCGGTGTCATCACCTTGACGAGTCTCAGTTCCTTAATGTCCCGGGATATGGTTGCCTGAGTGACATCCATACCCTGGCTTTTCAGCCTTTCCACCAATTCGTCCTGCGTGACGATATCAAAATTATCAATGATTTCAAGAATTTTTGCATGGCGGTTATACTTCATGGACTGCCACCTTCCCTGTCATAATTTTTATTCATTCTCTCTGCCATGGATCTTTGCGCGCAATACATCGTAGAAATTAAGCTGGTAGATGGATACAAACCGGACGCCTTTATCCATGCACTGAATCGTGATGGCATCCCCGGCCACCACACCAAAGCCTTCCTGCCCATCGAGTGTTATGATGGCACTGTCGGGATAATCGTCATTGACGCAGATGCGCAGTATGCGCTCGGGGCTTGTAATGAAGGAACGGGAATATAGAATATGGGGACAAATCGGGGTTGTAATCATCATTTGCATATCGGGCTGTACAATCGGCCCGCCGGCCGACAGTGTGTAGGCTGTTGAACCGGTAGGAGTTGAGACGATGACACCATCTCCCGGAAAAGAGTCGATGAACTGGTTGTCTACATACACTTTCAAACGAATAAGGCGGGATAGCCCCCCTCTGCTGACAACGACGTCATTGAGGGCAATTCCTTCAAACACACAGTTTCCATTGCGGATGATACAGGCTGACAAAACCATACGGTTCACAAGGGTGTATTCCCCCCTAGATAAATGCAGGAAGGCGTTTTCAATCTGGTTGATTTCAACTTCAGCCAAAAAGCCCACCGTTCCCAGGTTGATACCAAATACAGGAATATCATACCGGAAGACCGAACGGGCTGCATTCAACAGCGTCCCATCACCGCCTAATGAAACCATAAGGGCGGATGTTTCATAGAATTCAGTTTCATCAACCCCTCCGGGCAAGCCCAGTGATGCCGCGACTGGTTTGAGCAAAAGGGGAATCATATCATATTTCCAAATGCATTCGATCACCTTTTTGGTAACCAGAAGATCCTTGTCTCTCTTTTCATTTACGGACAGGCCAATTCGAATTTGCTCCATAAAACCTGTACCTCCGGTTACTATTATACAGTGAAACTGAATAAAAATACAACCAAATTATTTCCTGCGGCAATAAAGATTGTGCGTGATAAAAGGCTATACATTGGTATAACCCTAACCACCGGAGAATAAGAGGGCGGGTTTAAAAAGAGCCTTCCCCGCCAGTACCAAGATTTCCATGCGCCGAGCTTACAACCTGAGCAGCCTGGGCTGGTGCTTCGTCAGAAGGAAGCAAACCTAAATGAAGAAGATATTCGATATTCCCCTCGGGACCCTTAATGGGGGAATAAGAAAGAGCATAAATAAAGAAGCCCTCGTCTGTGGCAAACTGCATGATTTGCTGAATAACCGCCACATGAACCATTGGATCACGAACAACGCCCTTCTTGCCCACCTTATCCCTGCCAGCTTCAAACTGTGGTTTAATCAGGCAAACCATGGCAGCATCCTGTTTCAGCAGTTTCTTTACAGGCGGCAGTATTTTTTTCAGCGAAATAAAAGAGACGTCAACCGAAGCAAAATCAACGGCTTCTCCAATGTCTTCGGGTGTGACATACCTGAAATTAGTACGCTCCATCACCACGACTCTGCTGTCACTGCGAAGCTTCCAGGCCAGCTGACCATACCCGACATCAATGGCGAAAACCTTTGCAGCACCGTTTTGAAGCATACAGTCTGTAAAACCGCCGGTAGAAGCGCCAATATCGATACAGGTTTTCCCGCTGAGGCTGATGTCAAATTCCTTCACAGCCTTTTCAAGCTTCAAGCCGCCTCTGCTGACATAGGGCATGGCGGTTCCCTTTACTATAACCTGGGCCTGCGGGTCGATGGCCATACCGGGTTTGTCTTCGCGTTCGCCGTTGACAAAAACAAGCCCGGCCATGATGGCCCGGCGCGCTTTTTCCCGGCTGTCGAATTGTCCGGACTCCACAAGGTGGATGTCTAATCGTACTTTTTGCACTTTAAAACCTCAATAGGCAGGGGGAGACGCCCGGGTTGCATGGGCGAGCAGTAAGCTTTAGCTTACGACCAGCCCGGGATGCATGGGCGAGCAGTAAGCTTTAGCTTACGACCAGTCAAGCTTTAACTTGCGACCAGCCGCTGCTTCACAGGTCTGGCTCTTTGCGGAATGTCCCCTGACTTTGTTTTGTTTCACTTCTTCATTAAAAATCATTGTTTATAGTTATTCAACCTGTTAATCACTCTTTGAACAAGGCCCTGAGAATCAAGTGAGTATTTTTCATATAACTGCTTCTGGTCTGCATGCTCGATGGGGGAATCCGGGAATGCTGCGATCTCTACTGGTACATGAACACCCAAATCATTCAGCTTATTCAGAACAATGCTGCCAAAACCACCGGTAGTGATATGATCCTCCAGCGTCATCACAAGGCCTGTTTTCTTTGCAGATTCTCCTAGCGTTTGTGCATCAAATGGTTTGATAAAGCGGTAATACAACACCTCACAGCTGATTCCACCGGTCTGCAGCTTTTTTGCGGCATCAAGAGCATAGGCTGTCATATGGCCTGTTACGGCAATAGTGACATCCTTACCTTCACATAACCTGACAGCCTGCCCGGGAATGAACGCAGCTGCAGGAATCAGTCCCCGTTTTCCCTGCCCCCTGGGGTACCGGATGGCAACAGGGCCATTTACCTGCTCGAGAGCGTAGCTTAAAGCTTTCTCCAATTCATCATAATCGGCAGGAGTTATCAAAGTGATGTTGGGAAGGGTGGAAAACAGCGCAATGTCGTATAAACCCTGGTGAGTTTCTCCATCTTCCCCGACCACTCCGGCACGATCAATCCCAAAGGTAACACTCAGGTTCATTAAAGAAACATCATGAATGATCTGATCAAAGGCCCGCTGAAAAAATGATGAGTAAATTGCAACAACCGGTTTCAAGCCTTTGGTTGCCAAGCCTGCAGCCATGGTTACGGCATGCTGCTCAGCAATGCCCACGTCAAAAAAGCGTCTGGGAAACCTTTTTGCAAAATTCTCAAGTCCCGTTCCTTCAGGCATGGCGGCTGTGATGGCACAGATTTTATCATTCTTCTCAGCCAGTTCAGTGAGTTTACACCCGAAAACATTGGAATAACTGCCGTTGCTCATCCTTTTCACCTGGCCGGTTTCCAAATCGAAGGGAGTTATCGCGTGGTATTGCTGTGGTTTCTCTTCGGCAGGCAAATATCCGCAGCCCTTGGTGGTGCAAACGTGGATTAGGATTGGCCCCTTCATCTCCTTTGTTCTTCTCAGCACATCCTGCATCTGTGGTATATTATGCCCGTCCAGGGGGCCGTAATAGCGAAAACCCAGCTCTTCAAAAAGCATGCCGGGCAGCAGCAGGCATTTGATAGAGCCTTTGACCTTATGGAAAATCTTGTTGGCTGATTTGCCTATGGCAGGAATTTTTTCCACAAGCGTTTGAAAATCGTCTCTGACTTTAAAATAGATGGGCTCAGAACGAATGCGGCTAAGATACCGCGACATCCCTCCCACGTTTTTCGAGATGGACATACCGTTATCATTCAGAATAACAATTAAATTGGACTTGCAGTTCCCTGCATCGTTTAGAGCCTCATACGCCATGCCGCCGGTTAGCGCGCCGTCGCCGATGACAGCAACCACATGATGATTCTGCCCGAGAAGATCCCTTGCACGGGCCATGCCCAAGGCTGCAGACAGAGAAGTCGAGCTATGTCCGGTATTAAAGCAGTCATAAGGGCTTTCGGATATCTTCGGGAACCCCGAAATGCCGCCCATTTGCCGGATATTGATCAATTCATGCTTTCTGCCGGTTAAGATTTTGTGGACATAGGTTTGGTGACCCACATCCCATACAATTTTATCTTCCGGAGAATGGAAGACCGTATGTAAGGCAATGGTTAATTCAACAACACCCAGATTCGAGGCGATATGACCCCCGGTTCTGGAGATTTTCTCTATCATAAAGGTTCGGATTTCCGCCGAAAGTTTTTGAAGGCAGCAGGGCCGCAGTTCAAGCAGATCCGACGGCTCGGAAACTTGATCCAACACGCTGGCTGAGCACAGGCATTCGCGTCTTTTCAATGATGAACTCCTTCTCTCCATATTATGGCAGCGGTAAATCCACTGGCTGCCAAAACAAATCAATAATATATTTTACTAAAATGACCTGATTAAATCAATTATTTTTTCCCGCTGGAAAGCGTGAACAAAGATATAACAAAACCTACCCTGTACACGATAAAATTACTGTTGTTCATGCCATATTTCTTGGCAAAAGCCTTTCCGCCAACCGTTAGTGCGGCTGTCAGCCCGCCAACCGCCGCTTCCACCCACCCAGGCTGCACCTGGGTTAAAAAAATTCTGAAAACGATGGCAGCACCGGCTGTACCACTGATGACGCTGCAGATATCTCCAATAACATCATTGCATATGCTGGATACCTTGTCGGCATTGCGAATTAGTTTTATAGCTTGTCTGGCACCAGGATACTTTTTGGAGGCCATTGCATGGAAGGGTTTCTCATCGGCAGCAGTGACCGCCACACCGACCAGATCTGACAAAACCCCTATCAGGATAATTACCAGCACAACAAGAAATGACCAGTATGGAGAAATTTTCTCAAACAAGCCTGTAGAAACAAAAAGTATGCCAATAGATAAGAAAAACGAAACGATGGTAACGGATATGGCCCAAAGGCTTTGCTGCTTCCCGTGCTTGCCTGTAACCTTTTTCACCGGTACCCGCCTGCCTTCGGGGAGCTTTAACTTTTTGCGGAAATGACTGTAATTCAATTTTTGCTGATTATCCATGTTTTCCATTCTTATGGTGCCAAAAACTACTCCGTTCCTCTATTCAATATGTACCTGAGCACATTTGCAGTTTTTAGGGTGCTTTATTCAATGATCGCCCTGGAAAAAAGCAATGTATGCCTTGGGCTTTATACTCATTAAGCACTTGTGCGATGAAATCAATCATATCGGATGGCGATACACAAAGTAAATTTTGCGGCTTAGGTCAGGCAGGATTTCCCCGGTTGGTACCGTTTGTCGCCAAAACGGCTGTTTCCATTTAACCGTCCGTCGAAGGGTTACCCACTTCGAAGCCTGATCACCACTTAGTCCACACTGCAATCCCATGCATATCTGATGTACAGTCTAGGGGTTTTCCCCGAAAGTCTTATCTGTTTCTAGCCTCTTTTGCAGAGTGTATTTCAAATGGCAATAATGCGCCAGCGTTGGCCGACACAAACGCATCTGATCCATTATCCCTCACAAAACCCCACTCAAGGCAGGCTACGCTGCCCACAGCACCTAATCGAGGTACCGCAAAGCAGGTTCTTACCCGCAACGTAGTCAAGGTCTATAGCTGATTCAAGCGCAACCTATCTCCCACATTATACGGGTCTCCGCGGTAAAGGGGTCATGACCTGCATGCCATTGCAGGCTGCCCCAAAACCTTAACTCCCAGCACCAGCCCATCACTGGGCGTAACAAGCCGACACCAGGAACTTCATCGATGTGCCCTTTAGCGGATTTTTAGGCCCGCCTTCGAAACAAACAGTACCAACTAGAATACTGCGCCATCCGAATATGTTTGAATTTTATTATAGCACAGTTTTGAAGGGCAGAAAAGGGCAGAAAACATTAAAAATATCTCGTTAAAGCACGTAAAGGCATTCTTTCAACGATTGAACGCACTAATGTATCAATATCCCGGTTATAATCCCCAATGCTGCCCCGGCGAACACTTCCACCGGAGTATGTCCCGGCAGCACCTTCAGTTCCTTATCCAGCTGAACATGCTCGCTGGAATTAACAAGCTTGTTCAGAACCTCAGCCTGTTTCCCGGCTGCCCGGCGTACTCCGGCAGCATCTGCCATGACCACCAGGGAAAAGATTACCGAAAGTGCAAAGATATCCGAGGAAAACCCATTATGGATGCCGATAATGGTTGCCAGGCATACAGTAAGTGATGTGTGAGAGCTTGGCATGCCGCCCGAGTCGATAAACTTTCTGAAATCAAACTTCTTCGTCTTAAAATAATGATGCACAAACTTGATGCATTGTGCAATAAACCATGACAGCACCGGAGTAAGAAATGCAGTATTCGTGAAGATCTCCAGAATTTTTTTAAACATGTTTCTTCCGGTCCTTACCTTAATTATTTCTTGATGCGATGTAGGCAGCTGCTTCTTTTAGAAACCAGGCTTTATCTCCAAAGGGCTCGAGGGCATTCAGTGCTTTATCTGTTGTTTCTGCAAGCATTTGCCGGGCTTTATCCAAGCCGAACAAAGTAACATAAGTTGTCTTATGGTTCTTTAAATCACTGCCCGTTGGTTTCCCCAGCTCAGCTGCCGTGCTTTCCACATCCAGGATGTCATCTTTGATTTGGAATGCTATACCGACGCATTCGGCATATTCAGCAAGAGATTTCCGGGTGAAGGAATTTGTTCGGGCATAAACAGCCGGAGAAAGAATGCTTGCTTTTAACAGCGCACCGGTCTTCTTACGATGCATGATTTTCAGGGTTTCTGCTTCGACCTCTTTCCCTTCAGATTCCATATCAATCACCTGGCCGGCTATCATTCCATCTTTACCCGCTGCATTTAGAACAATAAAAGCCGTTTCGAGAGCGCTCTCCATGTTTTCACCGGCTTTCAGCGCATTTTTCATAAGAAGCTCACCAGCCTCATTCAACAGGGCATCTCCGGCCAAAACAGCCATGGCTTCGCCGAAAACCATATGGTTGGTCGGCTTTCCGCGCCGGTAATCATCATCATCCATTGCGGGCAGGTCATCATGGATCAGAGAATACGTATGAATCATCTCAAGCGCAGCGGCCACAGGCATTATTTCCTCAATGGGTACTTCAAGCATTTTAGCACATGCCAGCATTAAAACCGGGCGGATTCTTTTTCCTCCCGCCATGATGCTGTACTGCATGGATTCTACCAGCTTCTTTTCCGGGACATCTTCCAACAGCCGATTAAAGTACCTCTCCAGGTAACTTTCTACCATGGAAGCAAGGGCAGTAAATTCTTCTGTGAAATTCATTTTTGTGCCTCCCAGTTTTCTTCCCAGCATTCTCCATTTTCCTCGATAAGCCGGATGATCTGCTTTTCAGTTTCATCCAGCTTTCCTGTGCAAAAGGCAGATAGTGAGACACCTTTTTGAAAAAGCTCCAGAGATTTTTCCAAAGATATGTCGCCTTTCTCCAGCAAAGCTATAATTTCTTCGAGCTGCTTCACAGCATCTTCATACTTTAATTCCGTTTCCATATCAAACTCCTGTCAGCTTCATTTCTTCGGGCTTAGATTCCAGCGTTAGTGATTTTATTGGTTGTGCATCGCACTGTTCCATCGGAAAGAATGATATCCAGCTCGTCTCCCTCTTGAAGCCCGCAGACCGATTTGATGATCTTTTCGTTTATATCGCGGGTGATGCTGTAGCCTCTGGAAAGCACCATCAGAGGGCTGAGCATATCCAGTTTACCACAAAGCAATGACAGTGCGGCACCTGAAGCTTCATATTTCCGTTTTATGCCATGCTCCAGATTCTTCCTAAAAATCTCCAGCTCCATCTTCTTCTGATTCACCTTATCCATCGGGTGACGAAGTGACGGACTCTTCATCAGAAGCCCAAGCCTCTGCCTTTCCTGCAGTATTCTTCCCGCAAAAACTCTTTTTAATTGCAGTTTTAATTCGGCAAGTTTTTTTACGAGGGCTTCTTTTTCGGGCACAACCAGCTCGGCTGCGGCTGAAGGGGTTGGGGCCCGCAGATCAGCGACGAAATCGGCAATGGAATAATCAGTTTCATGCCCTACCGCCGATATTACAGGTATTTCTGAATTGTATATACTCCTTGCCAGAATTTCTTCGTTAAATGGCCACAGCTCTTCCAATGAGCCCCCGCCACGGGCCAGGATAATCACCTGCGCTGCGCGAAAGCGGTTTACAAATTCCAGCGCGTTGACAATTTGTCTGCTCGCGCCTTCTCCCTGCACCATCACCGGGAATATTTTTAAAACAGTATTCGGATACCTTCGGAACAGGACATTCATGATGTCCTGGATGACAGCACCGGTGGGGGATGTGATCACCGCGATGCTTTTTGGCAGAAAGGGCAGTTTCTTTTTTCTTTCCGGGTTGAACAGTCCCTCGCGTTCCAGCTTTTGCTTGAGCTGCTCGAATGCCAGATACAAATTTCCAAGCCCGTCGGGCTCCATGGTTTCAGGATAAAGCTGATAAGAACCCCCCGCCTCATAGATAGATACATACCCGCGGATGATGACCCTCAGGCCATCCTCGGGCCTGAAACGAAGCCTCTGGTTCTGGGTTTTGAACATCACACATTTAATCACGCTTTGCTCATCCTTCAGGGTAAAGTACATATGGCCTGAAGAATGCAGCTTGAAGTTTGATATCTCACCGGTGACACAAACATTGGATAAAACATTGTCAAAGGAAAACAATCGCTTAATATATCTGGTTAGTTGGCTGACACTTAACCTCTCGAGCATAGGCTTACCCTTCCACGTTCTGAAGGGAAGCTGCAACCTTGCCCAAAACGCCATTAATAAAGGTTTTTGACTGATCACCGCCATACTTTTTGGCAAGCTCCACTGCCTCGTTAATGGACACATTCCATGGAATATCCTTGCGGTACTGCAGTTCGTAGATCGCCAGGCGCATAATTGCAAGATCAACCTTCGGCATACGTTCCAGTGTCCAGCCTTTGGCATGATTTTGAATCAGCTCGTCTATTTCACCCTTTTTTTCCACCGCACCCTGTACAACACTCAGAAAGTATTCTTTTTCCGCACCTTCGAGAGGCTGTTCAACTTCAGACAGAAACAAATCTATCTGATCCTGAATATCATCATCGCGCAGCTGAAATTGATAAAGAAGCTTCATCGCAAGCTCACGGGAGACTCTCCTGCTCAAATTATCCACCTCTCCTTAAAGCACATCACCGCTCTGTCCGCCAGAGATATCCTTATTATACCCATACGCTCTGAAAGCTGCAAGGGAAATGTTAGTGTTGTGCATTCATCATGCATATTTATTCATCACAATAAAGTTTTGTTTCAATGATTTCACTGCATTATACATTCATATTTTTCAATTTTGATGAACTACCACAGTGAAATCATGTCATGATTTCACTGCATTAACCATTCACATTTTTCAATTTCAATGAACTACCACAGTGAAATCATGACTTGCGTGCTCTGAAAATATACTGTATAATAAGAATGATTTTTTCCTGAATTTTTCCATGTATACCCATGTAAGGTGAGCAGTCAAATCGCTATCAACACTGGCAAAGCGTTCTGAACACTCTGAAGGCCTTGCCGTTGACTGAAGGAGGATTAATTATGTATTGTCCAAAATGCGGTCAGGAGGTTGGCGAATATTCGCGCATCTGTCCGGCATGCGGAGAGTTGCTTGAAACCGAGCCTGCAGGGCAGCCCCAGCCGGGTAGTCAAAATGCTCAGCAACCCCAACCTGATTACAATAATGGCCAACCACTACAGCCTAACTACAACAATTATCAGCAGCCACAGCCAAATTACAGCAACTCACCACAGCCACAACCTAACAACTATCAGCAGATGCCTGTTATCCCCGATTACAAGGTTCAATGCATCTGTTTAATTGTATTCAGTGCCATATGTTGTTTCAGCTGTGTCAGTCTCATCTCCCTGGCCTTTGCAATTGTTGCTATTGTTAACTCCGGAAAAATTACTCAGCACCTGAATATGGGCAATTATGATCTTGCCATGGAAGCTTCGAAAAAAACGAAAATGTGGTGTTGGATAAGCTTTGGGGTATTAATGCTAAGTATTGTGGTAACAGCTGTTTCTTATATTGCTATTTTATCCAGCCCTGAATACCAGGAAATGTTGGATCAAATTATG
>JAGOJH010000097.1 GCA_017995215.1 Thermoclostridium sp.
TTGTTTGTAGGTGTTTACAATAACAGGCAAATTCATTATTTCCCTTCATAACTATTGCATATAACGAGTTGAAAGCTGCTATAAAAACCTAATCAGTTGCAAGCATCAACTTAATGAATGTGTTGTTCCCCTTTGACATCATCTGGACTATGAAATAGCCTTGCTGCCGCGTTAATAGTTGACCCCGGTCCAGGTGTATGGCTTACAACTATAATATTCAAACATGTTTCCGTAAATTATCCTTCATTTCAAGCCGCCATATTTAATACAGCTTCAGAACGCCGCTGAAATTCTCTTCTATTTGCAATAACATATCATATATGATATAAATATATATGATAAAGGTTCTCTTTTATGAGACGGAGGCGGGCGAGACCCCTGTTGAAACATTTATACAGTCTCTTCCCGTGAAGCACGGAGCCAAGGTGTACTGGGAGATCGAGCTTTTAAAGGAGCACGGGAGGAACCTGAAAGAGCCCTATGCGAAACAGATCCAGGGCGAGCGTTATCAGGGTATCCGGGAGCTCCGGATACAGTTTGCAGGCAATATTTCCCGTATACTGTATTATATGCCTGCAGGTAGCATAGCTGTTCTCCTGCATGGGTTCGTGAAGAAAAGCAAAAAGACGCCGCAGAAGGAGCTGGAGACTGCCCGTGCCAGAATGGCAGACTTTCAAAGGAGGTACCCTGTATGAAAAACTGGGATGAAGTAAAGGCCGGACTTTTAAAGAATCCGGAATTCGCCGCAGAAGTAAAAAAACTCGAACCTGAATACCAGATTATTAACCAGGTCATAAAAGCCCGCGTAGAGCAAAACATGACGCAGGAAGATCTTGCCCGGAAGGTGGGCACAAAACAGAGCAACATAAGCCGCCTTGAAAAGGGCAATGCAAATCCTTCTCTGCAGTTTCTCAAAAAAATAGCCGACAGCCTGGGGAAAGAGCTTTTAATCTCCTTTAAATAAAGCTGAATCCTCAACGCGTCTTCGGCTGTCAAGGTCGATAAATACCTCAGCAAGCGGGATTTGGGGCACTTCTCATCTGCAAGCCCTAATTTAATGAATATATTTACTCCTCTTTGACATCCCATATCCCATAAATTATAATGCTATCAAATTCATCTGGAGAATTACATGAGAAAAACAGCCTCAGCCTTATATCTATTCTTCTTATCCTGTCTGTTTAATGAATAAGACGGTTCTCAACACCTTATCCTGTCTGGTGCTTATAATGGTCTGTGCTTTCAATGCACGCGCGGGACTGCTTGAGGAGGCTTGCAGTGCTGTCTATAATAAGCTCGGCTCCGGTCCGTATGAAAGTCTGATAAAATCCACAGAGGACTTCACTGACAATGGTAACCACTACAACGGCTGTGTTATTCGTCTCTCAGCAAACGCAAATAAAATAAGAGACACCCAGAGACCCGCTGGTCTCTTCGGCCGCTCCTTGCCTTATTGTCCTGACGGCAAGCTTTCACTGGATACTCCTCGTGATTTCCTCAACAAGGATGGCTGGTGCGGCGACAAAATGGCAGATGGACCTGACGGTACATATTACAGGGCTATCAAACAAAACATATTCTGCTTGGTGGAAGGCCATTGGGATGGAGGCGACGACAGCGATCCAAAGTATGTAAGGTCGCAACGATATGAAGTAACCGTGAAGTGCTCAAGCACGACATTACCGGAACACAGGTAACATTTTTATATTAGTTCTATAACAAGAGGGGAGATGGATTTTTTTGCATGGGCTGCTTTAATTATTGGCGCCGGACTCATAGCAAGCGGTGTTCGTGCCATATACAGATGTCAGGCAAACATCCCCGAAGAATATAAAGGCGAGAAAGCTGTTCGTTTGGGTTATTTGTGGATCGGGTTGGGCATTATGTTCATACTGGCTGTAATATTCGACATTGCCTTTTTGAAGATGTTGTTTCGTCTATTCCTTGAAGCTGCAAACTGACAGATATGTTCATCTTTAATGTACAGTACGCTTTTCCCTAAGATAACAAACGTTTATACCACACTACTTCCCTTTGACATAATCCCTGCCCATAAATTATAATGCTCATAAATTAATCAATTCAGGAGAGCTTATGCATAAAAGATCAATCATACCTGTATTTATATTCCTTCTAATCTCTTTATTCTTTTCGTCTTCTTCTGTTTATAACCTCACCCTTAATGATACACCCATTCAGGTATATTTCTATTTCGGTGGCGGCTGCACAGATGCAATAGTCAATGAGATAGACAGCTCCCCGGGGATATACGAGATAACATTAAACATACTAAAAGAGGCATTACAATGAGGACATTGATATTACTTCTCATAATGGTATCCTTTTCTTTAACATCCCATGCCGAAGAATGGGTACACTGCTTTACCGACAACACCGGCAACAATACATTTTACGACGAAGAAAGCATCGCTTCCATAGGCAAAGGCCTGACCAGGGTAAAGGTAAGAACCGATTATTCCCAAAAAGGAAGGTCTGATTTCATCAAAACCCTTATAAGCAGGGGAACGTATAACAGCAACTACGACCAGCTAAGCCATTCTGTAACCGTATGGCATTTTGACTGCTCCAAAAAGCTAAGCGATCTCTATGCTATCTATGAATACGATAAGCAGTACGGCATAATAGCATCATACAAGGCAAAGGAGCTTGACATGGAACCTGTAATGCCTGGAACCATAGGCGACATCCTCTACAGAATAGCCTGCGGGGGGATACGATAATGAAAATACACGAGCTTACATGCCCTCAATGCGGCAGCATACAGGAGGTTGAGATCCGGGATTCGCTCAACGTCACATCAGAGCCCGAACTGCGCAGGAGATTATTTAACGCAGACATCAACATATTTACATGTGAATCCTGTGATCACAAGGCAATTATCAGCGTTCCCCTGCTTTATCTTGATATGAACCGCCAATACTGTGTCCAATACTATCCTCCCGAATCGATAGAAGACGATAACTTCCTTGCCCAGTTTACTCCTGATGGCAAGTGGAACTTCAGAGACATCCCGGAGATAGTAAACAACGATCTGGATTACATGGGAAACCCGCATTTCGTCTTCAGTCTCTCAGATATGATGCAGTACATAAAGTTTCGAGACAGGCTCTATGAGAAAGCTGAACAAAAGAATAAATGAATCAGGGAGGATAACTACCCATGCAGGAACACCTCGACATCGTAAAGAAGCAGTTTGAGAAAGATAGCTATGCCAAATCCCTTGGGATAGTCCTTGATACACTGACAGACGATACCATCCAAATGCACATGCAATTGCGCGAGGATATGCTGAATATGTACAACCGGCCCCATGGTGCAATTATGTATTCTCTCGCAGATACTGCATTTTCGGTATTAGGTAACAATAAGAACAACATCTCTGTTGCACTGGATTGTTCGATTACCTACCACGCAAGCCCAGATCCGGGAACTGTACTTATCGTTGAGGGAAAAACCTTGTCGCATAGCAGGAAAACAGCTGCTTTTCTGTTTAACATCTATATGGAAAAGAAAGGGATGCGTACATTGGTTGCCACTATGAAAAGCGTGTCATATAGAACAGGAAAGCCGATTGATCCTAACGCCGAACAATAGAAAATAACTGATGGAAGATTTCTCTGGCTGAGAAGTACTGGTTCAATAGAAAGCCAATGGTCAATAATTTCTTACTAAAGGGTGTTTTTTATTTTATATTACATTACAATCAATAATAAAGGATTGCATACATGGAACAATTGGATATTAGCAAAGCCTTCACGTTGATGGAATCGGGGCCCGTTGTCCTTGTTACAACGAATGATGGAAAGAAGGACAACATTATGACGATTTCATGGACAATGGTTCTGGATTTCACACCGGTCTTTGCAATAACCACTGGAGAATGGAATTATTCTTTTACGGCTCTTCGGAAAACAAAGGAGTGTGTTATTTCAATCCCCACGTTTGATATGCTTGATAAAGTTGTTGGAATAGGAACATGCTCCGGTGCCGATACAGACAAATTTACCAAATTCGAGCTCACTCCCGTAAAAGGTAGAATAGTAAAAGCGCCATTGATAAAAGAATGCCTCGCTAATATCGAGTGTAAAGTCGTCGACATCATCAAAAAACACAACATTGTTGTTCTCGAAGCCCTTGCGGCATACTTTGACACCTCGCGCAAAGAGAAGCGAACTGTTCACGCCGTTGGTGACGGGACATTTATCGTAGATGGGCGCAAACTATCCCGGAAAAAAATGATGGCATCCAAGCTTCCAAATAATATCTAACCTTTGACTACATTGAACGGCTTGCCGTGGTGCAAACACATTCTGGAGACTGGCAGGTTTTAAGTAGAAGGGTGATATCTACTCAGACGAACCGCTCACCCATCTTAAACGCCTTTTCGCAATCGAGAGGGAAGACTTCCGCCCGCCTCTTTGCCTTCATCTCGGGGTCGAAACGTGGGGCATACACCTTTGAGTAGTCCTCAAACTGGTATGTGTCATAGCTCAAGAGCAATTCCGATTTACCGAATATGGTTCCGAGGACCATTTCGTTTAGATTGATGTGATGGTGGAAGCCGCGTTCCTTCGCCAATTCTTCGGTAGCGCCCAGCGTGTAGATAAAGCCCGCTGAAATCTTTCCCGGGAAGAGAGATCCGGGCGGATCGGTATAGGTGCTGTAAGGGAAAAACAATCGTTCCATAAAGGATCTCATTTCTCCTGTCACAGTTCCATAATAGATGGGAGAGCCCAGGATCAAGGCATCTATGTGCCTGATTTTTTCTAAAAGCGGGGCAAGATCATCTTTTACTGCACATCTTCCGTAGCTTGGGCCGTCTTTTGTCTTGCACGCGAAGCAGCTTATGCATCCCTTATAACTGAGGTCATAGAGGTGGACAAGTTCGGTTTCAGCTCCCCGGGATGCGGCTCCTTCCATGGCTTTTTGGAGAAGGGTTGCCGTGTTCCATTTCTTTCTCGGGCTTCCGTTTATCGCTATCATTTTCATAAGCTCTGTCTCCTTATACTTTGCTTTATAATATAGCACCTTTCAATACCCATGAAAGACCATACTCCATAGCAGGTGCTGTGTGTAACATAGTTACTTAACCGTAATGCTATTTGTTAATAGCAACCGACCCTATCCCTGCTAATTTATCTCATCCTTCAAAACATGGCTCAGCTTGAAGAGCAGCACCTTTCTGCCTTTAATCTCCAACTCTTCGCCTGTCTGAGGATTTCTTCCTCTCCTGGCATGTTTCTGTTTTACTGTAAACTTGCCGAATCCAGAAATCTTAACATCTTCATCCTTTGACAATGTTTCTTTTATAGCCTCAAAGAATCTATCGACGATATCGGCGCACTCCCTTTTTGATAAGCCCAGTTTATCGTATACCTGTTCAACAATTTCTGCTTTTGTCATTAATTCCTCTCTATCTTCGTCGTTGTTTTCTCCTGATTGTACAGAATTGTCTTCTTGTATTTTTAACCATATCAAGAGCTATTCCGTCAATAATTAACAGTCTGTTATTATTGATTATATCAACAATATAGCCATGTGGCTTCAAAAAGATATATGCTTTCTATGTTTCAGGATGGAATTCATTTTATGATATATATTTAAGACCATGAACAAGCCGGAACTGAATAAGAAATCCAATAAGATTATGCCAACAGCTATAAAAGTATTATCCGCTGCCATTGTTTTTGGTATACCCTTAGTACCCGGAACCGTTGTAATAGCCGGTTATGGAGCCTACAGAATGTACAAGAAGTCAAAACGTCAGCACCCTAAGTGAGATATATATGAAAATCTACTTCGCCCATCCATGCTTCAATAAAGAGCAGAGAGATTTCAAGAAACAGTTCCTTCCCCAGCTTTCTGCCGCTTTATCAAATACACAATATGGCAACGATATCAGCATTGTTGACCCATTTGACTACTCTCCTAATGTTGAAGGGGATATTGAGATAAAATTAGAGATGGCCGAGAGCATTAAAATTGAGTGCATAAGGCTCCTGGAAGAGTGTGACATCATTATTGCCCTTGTTGATGATAATGATACCGGCACAGCTTATGAGATAGGTTATGCCCATTCAGTCAATAAACCTGTCATACTTATTTCTAAAGAGAATTGTTCAGCGGCAAATGCCATATTACTTGGTTCAGCAAAAGTAGTAGTTAACAATATATTTGAGGATGAACAAATTAAGAGATTGGCCGGGCTGATCCTGTTCTTTTATGGTACATGGAAAGCTTCACAGAAGAAGCCGGAGAATAATTGAAAAAACCTTTTACTATAAATAAGAAATATATTTGCCGCTTGTTCGTTGTTTATTTCGTAGCGGTATACCACGCTGAGATATGAAAAAACTATTAATACCGACATTCCTTATCATCCTTTTAATCGGATGCAGCACTACCGGGCAACAAGTAAAATTATTGAATAAAAGCAATGACCCTGAACCTTTCCATAGGGTAGAGCGTATTGCCGAACAGTATCCTGCCAATGATATAATATCCCAGGGGTATAAATATTACATAATCGATCAGGATATACCAAATGCCTTTGTGGACTCCCAGAACAAAAGACTATTTATAAACAAAGGGCTCATCGACCAGATGACAGATCAGGAACTCGCGGTCATCATATTTCACGAAAATGCCCATGTCAAACTTGGTCATGCCGATAAAAGGATTGCTACAGCCTATGCCACAACGATTGCATTCCAGATAGCCAACATATTCGTTCCCGGTATAGGCTATGCCAATTATGCAGTAAATCCGCTTTTGACAAACGCTTATAGCCGATCACAAGAGAAAGATGCCGATAAGGATGCCATTGAAACAGGTAAACAATTTGGAATAAAACCTGATGTATATATAAGTGCTTTGGAAAAGTTAAAGAACTATGCTGCATCTATGGGCAAAGGAACAGACAGCACCGGCTTATTTGACAGTCACCCCAACCTTGAATACAGGATAGTCCAGATAAAAAAGATAAAAGATAATGAATGAGATGATGATTTACTCGATAATTCAGTATAGTTGAGGTAAAAATTCCCCCACTCATTATTCAGAAGTGGGGGACATGTATTAACCTTCGTCTCTGTTCTCTACATAAGCATCAACGAAGATCAAAGGGATTTTGCACTAAAACCCCATTAAAATGAATAATATCCTGCCTCTCCTCCCATTTTTCTTATCGGAGACGGAAGCACCTCCATCATTATATTATGAGAAGCAGGATACTGAAGCAATTGTGGCTGACAATGGTCTTTCACATGAAGCAGCGGCAAATGATGCGAAAGGGCAGCACACATAAATGAATCCAGTGGCCATCTGGATTTTGCCTTTATAAATATAGTTATCATTTCCAGAAGCTTATCCATCCAGATTCTGCCGCTGGAACATAATATAATTAGAACTCACCAACATCTCATTCACTAACCAATCATATTTGTACATCCTTGCACATAGCCTGCTCACGCTCAATGGATGTTCTTATCGTATTATAGTATTGGTTTTATTTATCTTAAATTGCAAATAATCATTGACATTATTGATGATTATATTGATAATGCACGCAGATAGCAGTTTCTGCAATGGTCTACCCAACAGGTAAAGTCTATTTGCCTGATAATCATAGATATATTAAACATATCCAAGGAGGTAGTTGAAGATGACAAAAGCAGAAATTGTAGCAAAGGTTGCGGAAGATGTTAAAGTCACAAAAAAAGTTGCAGAAGGGGCATTCCAGACAATCATCGGTTGTATCGAAGGGGCGCTCAAGAAAGGCGAAAAAACAACAATCGTAGGTTTTGGCACATTCTCAGTTTCTGACAGAAAGGCAAGAAAGGGCAGAAACCCCCAGACAGGCAAAGAGATCAAGATCGCCGCAAAGAAAGTACCGAAGTTTACCGCTGGTGCAGCATTAAAGGCAGTGGTAAGTGGAAAGGCAGTTGCAAAGAAACCAGCTAAGAAGGCGCCGGCCAAACCGAAGAAGAAATAAATCAAGTTAAGCGGGCCTTCGGGTCCGCTTTTTTTCTTTAAGAAACATCATATTAAAATTGAAAGTAACTGAGACAGATGTCAGAAGATGCTGATGTCTATCAAATCAATTCAGCTTCAACAGAATATCGCCAATCATACTTGTTAATCTTTGTCCTGAAGCCATATCTTTTAAGCATATCTGAAAGTATTTCCGGTGAATAGAAATTGGCAGGCTCCTTGAAAAACCTTTCGGATCTACACACAACGCTTCCGATAAACGTATCGGGATTAAGATCAAATATGAATAAACGGCCACTGGGTGTCATACAGCCTTTTATTTCCATTATTGCTTTATGAGGATTATCGATGTGGTGGATGGTATCACCCATTAATACAACACTGAAGATGTTTTTAAACGGCAGAGATTCGGCTTTTGCTCTTACCTTATATGTATATTCAGGTGCATATTTGATCATGCCGTAAGCAGGGTCAAGTGACACATATTTCAGGTCATCTCTTATATTATGCGCAAACTCTGTAAGCACTCCTGTGCCTGAGCCTATGTCGAGCACAAAGCTTTCAGGTCTGACTTCTTCTAACAGGCTTGAAATGTCGTCTAAGGCCTTTTTGGGATATACAAAGCGGGAGAACAGCTTGAACGGCAGGCCTAAACGGTTAAAAGGAATCATGCTGTTTTTTTAGATAATGGAGTATATCTGTAAGGCTGTCAAATATCTGGTAATCACCGTGTTCGTTCCATGGCATCTTGAGTCCGGCAATTAGTAAAATTATAAGCCTTTGACATTAGGTCTGATTTCCCATATCTCATTAAAATTATATAGCATTTTAATTTCTATTAAATCAATTCTATTCTATCTATTTCAGTCTTTTTCAATCTATTTTATCACAATTTTATCACAATGAATCTTTGGCAACATTTTCATCTCCTGGTCATATTCTCTTTTTGTATCTCAGATACAGGACTTCAACCTTATTCCTGGCCCACGGGGTTTTCCTTAGAAACTGTAGACTGGACTTGATGCTCGGATCATTATTAAAGCACCGTATATTAATGATTCTACCCAGCCTACTCCACCCATAATATTCCACAAGCTCTGTAAGAATATTTTCCAAAGTGACGCCATGAAGTGGATCGTTGGGATGTTGGTTGTTTATAGGGTTTGGCATCGTATATTTCCTGTCATTTTATTCAGGGTATGTACAAAAAAAATGACTAACTGTGGAATGCATCCGGCCCTCCCTTGAGAGGATTATGGGGTCTTGCTTCGATATTGCGTCAGGAGTCTATCCATCTCTTGTTGGTACAGAACCTTGAATTCAGGAGACTCGCATGTAAGTCCTCGATTGTTTTGAAGTATATCAGAGGCGACTTTGTCCCTAAAATTGGACTGTCCGACTTTATCCCCCGGATACATCGCTTCGGCGACATCATCTGCCGCCCTCTATTCTTGATAATACGAGCTATAGGGATGGCTATATAGCAAATAAAAGTCAGAAAAGCCAAGGCTGACAGAGTCCATATAATTATTGTCATTTTGTTTCCTCATGGGGAATTACTCCCCCCATACTTCATCTATCTTCTTCTTTATTTTCCCTTGATAAAGCTCGATCAATTGGGTAGAAAGTGTCTCATATATATTGGCACAGAGGGTGGGATGAAAGAATGAAAAGAAGGGAGAGATATTGTACGGTTCGTTCCTTGGAAGGATTTGGAAGAGCTTACTGCAAGCAAGATATTATTATTCTACCGAACTTTTAAGCAATTCAAATGTTTTTGTTAATTCATTTTCAATTGGTCGTTCGATTTCTGGATTCGTTGATAAATGCGAATATTAGTATGTAGTTTTAGCAACAAGCAATGTCCCGAAAAATAGCGTCAGCATTCAGTCCACGAGCATTTAATTCGTAAAATAGTACACTAATGGTTGGCCGAGGCCGGTACCCAACGATAAAGTGTCGGAATCGATACGCCAAGGTTTTTTGCAACATCCTTGGGAGGAACACCGCTGGTAAGTAACTTCTTTGCTGATTCGATCTTGCTTTCGGTCATCTGCCGTTTGCGACCACCCCGGCGGCCCAAGCGTCTGGCTGTTTCCAGTCCGGCACGAGTACGTTCTATGGTAAGCTCCCGTTCCATCTGGGCGAGACTGGCCATTACATGGAAGAAAAACCTCCCCGAAGGCGTACTTGTGTCAATAGAATCAGTGAGGCTTCTGAAATGTACACCCTGCTTTGAAAGTTCGTTGGTAATATCCACCAGGTGTTTGACGCTTCTGCCTAAACGGTCCAGCTTCCAGACAACGAGCGTGTCACCTTCGCGCAGTATTTCAAGGGTCTTTTTGAAACCTGGGCGCTCTTCGCGGCTGCCGCTAATCTTGTCCTCAAATATCTTTTGACACCCGGCCTTTGTCAGTGCTTCTCTCTGTAAATCAAGGTTCTGGTCCTGTGTTGAGACACGGGCATACCCGATCAACATCATGGGTTTTCTCTCTGTTTTAGCAATGGCAATATCCTGATGCGCATGGTTTTATCGTCAATGGACATCAGTGCACCCGTCTCCAGATCTGGCTGCATTTGTCGGAGGGCATGAACAATCTTGTCTCCTATTAGATCAGGACTTACGTCTTCTGCACGGATCTGCACGACACTCGGGGTGATCTCCTGAGTGGCAGCAAGGATAGCGCTAAAGTCCAGATCGTTAGTCAGTACAACATAGCGGTTATCCGATGCCCAGGCCATGATTTCTGAATCACTGGCGGTTGCATTGCCGACAGTTGACCAGTGTAACGTCTCAAAACCGTTATCTTTTAGGAGGTGAACCCATCTCGGAGAAAGGTTCATGTCGATGAGCAGCTTCATGCGTTGGCCAGCATGACCTCTCGTTCTTCAGCCCGCCATGCCGCATAGCGTATGGCCTGCAATATGTCTTCTCTTTCAAGGTAGGGATAGTCAACAAGTATCTCCTCAATGGAATGGCCTGCACCAATCTGGCCGACTATCATGCCGACGGTGACGCGCATTCCACGGATACAGGCCTTGCCGCCCATCATATCAGGTTGCCGGGTGATACGATCCAATGTTATCATGGCACACTCCTTTATTAAATCTCATTGAAATAGTAAACAAATGAGAATATTATTTCAAGAAATATTTTTGAGAAGCATAACTCCTTGATTTGACGTTGTGCTGGTTTGAGTGATAACAGCTTCTCAAAAACGACCGTTTTCGAGAGGGAGAATCATGCCACGTCGCTCAATACTGGTGGAAGAAAAATTGATAAGAAATTGTTACAAAATCTGTCCCCACTTGGTTGGGAACATATTAACCTGATTGGAGACTATATGTGGAAACAAACAAAAATGCCTGGCTCAATAATTTCAGACCGTTACAGCCATTACAAAATCCTTAACGTGCTTTATAATCCGAATTCTGTGGTGACCCCTATATAAGCCCTTTTGAACATTTCATCGCGAAATGTTGCAATGAAATTTGACTAAAATTACATCAAATCCGCTGTTTTTTGAGTATTTCCAGGGAAAAATGTACACCTACAAACAAAGCATACGGCCTTTTGGCGCTGATAGTGGATTACCAAAAGAAACGTTGGCTTTATAAACAGCATCCTGAGTGCGAAGCAGCAAGGCACCAATGCTTTTACTAATTGCACTAAAAACAGCACTTTAAGCCCCGAA
>JAGOJH010000007.1 GCA_017995215.1 Thermoclostridium sp.
TGCGGATATGGTATTTCTTTCCATCGCTATCCACAATCACAGCCCCGTTTTCCAAGGTGACATACACCTTTATACCATGAGCATCCAGACGCTTGAGCACCGCTTCAGAAGGGTGACCAAAGCTGTTTCGACCCACGCTGATCACTGCTGTCTCGGGCATCGTATATTGGATAAAGCTTTCCGAGGATGCGTTTTTTCCGCCGTGATGGGGTACCTTCAGAATATCACAATCCACTCTGGGATTGTTGGCGAAGAAGGTTTTTTCAGCGCTGGTTTCAAGATCTCCTGTAAAAAAAATCTGCAGCTGCCCATAGGATAGAAGCGCGCAAAGGGAAGTGTTGTTCAGATTGTCTGAAAGGGTTGGGGTTTCACTGTTCGGATTTAAAAACCGGATGGTGGTTTTAGCATCCAGAGATACTTCGTCTTCGCATCTGTAATGTTTCACTTCAATTCCTTTTTCATTGCAAATTTTTATAACCGCTTCAAAATCCTGATCTGCTCCGGAATAAGCGGGCAGCCCAACTGATTTCACAGGAAAGGATTGCAGAAGTGTTAAAACACCAGCCATATGATCGGTATGGGCATGGCTTATAAACACCTGCTCCAGGCTGGTAACCCCTTCATGCATGAAAAGCGGCAAAAGGATCCGCTTCCCGATATAACCTGTTTCGGTTTCCTGAAAGGTTCCTCCGCCGTCCATCAGATAATTCCTGCCCGAAGCAGTCTGAATTAAGGCACTGTCCCCCTGCCCCACATCAATAAAGGTTACCTTCAGCCTTCCGGGCATCAACCCTGAAAGAAGAATGCAAGCACCTGCCAGGAAAGCAGCTGCAGCAAGCTTTGTTTTATGTCGTATAAAGAAAGGCAGCCCATAAACCCCTGTTGGAATCAAAACAGCATACCATGCAAAGATTGCCGGTAATCTCCAATGCTGCATGTGCACCTGCGCCCAGGGAATTGAAGCACAAAAATCAGTGATGAATAAAATAACATGCAAAAGGCTTTGGAGCATATATCCAATGAACTGCGCCGGGATGGGATGAAAACTGCCCAGTACCACACAAACCATACCCATTACGGTTGTAATTCCTGTCAGCGGCACCACAAGGAGGTTTGATAGCAGTGAGATCAGGGATATCCTGCTGAAAAACAGGATCAAAAGCGGAAGGATGCCCGCTTGTGCAGCGATGGTTGCAGAAACTGTTTCCCGGATGAATTTCGGAACCCATTCGGGGATGACACCGCGGATCCTCGCATAGAGCAAAGCTAAACCCGCAGTGGCACCAAAGGATAAGATAAATCCCGTATCAAACAGCATGAATGGGTTAACTGCCAGCAACAGCAGTGAGGCAATTCCGAGGGAGTTGAGCAGATCAGCCTTTCTGTCCAGTGCCTTTCCCGCCATGAGAACGCATGCCATCACACAAGCCCTTAATACTGAGGCTTCCATGCCGGTAACCAGAACAAAGAAAAATAGAAAGGGCACCGTAGCCACTGCTGCAGCTTTCCGGTTCAACCCCAGCATTTTAAGCAACCAAAGCAGCGGAAACAGCAGGAAAGCAAGATTTGATCCTGATACTGCCATGATATGAGTAAGCCCGGCGATGCTAAAGGCATTTTCCATACTATTGGTCAGGTTTTCCCTGTATCCTGTCAGCATGGCTGCCATGAGGGCAGCTTTTTCATCGGACAGGTTGCTTTCAAGACGGTCCAGAATAACCTGCCGAATTCCAAGCCCAAAGCGCAACAGCGGAAGGTTTTTGTTCTCCCCGCTCCAACGGATCGCTTCAGTTTTCACAGCCATCCGGGCGGGTGTTTTTTGGGCAAACAGCATGCTTTCATAATTAAACCCACCCGGGTTTCTGGAACCGGATGGCTTTTCCAATACACCTGAAATGTTAAGGCGGGTTCCCGGAGAAAAATCATGGGCATCCGAGACGCGATATGCATCTATACGGACATTACGGGAGAAATCCTCCGATTTACCCTGCAGCTGTATTTTTTCCGCAAAGAAGCTGAATGCTGCCTTCCCTTCTGTAAGGGTACAGGCACTGCTGACATACCCTGAAACCGTTATTTCACAACCCTGGTAAAGTTCAACAGGCTTTCGGAGCACCGTATACTGATAAGCGTAATTGATATAACCACAGAAAAAACACAGAGCCCACAATAAAAGCAGATGCCTCCAGCGAAGCTTTTTCCATTGACCATAGCCAAACAGGAGCATCGCAAGCAGAAAAATAATCATGAAAAAGAAGACCTGCCGGATATACCAGGCAGCAAGAATACCTGCTCCGAATGCAATTGCGGCGTGCAGCACGGGCCTTTTCATCATGCCCGAACCTCCAGCTTTCAAACAATATTCTCAGAACCTGTGTTTGTAATGCTGAATACAGTGAAGGAACTGCGATTCTTTTGGGTAGAACTCCACGGGTGGTTACAATTGATGACGATGGGATAAATGGTCCCATGATGTACATTTTATGTATGTATTGAGTTGGCTTATGGGTGGATAACCTTTTCAAATATATAAACTGTGCTGTTATGGCCTGAGGATCCATAAAACAACCGGACGCAGCGGAACCCCAGGCTTTTCCAGAATTGCATGCCTACACGGTTCTTCACGGCTACCGAAACAAAAACTCTTTTAATCTGATAATTCCGGGCGATATATTCAGCCAGCAGCTGGAAGGCTGTGGAACCGTAATGCCTGCGCTGCCAGAGCGTATCAATAAGAAACGTGCGCACCCACAGAACCGGTTCCCGAACGCTTTTGATTTCTCCGGCAATCAGCCCAATGCAGCCTTCTGTCCCAGTGGGATAAATACCAAGAACAAACCCGGCATGCTCGTCGTTCAACCCTGCCAAAACCTCTTCAGGGTTTTTACCCCCTGTTGCATAACCAAATGAGTCGTTCTGACAATACCACAGGTTAATCATAGACAGGTTCTCTTTTGTCAAAGGGTCCAGCTTTATACTGTCCCCTGAAATATGCATATCCATCATGTACCATCCAAACTGCTTTCAACAAATATGGGCAAATACCAGGATGCGATGCCCTGATAGGGGTTCCAGAAAAAAGCGTTTTTTTCTCCACGGATATTGTTATTGTATAACATCGCCTGCTGATTCCGGTATAAGGGCAGGATATAGGAATTCTCCTTCCCGTAACCAAGTTCTGCCTGCATCCGCTGCAACGTATCGTCCAGGTTCTCCCATGGCTTGATTTCCTCGGTCACCGGTGACAAGTCATATCCGCCGTTCCGGATAAGCCGGTTTACTTCCGAAGCGTTTGCACTCTGGTGAATTTGGGCCTTTATTCCCGCATCCTGAAGAATATTGACAAGGAAATTGGCCGTGTGCAGCTTTTGGATATCTTGTTTGGGTACGATGATCGAAATTGTCCCCAAAGGGCTTCCTCTCCAGGTAAAAAGCTTTTGAGCTTCATTCCAGCTCAACCCAGTCTGTACCATTGCTTGTCTGAAGCCATCCACATCCAGCGGGCTTTCACTGTATTCATCATAGTATTGGACCTGACCAAGGTTCATATCATACAGCCTGGAAGTAATATAACGGAACAGTGCATCCTGGCGGTTGGCTTGTCCAAACAAACCATTTGGGTTCACATAGATGAAATTGCCTTGATTATCAGGAAACACCTGGTAATTGATGTCAGTGCGATGCTGGTATTTTGTGAAATCCACATTTCTTACAAAAGCCGCATCTATGTCATTATTTTGAAAGGCATCAAGCATTTCTGCTTCGGGGTATACCTTGAATACCACAGCTTCCAGGTTCGCAGGCTTCTTTGTCCACCAATTGTCAAACCGCTTCAGCGTTATCTGCTTTTCCGTCATCGAATCATATTGATACGGGCCTGTCCCGGCCAGGGATGTGCCATCATAATCCTCTGTCCACCGGCTGAGAATTGGAAAGGAAAGCTTGCTGGTAAAGGAAGGATCCGCCATCTTCAAGGTTATCTCAAGCTGATAGCTGTTGATCACATTCACCTGTAGTATATTTTCACAGATTTCCTTGCTGTGGTAAGGATTACTTGAATTCTGAAGCAATTCCAGCGAGTATTTCACGTCATAAGCCGAAAGGGTCGAGCCGTTGTGAAAATTAACCCCTTCATAAAGTGAAAAATTCCAGATGGTATGCTCACTGCTTTCCCAGCCTGAGACCAGCCACGGCTTCACTCGGTCTTCCCCGGTCTGCACAAAAAGAGATTCAAAAACCAGACAGTTCATATAGTTCACATACCTGTCCGTGGTTTGATACGGGTTCAGGGCATTCACTGCCGTGACAGGAAGTGCTATTGTCCCACCCTGCACCGGGCCGCTGTCGATTTGCTTCATCATCCTGCCGATGGCCGGCGTAATGGTCGGAGCCTGGTCCCTGAAGGTTTCACGGGCTTTGCAGCCCGCTGCAGCGAAAAAAACATATAGGATGATAATCCATGCCATCGTTCGTTTATATCTGTGCATATGCTCCTCGTTCACTGGATTGGGAGCGCGCCTGAAGCTTCAGCTTACCATCAGCAGCGCAGCCCCGGTTCCGCTATTGCCTTTTCCGCCCCTGTGGGAGAAAAAAAGCTCATTTTCGCACACCGTACACCGGTTGACATCGTTGATATTGCTCGCAGTCAAACCTTCACGGAGCAATGTGCGTGTAATAATCCTGCTTAAGTCGATATACCATTTATCCTTCTGAGGCACCATAGCGTCCTGCATGTCTGGAAAAACCTCTGAAAATTGCCTGTACACATCCGCTCCCACTTCAAAACAGCACTGGTGGATATGAGGGCCCAAAGCGGCTATCATATTTTCCGGCTTGCAGCCAAAGGCTTCCTTCATTTTTTGTACTGCTTTTGCCGGAATATTCTGTAATGTGCCGCGCCAGCCGGAATGTACCAGGCCGATTGCGCATGAAACCGGATCGTACAGATACACCGGTGTACAGTCGGCATAAAACGTGACCAGCGCGACTCCACGTTCGCAGGTAACGAGGCCATCGGTATCACCATAGCTGCTCTGCCTGACCAAACCCATACCGCAATGGCTTTTATCAACAACCGTAACCGTTGAGCCATGAACCTGCCTGGACAGAATCATTCGTTCCATGGGAACCCCGAATTCCTTTGACAGACGACGGTAATTTTCCATGACATTTTCCATGTTGTCAGCCCGTTGAAAGCTTAAATTCAGGGTGTTGAATGGAAAACTGCTGACACCGCCGCTGCGGGTTGTAAAGATTGCTTTTATTCTGTTATCCCCCATGGGGATTGAGACCCACATAGGAGCAGATTCATTCCGGGAACTCACCAAAACCTCCGGTTTTCCATGCCGTTCTGCTGCTAGTCATATTTCTGCATTTAGAGTATCATACCCCTGTCCAACTCACAAGTGGAAAGATTAAGGTATAAAGAGAAGGAATCAACCAAAGGAACCCCCACTTATGGGTGGGGGCTTAGGAAGTTGATGGCGCTGATGAATGCATTTCTTTGAACAGTGACCTGCAAAGCGCATTGAAACGAAGTTTCATATTATTAAAATTTATCCTTGCATCGAATGAACCGTAAGCACAGGCTGCAGCTGAACACCATCTAAAGCTGCCTCAAGTGCAGGAATAAACAGATCCATCAAACAGATCAGGGAGTTCGTTTTCTTTTGGGGATCGTCCTGTCCGTAGGGGATAAAAAAAACATTGTCGGTGTTATGCAGTAACCCGATATTTTTACCGTTGGCGCTTAATCCGTCATTGGTTGCAATCCCCATTAGGACTGGCTTGTTGTTTCGCAGCTGGGCCTTTACAGCCATTGCAACAGAGGTATCGGTAATGCCGTTGGCAAGCTTTGCCAGTGTGTTTCCCGTACACGGCAGCACCACCATGATATCAAGAAAGTTTTTTGGGCCTACAGGCTCGGCATCAACAATCGTTGTAACGCATTTCTTACCGGTTATATGCTCAATCCTGTTCTTAAAATACTCAGCCTTTCCAAACCTGGTGTCGGTAACTGCCACAATGCTGGATATAAAGGGATATATATCTGCTCCAAGCAAAGCGAGTTTTTCCATTTGTTCCAGTGACTTTTCCAATGTGCAAAAAGAACCCGTCAAACCAAAACCAATCTTTTTCCCGGCTGCGTTCACTTCTTCCCTCCCCCTTCCAGCATCATATTGTCAATGGTCTTTTTAATTATTTCAGCTGCCGTCATTGGGGCCACCCTCCCTGGAAGGCTGAGAGCCCAGTCGGTCTTTAAACCCAGCTTTGCTGCATGCTCAAAGTCAATTCCGCCGGGTTTTGATGCCAAATCCAGTAAATAGCAGTCCATATGGATTTTGTTCAGGATGTCCGCTGTTATCAACAGATGAGGAACGGTATTCACAATCACATTCATCTCAGTAACATAGCGCTCCAGATCATTCAGGTGCACAGGCTTGTAGCCATTAGCCTCAATCCAGCTTAAATCTGAATAGTTTCTTGCTTCAACCCAGACATCGGCTCCGAAACCTGAAAGGATTTTTGCCAGCACCTTGCCGATCCTGCCGTAGCCCAGGATTAAAATCTTACTGTTATGAATCGTTCTTGGGATTGCACCAATGATCAGCTGCACCGCACCTTCGGCTGCAGGTATTGCATTCAGAACAGCCATTTCTTCCCGATCTAAAAGGTCAAGGTACCGAACCCCTTTCTTTGTGAGGTTTTCCCTGACTTCCTTTTCAATTTTGCCTGCAACAAAAAACGTACTTTCAGGCATCATCTCAATCAGAGTATGGACCGGAAGTGATTCCTCAGAGAATGGCATGTTGACAAGACCGCCCGCTGCGGCAAGAGGAATGCCGCAGATGATAATATCTGCATTGGTGACCATTTGCGTCAGATTGGCATTGTTGTTGTTGGAAAGCTTTTTATCAAAGCCATATATCTCAACCCGATGATATTCCTTTTTCAGCAATTCGGCAAGATATGTACTGCGCATATCACCGCCGATGACAAGGTACTTTGGTTTCTGCATTCAAATACCCCCCGCATCTATCACGTTTTTAACCTTCCTTGCGTATAATCCATCGTATGACGTGCAGGGGGTTCCAGTGCTTGTTTTTATGAAATTTCAAACCGGAGATCGATCAGAAAAGCCATGGAACTCAGGTTTTCCTGTTCATACTGAAAAACCAGGGAACACAAACCTCCTCATGGCTCCAATGGCGGGCTCCCACCCCTGATGAGGCGGGACTTTATGTTCAAATGAGACCCTGCCGAAGCACGGTGTTTTACTTCGTCATAAAGCTTGAGCTTCGGTTTCAGCTGAACCAGTTTACTTAAAAAGTTATGGTGTCCAGCAGGTCTGGAGCAAAGTCGATATCTCCGATGGCCGATAACCCCATTTGCTCTGTTTTGAATACATATTTAATGACTGTATCGATTGATTCGAGGGAGACCCTGTTGATGCTTTCCAGAACCTCATCAGGTGTGCGGATCCGCCCCATCATCAGCTGTGATTTGCCCATGCTGTTCATCCTGCTGCTGGTGCTGTCCAAACCCAGAATGAAGCTTCCCTTCAGCTGGTTTTTCGCTTTTTCCACATCGTTGGCGGTCAGGGCTTCACGGGTGAGGGTTTCAATTTCATTCCGGATATGCTTTATCACTTCTGTATAATGCTGAGGGCTGGATGCGGCATATATTGTAAACATACCCACATCCCTGTAGGAGGTAGGATAGGAATAGATGGAATAGGCCAGCCCCAGTTCCTCGCGTACCTTCTGAAACAACCGTGAGCTCATTCCACCGCCCAATATATTATTCAAGGTTAAAAGCGAATACATGCTTTCCTCGCCATGCTTCACACCCCTGAAGCCAAGGCATATGTGAACCTGCTCGGTATCCTTCCGCTTCACCTTGAGGCTTCTGTTGAACCAGGGCTTACGGGCAACCACTTTGCAAAAATCGTGGGACCTCCACCCCCCAAAGTATTTCCTCACCATCTCCACAAGCTTCTGTTCGTCGAAATTTCCTGCTACTGAAATGACACTGTTCTCCGGCACATAAGATGACCGCATATATTCAACGATATCGTCCCGTGTAATGGCCGAAACGGACTGGCAGCTGCCAAGAATGGGATACCCGAGGGAGTTGCCGCTCCAAACCTCTTCGGTCAGCATATCATGCACCATTTCTTCAGGATAATCCTCATACATGCTGATCTCTTCCATGACAACCTTTTTTTCGGTCTCAATATGAGATTTATCATACCGCGAATGAAACAGCATGTCTGCAACCATATCAATGGCCAGTTCCAGGTCCTCATCCAGTGTTTTTGTGTAAATGCAGGTGCATTCCTTTCCGGTAAAAGCATTAATTTGCCCACCGACATTGTCGATGGCCATGGCGATATCCTTTGCGGTTTTCGTTTCGGTGCCTTTAAACAGCATGTGCTCAATAAAATGTGAAATGCCATTAAGCTCTGGGGTTTCATACCGAGAACCCGTCCCCACCCAAAGGCCGAAGGAAACCGAACGAACAAATGGCAATTTTTCATAAACAAGGGTCAAACTATTTTCCAATATTAATTCCTGATACATTCTCTCTCCCCCCGCTCCTCCAGTGAGAAACGGATTGTATATTTATGTAACAATTTTATGCGCTATTATATCATACCATTAGGTGATTGTAACCCTGTATATGTATCGGCAATTTCGGGAATGGTCTGAATTCGTCGAAAAATGGAGAAAGTTAGGGCATTGGATTGTGCGGCCACGCAGGACAAGGTTCGCAGTCAAGGCAAGGCAGGACATGTGTACAGGCACTTATGCGTCACAGAATAGTCCGCTGCTCATGTAAAAAGGACAACCCCTGGGTCGTCCTTTTCTTATCTCGTTTATCGTACCTATGCCTACAGGCTTTTTCCATCGCTTTATCCCGGATATTTTTTACAGTACCGCCATGTTGTATGAGGCCGGAGCATGTAAAACTGAACCGAAAGCGCTGTATTACAGCGGTATGGCATTGATTCCAATTTCACCCCGAACCTGAAATGAAGATACATAATTACGCATCTGGCGATTGGGTTCATCATGAAACTGAACAGCCGCTTTCCCGGTATACCCACCCTTTACGGCGTCGGTATCCCTGTACTGCTGCAAAACGTATTTTTTGGAACCTGCAATCAGTTCTCCAATTTCTCGGATATCGGAATCATCCAGCTGAGGGCAGAAGGTGGTTCTGAATTCGTAGTCCGCGTCGCCTTCCCTCAGCAATTTCATGCTTTCGAGCAGGGCTTGCTCGTTAACTTCTGATCGGCAGATTTCATGGTATTTCTTCATTGGGGCTTTGACATCCATGGCGACGTAGTCTACCAGGTTTTTATCAAAAAGCTTCTTAAGAACCTCCGGTCGGGTCCCATTTGTATCCAGTTTGACCAGGAACCCCATGTCCTTTACCTTTTCAATGAAGCCTTCCAGATCGGGCTGGAGGGTAGGTTCACCCCCGGTAACCACAACGCCGTCGAGGAATTTTCTCCTTCGCTGCAAAAACGCAAAAACTTCATCTTCTTTCTGGTATGGATCATGTCCACGCTGTCCCACAAGACAACGGTTGTGGCAGAATACACAGTTCATATTGCAGCCCTGCGTAAACACAGTTGCTGCAAGCTTACCCGGATAATCCACCAGGGATTGCCTGACAATACCGGCAATTTTCATCTTCCGCGCCTCCGTACACATCTTTTGTAACTTACGAAACCTTATCTTTTATGACAAACTTGCGGCGATTGAAGTATTCTTCCTTTTTCCCCTTATGGAAATTGGACACAGGCCGTAAATAACCGGTTACCCTGGACCACACCTCGGTTTCCCCGCCGCATTGGGGGCATGTAAAATGCTCACCACTGATATAGCCGTGGTTGTTGCATACTGAGAAAGTAGGCGTAATGGAAATATAGGGCATTTTATAGTTTTCAAAGCAGCGCTTGATGATGCTGCGGCATACTTCGGTATCCTGTATGCTCTCCCCCAGGTACAGATGCTGAACCGTACCGCCGGTATACAGGGACTGAAGCTCATCCTGCAGCTCCATCATCTCAAAGATATCGTCGGTGAAGCCGACAGGCAGCTGTGTTGAGTTTGTGTAATAGGGCACCTCTTCCCCTGCCGTGTAAATGTCGGGATACTTTGCCTTGTCCATACGGGCCAGGCGGTATGAGGCACCTTCTGCAGGAGTGGCTTCCAGGTTGTAGAAGTTGCCGGTCTCCTTTTGAAACCCTACCATGATCTCCCTGAGGTATTGCATGATTTCAATGGCAAATTCCTGCCCTTCACTGGTGGTGATATCTTTTCCCATGAAGTTGACAAGAGCTTCATTCATGCCGACAATACCGATGGTGTTGAAATGATTGTACCAGTACTGTCCTGTCCTTTCCTTGACATGGCGCAGCAGATGGGTGGTATAAGGATACAGCCCCTTTTCTGATTGTTGCTCGATTATTTTTCTTTTGATTTCAAGGGAGGTTTTGCCAATACTGGCCATGTGATAGAGCCTTTTTTTGAATTCATCCTTTGTTTTGCTTAAATAGCCAATTCGGGGCAGATTAATGGTGTATACCCCAATGGATCCGGTGAGGGGATTGCTGCCGAAAAGACCTCCGCCACGTTTGCGCAGCTGGCCAACATCCAGGCGCAGACGGCAGCACATGGAAACAGCGTCTTCAGGGGATAAATCAGAATTCACATAATTTGCGAAATAAGGAATGCCGTATTTGCAGGTTATCTTCATGAAGGCTTCCACCGCAGGGCTTTCCCAGTCAAAATCACGGGTGATGTTGATGGTGGGGATGGGGAATGTAAATACCCTGCCTTTGGCATCGCCTTCGAGCATGACCTCGCAGAAAGCCTGATTGAAAAGGTCCATTTCCTGCTGAAAATCGCCGTACTTATCATTGGTAAATTGCCCGCCGGATATCACAGGCTCGTCTTTAAGTGTTTTAGGTATCTTTATGTCAAAGGTCAGGTTGGAAAAGGGGCATTGGAAACCAACCCTGGTAGGAACATTGATGTTGAAAATGAATTCCTGGATGCATTGTTTCACCTGATTGTAGGTCATGTTGTCATAGCGGATGAACGGTGCACAATAGGTGTCGAAGGAAGACCATGCCTGTGCCCCCGCTGTTTCACCCTGGGTACTGAAGGTGTAGTTGACCAGTTGCCCCAGAAGGCTTCTCAAGTGCTTTGGTGGTTTGCTTTCAACCTTTCCGGGAACGCCGCCGAAACCATCCGTTAGAACCTGTCGGATGTCCCAGCCTGCGCAATAGGGCCCGAAGAAACCGAGATCGTGGATATGGCAGTCTCCATTTTCATGGGCATTGCGAACTTCATCGGGATAAACCTCATGCAGCCAGTACTTTTTTGTGAAAGCTTCGCGGACATAATTGTTCAAACCATTGACGCTTTTCTGGGTGTTTGCGTTCTCTTTGATCTGCCAGTCATTTTCCCCCAGATAATTGGTGAACATGTCGATGGTAGCCCCAATCAACGCATTGATCTCTCTGGCACCTTTTCTTTTTTCCCGGTATAATATGTACGCTTTTGCTGTTTGGGCATGCCCGTTCTCAATAAGGACGTACTCAACGAGGTCCTGGATTTGTTCTACATCGGGTGTTTGATTGGAAAATTTCTCATTTGCAAGTCTTACAACTTCGTCGGTAAGCTTTTGTGCCGTGTTGAAATCTTTCCCTCCGCAGGCAACTGCGGCTTTAAAGATTGCAGAACTGATTTTTTCGGGAGTGAACTTTTCTACGCTTCCATCCCTCTTTCGTATCTTCTCCAGCATCATGAGTGCCTCCCAATTGCTCTCTACATCTTGATGCAATCATACTATCATAATACAATATATAGTGTCAATTGGAAAAGTGGAAATTTTTTTGTGCATATTGACCAAATACAGTATCTGCAATGGTTCTGAGATTTGGTTAATTTTTCGACATATTTCCCCATGCGAAAAGGAGCACAATGGATCATTTTTTAGGTGAACCTGCTGTTTTTGCGGTAGCAATAGATTTACTGGTTTTTTTCGGATGAGAATACCAATTTTCAGACTATCAACTAAGAATCTCAGATCAGGATGTTAAGGTTTATAACTAAGCATCATTAAAAAAGCTGGAGTTTTTTCTCCAGCTCTTTAACCTGCTTATCTGTTCTCAGTGCTTGAACCGCCACACAAGCTTGTTGCCTGGTTACTTTTTAAGCCATATGGTCGATGAGGCAAAAGGACGCAGCCCGATACTGTAATAAAACTGTTGTGAGGAGCCTACGTAAGCCACTTTTGCACCCAGCTCGCCTACCCTGCGGATGCCTTCCAGGACAGCTGCCTTGCCCATCCCCTTTTTACGGTAATCAGGGTCTGTAGCCACTGGTTCTATCACAGCGAAGCCAGCCCTGGGATCATACCACATGCCGCAATAGGAAACAAAATTTCCATCTGGCGCAACCACCGCCACCTTCAGGTTCAGATCCACATTGGGCCGAACCATCTCATTATGGGCCGCTTCTTCCTTCTCCTTTGTAAACTGGAATGGACCCTCACCATTCAGCTCATGGTTAAAACCCTTCCATAACACACGAAGGTACCGATACAGATCATAGGTCTGCTTCATTGTGGTAATACGAAATCCTTCCGGTAATTCATAGTCTGTAGAAGTTTCATCCAGATAAAAGGCCGCATCATATTCTCTGTTTGGCGTAGCGACGTAACCCAAACCAGCTGCAACACCCTGGAAGAATAAATCCAGATCGGAGATAACAACAGTAGATTTCCCTTCATTTGCCAGGTTATCCTTCGCATATAGCAGCATTTGCTTTTTTAAAAATGCATATTGAGGCAACGCCAAACAATAGCAGTCACCAATAACGGTGTCAAAGGTAGCCACACCAACAACTTCGTCGTGGTCTTCCCACAAGCCGATTTTACCGACGGCAGATTTGTTCAGCCCGAGATGGGTGATCATCCAATCCCACCTTACATATGTAAACTCGGCATATCCCAGTTTGATAAAAAATTCCCTGACCTTGAAATAGTCTTCGGTAATACCCGCCTGCGCGTTATAATTCCTAAAATGGATCGCCATATCATCACTCCCTTTATTATCATCATAACATTGGATGAAGGAATTTTATATGCCGACTTTATTTTATACCTGTTTTTTATCCGGTTCAGGTATGCGATTATGATAAATAACCGAATTAATCCTTATGAGGCGGAACAACTTTTTCGTAATGAACAATTCCCCTGTCAGCGTCCACTGTTACCACTGATCCGCTCTTTAGAATACTCAATGCATTCTGGGCACCTGTGATGACGGGTTTATCCAGAGCCATTCCAACAGTTGCCGCATGACTGTTTACCCCGCTTTCTTCGACGATGATGGCGGAAGCTTTCTTAATCAGCGGCATCATGTCATTGGTCGTGAAAGGTACCACCAGAATGTTTCCCTCGGAAAACCTTCCGATTACCTCTTCATAGGTTCTGCCAACACAAAGCTCGCCCGTAACAACACCTTTACCAATACCGGTCCCATTCACCAGCACTCTTCCCACCAAATGAACCTTTAAAATATTCGTGGTACCGCTGACCCCTACTGGGATACCGGCAGTGATGACCGTTAAATCCCCATTTTTGACCAGACCAGATTCCAGTGCCTTTTCCACGCCCATTTCAAACATCTCATCGGTAGAGGTAGCCTCCTGAACCAGATAGGGAAGCACACCCCAGGATAAGGATAACTGGCGCTGAACCTTTGGGCTTACGGTTGTTGCGATGATTGGGCAGTCCGGTCTGAATCGTGAAATCATCCTGGCTGTATGTCCGGATTTTGTGACCGTAATAATTGCAGAGGCCTTTAAATCCATCGCAGTTGTACAGGTGGCATGGCTGATAGCATTGGTGATGGTGGGCATCATTTCAAACTGCGCGCCGACGAATCTTTTACGGTAATCCATCGCAGTTTCAGCCTTTTCAGCGATTCTTGACATAGTCTCCAGAGTTTCCACCGGGTATTTTCCCGAGGCTGTTTCACCAGAAAGCATGATGCAGCTGGTACCGTCATAAATCGCATTGGCAACATCGCTGGCCTCTGCTCGTGTAGGCCTGGGATTACGTATCATCGAATCCAGCATTTGTGTGGCCGTGATAACGGGTTTCCCGTTTCTATAGCATTTCTCGATAAGCATTTTTTGTACAATAGGAACCTCTTCCACCGGAATCTCGACCCCTAAATCGCCTCTTGCGACCATGATGCCATCGGAAATCATGATAATTTCATCAATATTTTGTATCCCCTGACGGTTCTCTATTTTTGAAATGACCTTTATCTCTTGTCCGCCGTTCTTTTCCAAAACTCTCTTTATTTCGGCCACATCATCGGCTTTTCTAACGAAGGATGCTGCGATAAAGTCGTAATCGTTTTCAATTCCGAATTGGATGTCTTCAATATCCTGCTGGGTAATAGACGGCAGATGAATATCCGCTCCGGGAACATTGATCCCCTTGTTGTTTCCCAACCTGCCCCCGTTTAGAACAATGCAATGGATGTCGGATTCATAAATGTCTTGAACCTTCAACTCGATTAAGCCGTCATCGATCAGAATATGGCTTCCTTTCTGAACGTCTCTAAAAAGCTCCTTGTATGTGATGGATACGCTCAGATCATTACCTTCAATGTCCTGTGCAGTCAGAATAAAACTTTGACCGGCTTTCAACAGCACCTGATCGCCTTTTAACCGGCCTGTTCTGATCTCCGGTCCTTTCGTATCCAATAAGAGTGCAATAGGTCGGCCAACATCTGCAGCCACTTTTTTCAATAACTCTATTCTCTTTTTATGCTCCTGATGAGAACCATGCGAGAAATTCGTTCTGGCTACATCCATGCCTGACAGTACAAGCTTCTTCATTATTTCTTCATTGTCACAGGCTGGCCCCAGCGTGCATATTATTTTTGTTTTTCTCATCGTTCAACCTCCATTTATTACGAAACATAACGAAACATCAATATATGAATATAATGAGGCAAAGATTTACCTCACGCGTCCTATAGTATTCAAGCAAAAAAAAACAAGCGAGTCAAGTGTACGCTCAGTTAACCTTTAATCTAACAGATCCGTGTTACTCTCCGTTGTTGTATGCCTTTGCGAACAGATACAGTGTATCTATTTCTTCGGCAGAAGCTGTGCGGGTTCACTGATATGATTGATTTTCATTGCAAAGGAATCCCTGTTGCGGATATCTTCATCGGTAACCAGATGAACATCCAGCATTTTGTCCATCTGATACCCTGTTTTCATATGGTTCATCTCTGCAAGGCTGACACTCCAGCCTTCCAGCCAGTTCTCCAGAAGCTGCCTTTGGTGGTTGTCTCCAATAAAATGAATGATCAAATCGATGTCGCTTCCGGGGCCGGCATTGCCATTACTGGTGCTTCCAATAAGATAGACGTCCTTCACCCCAAATGCAACGTAATCCATTCGGGCAACAATCTGCTCCGCCATATGGTAGCGCCAGCGCCAGGCCTTTTCTTCCCCGGTATAATCTCCGTATTCAATTGGCTTTACCGGTTGATGAATTTTTATCGGGTGGGGGGTTAAAAAGCCCAAAGCATTCTCCAGCTCCGCATTCATTGCAATGCACAGCGTAAACCCATGAGAGGTATTGGGAACATCGATGACCTTGACCACATGCTCATATTGTTGATATTCCGGAAGAAGCTTTCCAAGAATATTATCAGATTTAGTCAGATACCTCTCGCAGAACTGGTTCTCCGGATCATCCGGGTATAGCGGCAAAAACTTGATCCTTGCCTCAACCAGATCCTGAAAAAAGTGTGTTCCAAAAGACAGCTCGGGCATATACCCGGATTTTTTCCGGGCAACCTCCAACAAAGCTGCTGTGTTGCAGATGTCGGCATAGGTTACCGAAACACCCAGCTTGATATCTCCGCGGCTTCCCCACCGGCCAGGGCCTATCAGGATGAATTGTCGCCTGGGGAGCAGAGAATTGATCGAGCCGATAATTCTTCCGATGGCTTTCAGTTCTTCAAGTTCGCTCAGGCTGCCATATCCGTCAGGGTCAACATAAACGATATGGGAGATATTCTGAACGAGGCCATTAGAAATATAGCGGTTTGCAGAAAAGATAATATCCTTTTTCGGAATATCCTGCGGGATAGGAGCGGCCACATCTTCGCCTGCGGAGCTTTGGGGCCTGCATTGCAGCAAGAACAGGCTGCTGCCGTCACAGGCAAACTCAACATCAATGGGAAAGCCAAGCTTTTCCTTGAGTGTTTTCAGGATGAGCCCGATTTGCCTGATATAGTGGGTTTCTGTGATGACGCCATCAAAGGTGACAACCACATCATCCTTTCCAAACCGAATGTCGAAAATGTTTGTTTTGCGGATGTGATCGTATTCCGACAGAGATACGATCTTCTCTATGCCTTCTATTTGATCCCCGCATTCTGCGAGCAGATTTTCAATGTTTACCGTTTCAAAGGTTGCCTGTTCCAGGTTGATAACATCTATCTTTTTCGGGGCATACCTTCTGATTTCCTCAGGGGTGCTGTTTACACGAATTCCCGGTTGCTGCGGAGAAACCAAAACCGGAAAATCATCGGACAGTCGATCCACAGCCCGGGTACCCAGGCCTGGAACAAAGCGGATGAGCCCATCTTCACGCCTGATCCGGGGAGACCACCGATATTCATTATAGCTGAAGGCCACACCGGAAAACAGAGGGAGGAAATATTTACCTGCCCGCTTACCCACAACCTCCTGAATCATGATGCCCATTTCCTCATGAATATCCAACAAGCCTCGTTCAGACCTGTATTGAATGGGATCGGGGGAAAAAACCGATGCATACACCTCGATGATCGCATCCTTCAAGGCGTTCAGGCGTTCACTCTTCGCGCCCTGGTTGGCCAAAAACAAGCTTTTATATTTTCCGGAAAAAGCAGCGCCGATCTGATCTTCAAGGACACTGGAGCTTCTGACGATTATGGGATTATCTCCAAAATCATCCAGTGCAACCGAAAGACTTTTGACCATTTCAGGCGGGAACTTTGCGTTTTTCATCAAATGTATGATGTTGGGGTATTCAATGCGAATTTCCTGAAGATTCTTATACTTTTGCTCATTCAGTTCCTCGAGGTTGTTGTATTGCAGGAACTCTGTACTGCTGTCGGTGGTAACATACCAGGTTTTTGGAATACGAATTGCTTCGAGCAGCGGGTAATTCTGGCTTTCCTTGTCCAACACCTTTTGTGCAAGAAACAAGCCTGCGCTTTTTCCGCCCAGCTTTCCGCGGCTGCCCAGTGGATAGATGATCCGGCTGCAGATATCGGAAAAATCCGTATAGTTGATAAATTTCTTTGCAACATTAATAAACTCCGGCCTGTCAGTAAGGATACGGCTGATAAGTCCAACTGCCAGCCATCTTCCTTTTGGAGAAAACAGCAGCGGATCTCCTTTTGATCCATTACGGGCGTTCTCGAGCTCTTCAATAATCTGATGAAGCGAAGGATGGATGGACCATATGGCCTTTGCGAGCGGATGAGCCCGCTCTTCCATCACCCATCTTTGCACCTGTGCGGTCAGTTCGCTGCTTCCGATGTGCTTTTCAGCAAGCCGGAAGGCTCGGTCACTGATCATGGTAATGTCACCAATTGGTTCAAGAAGGGTTGGCATATTGGAGTATATGGCTTCTATGTTTTTGGGTACAGGGGCATCGTTCAACACTTCGGAAGCTTCCTGAATTCCCAGGATAAGCATGTAGTTGATCAGTTTTCTGCATAAATGAAGCAGCAGACTGTGATCGGTATTTTTTAAAAAGTCGATGATGACCTTCCATCCGGAGGAATCATTATCTCCGGATGGTTGCATGGGATGATCCCAGCTGTTCATCATCGACTTCATCTGACGGTACACAATCATTTGGCCGATGCGTTCGGCAACTGTTCCAATCAGCTTGTGTTCCTTTTCGAGAAAGTATCCTTCCTGTGTTCGGGGCACTTCCCGGATATAGACAACATGGATCGAACCAACCGTTTTTCCTTCCGTTCTGATCGCACAGGTCTGTGCAATGGGAGAGGAAATGAAGCCCTCCGTTTGATAGCTGCAGTTGTTGAAAATGATTTCCACGCAGCACAAATCGGGGAATCTCCATCCTAACGGCAATACCTTTACAATCGCTGAAAAAATTTCTGAAAGGGAAAGGTTACTGTCAGAGATGATCTCGTCGATCATATACAGGCAATTCAATTCCTTTTCCCTTTCAATCAGGCTGCTCAGTAAATTGTCCGATGTACCTGCCTTATTCTCCATTTGGAAGCCCTCCGGAGCTTACACCCAACCGCGGCCTTTCACAGACTGTGCAACGCGGTTGATCGCGATGACATATGCGGCATCCCTCATGCGCAGGCTCTTATTGCAGGAGAGCTCATATACCGCATTGAACGCTGATGTCATCTTTGAATCCAGCTTTTGCAGTACTTCATCCTTATCCCAGAAATAATTCTGGTTGCATTGAACCTGTTCAAAATAGCTGCAGGTCACACCACCGGCATTGGCCAGGAAGTCGGGAATCAGGAAAATACCGCGCTCGTCGATGACTCTGTCCGCATCGGGAGTGGTTGGGCCATTTGCTGCTTCCAGGATCACCTTCACCTGTTTGCTGATGCTATGTACATTCGCAGCAGTGATCTGGTTTTCAAGGGCTGCAGGGACAAGGATATCAACATCCTGCTCAATCCATGCTTCCCCGGGAAGAATATCACAACCCAGTTCCTTTGCCTTTTCCTTGTCAATGGTTCCATAAGAATCAGTAATCTTGGTCAGGGCGTTGAGATCAAAACCATCCTTTTTGCGGAAGGTATAGGCCTTCTTGTCTTTCTCATCCCAGCAGGAAATGGCCAAAACGTTTCCGCCCAGTTGCTGATAAAGCCTTACCGCATACTGGGACACGTTTCCAAAGCCCTGGAAGCTTGCTGAGGTTTTATCCAGCGCAATACCCAGCTTTTTCAAAGCTTCACGCAACACATAGATCACACCAAAGCCGGTCGCTTCGGTTCTGCCAAGGGATCCGCCCATTCCAACCGGTTTACCGGTAATAAAGCCCGGATATTTGCCGCCATGAATGGTTTCATATTCATCGAGCATCCAGAGCATATGCTTAGCATTCGTCATGACATCGGGTGCAGGTACATCCTGAATCGGACCTACATTTTTGGATACCTGTCTGACATATCCCCGGCAAAGCCTTTCCTGTTCCCTTTCACTAAGGTTTCTGGGATCACAGATGATTCCACCTTTACCGCCGCCCAGCGGGATATCTACAACGGAGCACTTCCATGTCATCCACATGGACAGCGCACGAATGGTGTCAATAGTTTCCTGCGGGTGGAAACGGATTCCTCCCTTGGCCGGGCCCCTGGCATCATTGTGCTGAATGCGGTAACCATTGAATACCTTAACGCTTCCGTCATCCATTTTTACCGGAATCAGAAAATGATATTCACGCATCGGTTGGCGCAGCAACTCACAGGTTGCACTATCCAGACCGATTTTCGCAGCTACGGAATCAAATTGTTCCTGTGCGATTGCGTAGGGATTATAAGATGTGTTGCTCATAACAAAACCTCCATATTACTTATGCCTCGAAATCGAGGGTTGAATAACGAATGGGATTCCTGCTCTGCAGGTAAGAAATTTGAAAGACGAGAGAATAAAAGTTGCAATCCGCTTCCTTTTTCGGTTGTCTTTCGGTACCTAATGCTTATCATCCATATCTGCGCATAATCGCTCATTTTGTACAGGACAGGTGCAATGGGCGGGAAACAAACTGTGCGATCCCCAAATATATGCATTTTCAGCATTTGATACGTTCTGCACATTCCTATTGTAGCAACGTCATTCTGCATTGTCAACCAGTGTATTTTCATGGTCGGATCTGAATGCAAAAAGACCGCATATGAAGGTTTCTGTTTGCTATCCGCCATTCCGTATAGATTTAGCATTCCATCCGTTAACAAATATGTTATCCTATTCATAAGAAATTGACAATTAACTTCCAGTCGTATATAATAAAGACATGGAAAGAACCGTCATAGTATCTCTTTTCTATGAAAGGCTTAAACAATTACGACAGAGGATGAAGTAAAAATGACAGAGCCTTTTGTTTCCTTGCGTCCTGAAGTAACCCGGGAAAATGCCCTCACTCTGGTTCAATGGTTAAAAGACGATGAAGTCAGAAAATACCTCAGTGATCCCCAGGATGTTTCCGCCAATATTGAGCAGGTGATAAACCGCGTGAATCTGCCTGTTTTGACACACTTTTTCAATCGCAGCGGCAGGTTCTACATAGCCTGCAACAAACAAAACAAGCCGGTAGGTTTTGTTCGCCTTGTTCAAAAAGGAACCGAAACGGAAATCGTTATCGTCATCGGGGATCGAAACAACTGGGGAAAACGGCTCGGTACCGTTACCATTCGGGAAAGCCTGAAAATTGCTTTCTTTGAATTTCGTTCCCTAAGGGTTACTGCAAAAATACACAAGGACAATAAACGCTCCATTAAAGCTTTTATTAACGCAGGCTTTCAATTGGAGTACGAAGCACAGACTATGAAACAATTCAGCTTAACAATGGAACAGTATCTCAAGTCCATTCAAGAAAGGGTCAGTGTACGTGATATGATATACATTACTGAAGTAGATAAAGAAAGATTAAAAAGGCTTCTTGAAGGCGTATTTTTTGATGACAGCATTACAGAAAAAGCCATTTCAGATCTTGAGCACGAAATTGAAAGGGCCACCGTAGTAAAACCGGAGGAATTACCGGAGAACATCATCACCATGAATTCCAGGGCATTATTGTACCTGAACGGGGATGAATCAGAGGTTTCATTGGTTTATCCGGATGATGCCGATTGGTCCGAGCAAAAATTATCCATATTCTCCCCGATAGGCATGGCTATTTTGGGCTACAGTGAAGGGGATACCATCCAATGGGAGGTTCCCTCCGGCGTGACAGAGATTCAAATCCAGAAAATACTGTATCAGCCCGAAGCGGCGGGGCATTATCACCTGTAGGTAACACAGGCAAAAGAGGTGGTTGTTCTGTGTTCCTCAAGTACCTTGCGATGGAAACGGCCATTCGTAAACAGCTGAGAGTGGCGTCCCTTTGTATCATGCTAAAAAAAGCTTGAAAACTTTCAGCCAATCGTATATATTATTTTTGAAGGCTGTGCAACTGACGGAAAGCATCTGAATGACAGATGTGGCAGGGTCACCTGCAGGGAGCACAAGTGTTTTGAAGCCGACCGTCTGGGCAAACGAAAAGGTTTGTTCAGGCGTTTTTTATTTTATGGTGGTTTTTCAGGAGGTACTTAAACATGAAGATGCTATCACTGGAACAGGAACTCAGAACGAATGCATATCCAGGCCGGGGGATCGTCCTTGGCAGGTCCAAAGACGGCAGCAGGGCTGTAGCTGCTTACTTCATTATGGGAAGAAGCACGAACAGCAGAAACCGGATATTTGTTGAAGACGGAGAGGGAATCCGCACACAGGCATTTGACCCTTCAAAACTCGTCGATCCCAGCCTGATTATCTATGCCCCGGTAAAAGTTCTTGGAAATAAGATCATTGTAACCAATGGCGACCAAACCGATACGATCTACACGGGAATGGACACCCAGCTCACCTTCGAACAGTCTTTGCGGTGCCGCGAGTTTGAACCCGACAGCCCGAACTACACCCCACGCATTTCAGGCATTATGCATATTGATAACGGAAACTATAACTATGCATTGTCCATTCTCAAAAGCAGCAATGGTAACCCCGCCACCTGCAACCGATTCACCTTTGCCTATGAAAAACCTCTCGCCGGGCAAGGGCATTTCATCCATACCTATATGCATGACGGCGACCCGCTGCCAAGCTTTGAAGGTGAGCCCAGGCTTGTTGAAATTCCTGATGACATCAATGCTTTTACAGATATGGTTTGGAACAGCCTGAACGAAGAAAACAAGGTATCGCTGTTTGTTCGCTTTATCGATATTGCATCGGGTAAGTATGAAACAAAAATCGTCAATAAAAACGGATAGAAAAGAAAGAGGTGCAACATGAAAGAAATAGAATTAAAGTATGGCTGCAACCCAAACCAAAAACCCTCCAGAATCCTTATGGACAACGTCGGGGAGTTACCCGTTACGGTATTGAATGGCAAGCCAGGCTATATCAATTTTCTGGATGCGTTTAACGGCTGGCAGCTGGTAAAGGAACTAAAAGAAGCAACAGGGTTGCCTGCGGCAACATCCTTTAAGCATGTATCACCTGCCGGTGCTGCCGTAGGCCTTCCGCTTTCCGATGTTCTTTCAAAAATTTACTGGGTGGATGATCTTGGCGAGTTGTCTCCACTGGCATGCGCATACGCCAGGGCCAGAGGTGCTGACAGAATGTCATCCTTTGGTGACTTCATTGCATTATCCGATGTTTGCGATGTCGATACGGCAAAACTGATTAAGCGGGAGGTTTCCGATGGTATTATCGCGCCCGGTTATACCGATGAAGCCCTTGATATTCTCAAATCAAAGAAAAACGGCAATTACAATGTCATCCAAATTGATCCCGGTTATGTTCCGGACCCGCTTGAAAAGAAGCAGGTGTTTGGAATTACCTTTGAACAAGGCCGCAATGATCTGGATATCAATGGCGATCTTCTTGCCAATATCGTAACCGCTAATAAGGCTATTCCGGACAGCGCTTACATCGATATGAAAATTTCACTGATCACTCTGAAGTACACTCAGTCAAATTCCGTTTGTTATGTGAAGGATGGGCAGGCCATTGGCATCGGGGCCGGGCAGCAATCCAGAATCCATTGCACAAGGCTTGCAGGAAGCAAGGCTGATAACTGGTTCCTGCGCCAGTCTCCGCAGGTACTGGGGCTGCAATTTGCCGATTCTCTTGGAAGAGCCGACCGCGATAACACGATTGATGTGTATATTGGCGATGAGTGCGAAGATGTCCTGAAGGAAGGCCAATGGCAGAAGCTTTTCATGGTTAAACCTGAAGTGTTTACAAGGGAAGCAAAGAAAGCCTGGCTGAACAAGATGCAAAACGTAACCCTGGGTTCAGATGCATTCTTCCCCTTCTCCGATAATATTGAAAGAGCCTATAAGAGCGGTGTGAAATACATTGTTCAGCCGGGAGGTTCAGTCAGGGATGATCTTGTGATTGAATGCTGCAACAAGTACAACATGGCAATGGTATTTACCGGAATCCGGTTGTTCCACCATTAGTCTGATTCAATACCGCGTTTTGTATACTACTCATCCTTTATGTCTGTGATAGTTACCAGAACGCTTTGCCAGCTAAATACAGCAAGCCGGAAAATCAACCGGCTTGCTGTTTTGTTTCCTGCCAATACAGTTCTATGGAATAAGTGGTGAAACTGTACCGGGAGGAATTATTCACTTTTCAAGGCATGGCAGCTTTTCAGGTTCTGTTTCCTTCATATTCCAGCAAGCCTGTCATACTTTCAATAAATCCTGCACAATCTGCGTAATTTTATCATACGCTTCATTCAAAGGTGCTTTTATGGAAAAGCTTTTGTCCCTGGCAACAATTTCACAACAGCTTTCCTTTATGTTGCGGGGGCTAACGATCACGCGAACCGGTACCCCAAGCAAGTCGGCATCTGAGAACATAACGCCTGCAGAAACCGTTCTGTCGTCATAAATCACTTCAACTCCGCTTTCCTGAAGCTGTGCATAAAGTTTGTCGGCATATTCCTTAACTGCCGCATCATCAGAGCGTACCGCACATAAATGAACCTGCCACGGCGCAATCGACATGGGCCAGATGGGGCCGTAATCATCATGATGGGCTTCGCATACAGAAGCTGCAAGCCTTCCCACCCCAATACCGTAACAACCCATAATGGGGTAATGGGAAACGCCCTCACTATCCAGATATTGCATGGACATGGACTGCGTATACTTTGTTCCAAGCTGGAATATATTCCCCACTTCAATGCCTCTTGATACGGTGATGGAAGGTTTTCCGCATTGCGGGCATATTCCCCCTTCGGTAATTTTAGCAAAGTCGTGGTACTCAACAGCACCCAAATCCCTTGCAATATCCAAACCGGTATAGTGGTACTCGGCTTTGTTGGCACCGCAGGAAAGATTGTTGGTGTTCTCAAGGCTTTTATCAAAAAGCACAGTGAAATTCCCGTTAAGTTGATACGGCCCGGTAAACCCGGCAATCAGCCCGCATCCTTCCGTAATCTCAGCTGGATGAATCTCATAACCCAGGTAATTCGTAAGCTTCGTTTCATTGGCATCAAGGTCACCGCGGAGAAACAGCACGATATAGCTGTCATCCGCATTCTTTTGATACATAACCGCCTTGCAGCATTTTTCTGTTGTTGTTTTCAAAAACCGGCTGACATCCTCGATGGTCTGCATGCCCGGTGTATGCACAAGCTGCAGCGGGTTTGAAACTTCGTCACGTTCATTATGAACAACGCTTTGTGCCGCTTCCATGTTGGCCCGATAACCACACTCGTGGCACAGAGCGATGGAATCTTCACCCACAGGCGTCAGCAGCATAAACTCATGTGAGATTTTTCCGCCCATCATGCCTGAATCAGAAGCTACTGAAATGACGTCCGGAATACCGGCACGGCCGAAAATGCGCTCGTATGCCTTAAAGCAGATGTCATAATACTGCTCCAGGTCTTCCTGGGAGGTATGGAAAGAATAGGCATCCTTCATCGTGAATTCCCTTACCCGAATGAGTCCGGCACGGGGACGTGCTTCATCACGAAATTTCGTTTGAATCTGATAGATCATGAACGGGTACTTCACATAGCTGTTTGCGTACTCCCTCACCAGATGAACAGCTGCTTCCTCATGGGTCATTCCCAGGATGAGCGGGCTTTCGTTCCTGTCTTTCAAACGAACCAATTCGTTTCCAACACTTTCATATCTGCCGGATTCCTGCCACAATGAAGCAGGAAGCACCACAGGAAAGTGAACCTCCTGACCATCGATGGCGTCCATTTCCTCGCGGATGATTTGCTCGATTTTTCGGGTGATTCTGCGCAGCGGCATATAGGAAGAGAATATTCCGTTGCCCACCTGTTTCATGTAACCGCCGCGCAGCATCAGAATATGACTTTCAATGACACTGTCGGAAGGTTTTTCTTTAAATCGGTTGCCTGCCATTTTTTCAAGCTTCATTTTCAACACCTCTCCAGTTTCTTAAAAATTAAAAAGCCCTGAACCGATGCATAATCGGTTTAGGGCGAACAATTCATGTCCGTGGTACCACCTAAATTTGGAATGATAATTCCACACTCAACGCACAAAGCCATCTGCCTTGTACTGCTCTCTGTAAGGGGAGAACCCAGTGAATTTCACTACCCCTGGCGGGGCGTTTCATTCACAGCTCAAAGATGGGTTCAGCATTCGCATATGAAAGGCTTTCACCAGCCGCCTTCTCTCTGAAGCATCCGAAATGCTTACTATTTCCTGTCATCGCTTTATATGCGGTTGTGGGATCATTATAGTATATATGTCATGGTAAAGTCAAGATTCAGTGATTTGTTAGAGATCGGGGTGAACATATCTTCCCTTTGTGACGGTTGCTTTTGCATACTGTATTGCCTGAACAGGGCAACGGTTTATACACCCCAGGCACTGGGTGCAGTGTTTGCCCCAGGTAGGCTTTTGCTCCACCGTGATGGTATGAACCGGGCAAATGCGTTCGCAAAGCCCGCAGCCGTTACATTTTTCGGTTGCATAAAAGTACCTGGGATTTCTCGCAAATTGATTGAACAGGGGGTTCACCAAATACGTTTTTGTCCAACCCAGCTTACCTGACTTTAGTTCAGTGATGCCTTGCTTCCTCTGAGAAAGAACTTCATTGATATGCTCAAGCCTTTGCTCTGCATTCTGAAGCTTCTTTAATTCCAGTTCCTTTGGGTCTGTGTCAAACCCTACGATATAATTGTTAGGCATTACCAGCGAAAATGAGCTTTCCAGCTGCAACCCACTTTTAACCAGTTTTTTTTGTAAAACAGCGGTGGTTTTTCCTTCCTCATCACCACAAACACTCACGTTGAAAACAAAGGGTTTTCCACCTGATATTTTCAGATGGGATATGAAATCCATGACAATCTTAGGCGGTGCCCAGGCATAGACAGGATAAACAAACCCCAGCAGTTCATTTTCTCTGACTTCATATTCAAATGTAGCTTTAGTACGATCGTACTCATCTGCAATGGAAGCAAGCTGCTCATTTTGTGCCCTTGCAATGGTCTTCGCAGCATAAAGAGAATTTCCGGTACCTGAAAAATAGAAAATCATGGCTCATCTCCTAATTCCAACATTTAAACGAGGTAGTATGTAACAACTCCTTAAAGCTAATTCGGATCCGAAAGCTCACCCTTCATGAATGACAGTACCCTGTTGATCTGGTCTTCGTCTTCGATGACATCCGGCTGCCAGTTGTTGGTGTCACCAGTGTAAACATAGCAAGGGATCATGTTATGTGACTTACTCGCTATTTCATCGTCGACAACTTCGATTGTGTACTGGTAAATGATTGTTCTGTTCCTGGGTGCATTATGACCACCATAACAAAAGTTACCCAGGGAGTATGCGATATCCACTCCGTTATATTCTCCCAGCGGCTGAAGTACATGTGGATGGGCACCAATGATAAGGTCAGCTCCTTCGTCAATGAACTCCTTGGCCATCTGTACGCACCAGTCTTCAATTTTATATGATTTTTCAGTTCCGCCATGATAGTATACGATCTGAAAGTCACTATGCTCTTGTGCTGTTTTCAGATACTGAAGCTTGGATCGTGCTTCTTCCAGGGTTCCGCCGCCACCCTTCATGCCGCAGGTGGAAATACAAACTACAGCCAGCTTATATCCATCCTTTTCCAGGTAAATGATGTTCTCATCCTCCCCCCAAAGAACGTCTGCTTCATCCAATGCTTCCATGGTGTCTTGTGCCCCTTCGTCGCCATAATCATACAAATGGTTATTTGCAATGGTTACCGCTTCAATGCTGTTGTCTGCAAAGATTCTGGCATTTTTCTTCCTGGAGCGGAACCAGAATACTCGTTTCCAGGGTTTATCACGCGGAGGAAGTTCTTCATCGGTGAATACATTTTCGCAGTTGGCAATGGTGAAATCATCGGCCTCAAAGATGGCTCTTACCTCATCAAAGAAATAAGTTGCTGGATAGTTATCGGCATACCAATTCAAGGAGCCTTTATAATCTTCGCCGCCATAGGTTGCCAGCATACAGTCACCAACGAATGACAGCTTGATGGTGGTATTGATTTTGGGTTCCGCTGTTGGTGTTACAGTAACTACAGCCGCAGTGGGTGTGGCTGCAGCGGTTGTTATTGTTGGCTCTTCATGGGTGAACATGCCAAAATCCGTTCCATAAAGATTGTCGTCAATGGAACTGTATTGCATAACGAGCTTGGCGTCTACTACATGCTTTACACGATATATAACAGCGACTGCTAACAGCCCGATAATAATACAAATTATCACACCCTGAGCGAACAATCGCGCCCTCATGAGCTCCTTCTGACCAGCAGCTTGCTGTTCCACCTGCTTCTTCCGAATGGCTCCATTGGATTTCTTTTGTGATCTGTCGTCCATATTATCTCCTCACAGCAAACTGAACATATTCATGTGGGCTTATTAGTCATCTTTTCTCCTTAGGGACAAAGGGGACAGGTACCTGTCCCTCAATCTGTTTTGACACCAGCCAACCCGGCCTGTTCCCTTATATAAGCCGCAGCCTGTTGATAACTTTCAAAATCAGGCAAGTGTTCAATAAACAACGGGGTATCCGGCCCCAGCGACTCACATAGCCTGGCAACCTTCTGGTAGTTCACGATTCCTTTTCCGGGCATGGTTTCACGAATTACTGTTGTATAGGCATTTTCCATCTTTACATCTTTTCCGTGTATGCTCTTGATGTATGGGCCAAGCTTGGTAAAGCATTCCTCGATGAAATCATCGCAGAAGAGGTATCTCCTGGGGCAGTTCATCATATTGACAAAGTCCAAATGAACTCCAAAAGCCTTTCTGTCTACATCATGAATCAATTGGAGGTAATCATCCGGTGAATCCGGTATCATCCAGGGCATGGTCTCTATGGTATAGAAAGTCCGGGATGGTTTTACAGCATCAATAATCTCTCTGATGGAATCAACAACCAACGTATATGTATCTTTTGAAAAATTGTCCCTGTAACAGCCGTCCCATATTTCGCCCCTGCTTCCGGTGATGTTCACACAGCAGTTTGCACTCAGCTCCTCTGCCAGCTCAAGCTGATTTTTGCAGTACTCCATGGCTGGTTTTCGCTCCTCTTCATTGATCGAGACAGGATTTTTCCAGGCACCTACTTCTCCGATCACCATATTATTGTCCCGAGCACACTTTAAGTAAGCTTGCTTCTCCTCCCTGCTTGCGCGGTAATCAATTGGTGCCAAGACAGCCCTGTACCCCAGCTCTCTGATTAGTTGGTACCATTCCTCCGGATTTTTATAAGGTTTTTCTATTGCTCCTCCAATTCTCACAAATCTCTCTCCTTTGCATTCATGAAACCATCATTTAAAAACCACTTCTTTGCCAGATAACCGATGGGTCAATATGGTTTATATCGGGTGAACAGGTTCTTGCCATGAATCCGGCTAATTCTTCCGTCATCTTCACGATTTGGTTTTTTACGCCCTCTGCACCGTGAAGCTTTAGGGGTTCCATGATCACTCTACCCGCAGATACTGCATCAGCGCCCAATGCAAGCGCTTTAAACACATCACTTCCACTTAAAACACCACAGTCAACAAAAATAGGGATCTGACGATTGATTATCTTAACAATCTTCGGTAATATCATCAACGGAGGAACGGCATAATTCATAATACCATGGTGATGGGAAACAACAATACCTTTCGCTCCAACCTCTAAAGCTTTATATGCGTCCTGCTCGCTAAGAACACCTTTTATAATGAAAGGTAACTTTGTGGATTTTATGAATTCTTTTAATTCCGTCAGGGACTTGGGGGTCATATGTTCACCTAGAACAATGTCATATTTGCCGTTCCCTCCAAAGGAATGATCCACGTCCATTCCCACAGCCATAACCCCGCAGCGTTCTGCATACTCAATTCTTTTGAAGATATCGTCATTGTCGGCATATGGTTTTATGATATTGATTGTACGAGCACCGGTAGCAGTTATTTCAGCTATTTCAGCCTGGCCACCCATACCCGCCCAGTTAACGGCATTCGCTGCGAGTGCACCCCTGGCCATCTCAACCATACCGTTTTCGCGTACATTGTTCAAATGTGACAGTGCTGCCATCATCACAGGAGTATCAAATGTCTCTCCATACAGTTCCAGCTTAGTAGAAGGTATAACAGCGTCGATATGCCTCATTTCAATTAACAATGAATCAAAGTAGTGCCTGGTTATCTCATTTGAATCCCATGGTTTACTGATAATTTGCCTGTCTTCCATACTGAATACTCCTCGTATATAGCGAATACCATTCAACTTATTTGTAATATACTTTTTAACTTTCTGCTACCATTTTACACCTCTGAATAGTTTACCACAATAAATGTGAAAGAAACCCGGATGAGGGTTCAAGGTTTTGAAGATGCATTTATACAAGAACTGATATTGGTAATGGACTACCTGAACATTGTACAGGATTAATTAAACTGCCTGCAGATATTACTCAGCAGGCAGTTCGTTATTTGGCAATGCGATGATTCCGAGTTTTTTTATGTATGCAGCTATTCTTTTTATGAGGAAACCGGCATACTCGCCATTTGTCGTTTTCCCTTTGACCGCATTGTCCTTCCAGTATTGCGGGGTGTTAATGAATCCTACTGACACAAGCACATCTACCGCTTCATCGAGTTCTTTATCCTCCTCTATGTATGGAACAACAAAGTAATTCAGAATTCCCTTGCTCAGGGCAATTCCAACAGGTTCAATGTTGGCAAGAATCCACTTCGCATCCTCCGGGTTATCGTGAAATGCAATCTCCATCAGCACAGCCGGTGCGGTTGTATTAGCAAGTTCATAAAGGGGTATGCCCTGACCGAAATGATTCAGCCCTTCTTTAACCCCCCTGTCCTTCGTTGGGGTCAAGGGTTCCAATTCTTCATAGACAAGCCTTGCCAGTCTTTCACCTTCTCCGCCAAACCTGTGACAGAACACTTCGCTGCCTCTGGTCTTCCCGGTATGAGCGTTGCTGTGGATAGCAAAGTGAATCGTCGGTTCCTTCCGGTTGCTGTCTTCCACAACCTGTTTTAGTGTCATATCCGGCCTGTTCCTGAAAACCATGATGCCATGTCGGAGCAGCTCCTCCTGAACCACATCGCATACTTGGTTCATTCTGTCTTCTTCTGTTCCGTAATCATCGAAACCAATGTTTTTCTCCTGGGTGGAAGGACTCAAATATACGCTTTTAATCATCTTTACCCTCCTCCTCTTTACCGGCTTGCTTCAATACACCCTTAAGCTTCTGAAAACCGGGAAGCCCAATTTTCAAACTGTTCTGGAGAACGCTGATGGTTTCGCTGGATAGGAACTGTGTAGACAACGCTGCCGGTTTAAATAGCTTTCGTGCCAATGATGTGGCCTGTGTCTGCCCGCATAAAAACCAGGACCTTTCTAAGTAATTCCCCGGGAGCCTTTCTCACTTGACAGTTTCATTTAAGCACAGCAACCATGACCCCGATAATGTAGTCTATGGCATCAAACGCATTTAGTGCATATATATAACCGTTAACATTCACCGATTGCGCTAGCCTCCTAATCAGCCGGGATAATACTGTGGGTGAAGATGTGTCTTAATTGCGGTGAAAGACGCAGTTGTAGTTTCTTACTATTATTTTAAACAGACATTCTGCAGACTATCAGCCTCGTTCGAAATGAAACTATAGAAAGTGAATTCGAAAACTCTGATGGAAAGATTGGCAGAGCTTATTTCCCATTCGCAGCAAACTTGCAGCGGTATTTGTTACCTTCATCTCCACAGTTGCCCCAATTAACATAAGGAATACAGCCTTGGCAAAGAGGACGGTCTTTATTGTCAAAACCGACAACACCTTGTGGCAAGTTATCTTCTGTTAGTTTTGAATCACCATATAAAGGGATAAGGGGTCGGATATTCCAATGACGGCATCATTGATAAGTTTGAAGGTTGTCCATGGCGACATCGAAGATGGCTGCTTTGGCAGTAAACTGGGAAAAAGCTGGCGGAATATTTCTTATAGTTATAAAATTCGTATCGGCTAACTCCGCTATACTCTTCTTTTCTCATTACTTACATATATTTTAAAAATGTTATTCTCAACACAAGTACTTGCAGCTATAATTTGATCATAGTCCAAATTGATTTTCTTTCCAAGCTGGTCAAACAGAAACACCTTATAATCTGGATGCTCCGACATAATAAAAAGATCATTCTCATGGTCAAATCTAATTGCCAGGCACATATCATCATATATTGGTCCTAAGTCAGTGGTAATGATAAATACTGCCTCTATTCTTGAAAGTTCGAATTCGTATTTAATACCTGCTACTTGAGCTTTTATTATAGATTCATTCAATTCCAGTGAATCTTCATTACTTTCAACCTTTATTCTCATTGTAAATTCTCTACCAATCTCAATTCATTGATTGCTTAATAACATCTTTCATATTTGACTTCCAGAGTAAACGCTTTTCATTCATATAATTATCTTATCACAAACCTACACCGTTTCATAAACTTTTTCTCTTTACCGCAACCAAAATGTGGTATCAAGCTCAACCTTGTTAACTGGAGCAGCTCATTTCTGGCAAATATTGATGCAGCCCCGCTTGAAGAAAATCATTTCATACATCCCGTCATCTTCGATGGTAAACTATTTGCCTCCGAACAGGGATGTATATATGCATTCGACCTGGAAACCGGTTAACGCCTGTACTGGGTAAGTGATTATAACATCAGGAACTTTACCGACGGCTATGATGTGTATTATTATCACAGCCTTGAGGTCATTGATGGCCTGTTGTTCCATGGTTCAGCCTGCGGAGAGTTCAGCTGCCTGAAAGCAAAGCCCTAAATCGTCTGGTCCAAATTGCCTGACAATTCTATATCAATTTAAATATTGATCGAAAAAAGCAAGGCTCTTTTGGTTTATTATTTCCAAGGTATCGTATCCGGGTTTTTTATATCCTCCGCCAAGAAGAGCACATAAAATTGGCGATTTTCTGACTAAATCGGTCAATGAAAAATGGTTGCTGCCTTCAATATAATGGTTCTCTGCATTTTTATCATGGAGCAGGTTTTTATTTTGAACATACTTATGGTCGGTTTGAATTAATGGGTAACCGCTATCGCTATAGATATTCATAATAGCACATGAGTATGGATCTGTATTCCATATAAAGTCATTGCCATCCACTCCTGCTATATCACACATGTAAGGGGATTCCAACGCAATCACCGCTTTTATATCATCCCGTTGCCTTGCAACCCCGAGTGCGGCGGATCCGCCAAGGGAATGCCCGACAACACCGATGCTTTTTGCATCCACAAAAGAATAAAAGGAATTACCTTCTTGTACGCATTCCTGGGAAAAGGTATCGAGCACAAAATTAATATCTTCGGTACGAAGCTTCATCCACTTTTGAAAACACGCATAAGAATTTTCTATATCTGAATGCGAGTCCTCCGCGTTTAATTCTTTCATATATTCCGAATTTATGTATATTCTTTTTCCGTCAATTTCCGTACTAAGTGCATGATAGGTGTGTTCAATGCTGGCAACCACATATCCGTGGCTTGCAAGTTCCTTAAAGAGCGAGAGATTGCTTGTTTTCGTTGAAATACTGCCATGAGAAAAAACAATCAACGGGCAGCTATTCTTCTCAATTCCGTCCGCAACCGGATAATAGACCAGCACCGACAATTTTCGCGGGCTGCCATCGTTTTTAAAACTTTCAATGCGTGATATATCTGTCAATTCGAGCACACAGGAAGAATATATGTATTCACCAGTGGTCTTGACGCTTCCCAAATCGGGAAATAGAACAATTGCAAGTATTATAAACACGATGGCAATCATCGTGAATATATTCAAGGCTCTTTTGAATAAAACATTTTCTATTCGTTTTCTTCTGTGGGATATATACAGAAAAGCAATCAAAAAAATTAAAACAACAAGTAAAATATAATTATAAAACGCCATCAACAATCCTCCATCATTTTCCTGCATAAGCTTTTGTAGCGCGAATCATTACAGTATGATTATCTTACGATAAAAACCCGACCAGTTCAACTACGAGCTCAAGAGCGCTTCCAGTAAAATGTCGCTGCTTCCTTGAAGCTGAGATCCTTTGGCATCAAAGATATGACGTCAGTCGATACACATACGTATTCACCTCTACAAATTCTCTTTGATTGGTGCTATACTTTGAGGTAGTAAAAAGTATACCTTTGGAGGTGTTCTTATGAGTATTAAAGAAACAGAGGCTTTTAAAGAAAAAAAGAATATCAGTGGGGAATTACCAAAGGAAATCAAAGAGCAAGAACCACAACCTAAAGAAGAAATGGCAGAGGATGAGCTTGGCCTTGTTGTGGGAGGAACTCGTGAAAGTGCTATCGAATTTCTTGAAAGATATGCCCCAGGTATACCGATTGGCAGGGTGCAAGAAGAAGCAGAGGCCACCTTAAGGGCGTTAAAAGGCGAAGAAGAATAAGTCGGGCGCTTAATACCCATACACAAGTAAGCAAATATCATCTATAATGTTAGTTGTATACGAGATTCCACTACAAGCATAAGGTTTCCACAATGAAGGCGCGTACCAGAGGAGCGTACCCACTGGAACGCTCCCCCAGGAAGGATAACCCCAGAAGAGGAGCGTACCCACTGGAACGCTCCCCCAGGAAGGATAACCCCAGAGCTGGAACGCACCACAAGCCTAGACCCGTAAATTTAACACGCGCCTTATATGCCTGTAGTTATTCATCACAACCCTTAAGGAGATATAATGCAATGAGCAAAACTGCTATGAACATGCAAACCATCGACGACATCGGTTTTTTTACCATCCAGCATATTTTACAAAATTCGGTCGCGAAATTTCCCGAAAAGCCTGCTCTGTCTCTTGTCGGGAAAAAGCCGATGACCTATTTAGAACTTTTAGAGGCAGTCAAGCAATATGCTTTTTTACTGAAACATGTCGGTATCCAAAAAGGTGATAAGGTTGTTATATTGGCCCCCAGTATGCCAAAGTGGGGCGTCGCCTATTTTGCGATAGTCTGTCTGGGGGCTATCGCCATCCCTTTGCTTCCTGATTTTAACAAGAGCGAGGTTGAAGGCATTGTCCGTCACTCAGAAGCCTGCTTTGCGTTTGTTTCAAAAAATAATCAGGAAAAGCTGGCAGATTGTTCGACACTACAGCACGTTTATTGCCTGGAAGATGATGCTTTTTTATCCGGTGAATCCATTCCTGATATTGTAACACCTGTCGACATTTTTGCAGAGCCTATCGATGAACAGGACACAGCGTCTATTATTTATACTTCCGGAACCACCGGTACACCCAAAGGCGTAGAGCTCTCTCACAAAAACATTGCTTTTATGGCGCATCAGACCAGATTGGTTCAGGACATTCATCCCACTGACACCTTTTTATCCATTCTGCCCATGTCCCATGTATATGAGTTTTCGATCGGCTTCATCTTTCCAATGATGCAGGGGTGTCACGTGTGCTACCTCGGCAGAGCGATTGCAGTAGCATCCTTACTGCCTGCACTGAAAACGGTTCGGCCGACCATCATGCTCAGCGTGCCTGCCGTTATGGAGAAAATATACAAAAACAAAATTGTCCCTTCCTTTCAAAAGAGCAAGCTGATTGCAAAGCTGTACAAGGTTACGATCATTCGCAAGCTTCTGCATCGAATCGCCGGGAAAAAGCTGATGGATACTTTCGGTGGCCGTATTCATTTCTTTGGTCTTGGTGGTGCCAAGCTCGCTCCGGATGTGGAGCTGTTCTTAAGGGAAGCTAAATTTCCCTATGCTGTCGGCTATGGCTTGACAGAAACCTCGCCTCTGATTGCAGGCGCGCGCCCCAGTATAACCCGGTTTCAATCTACCGGTCCTAAAATGGAAGGTATTGAGATGAAGCTGATTGGGGTAGATCCTGTCACCGGAATAGGAGAAATTGTTACGAAAGGGCCCCATGTGATGAAGGGCTACTTAAAAAACGAAGAGCTGACCAAATCTGTGTTTACTGAGGATGGTTTCTTCAAAACCGGTGATTGTGGCTCAATCGATCAGGATGGGTATCTCTATATCAAGGGGCGCCACAAAAATGTCATTGTCGGAGCTTCCGGGGAAAATATTTATCCGGAAGATATCGAATTTGTGCTGAACAAGCATCCTCTGGTATTGGAATCCCTCGTGATTGAACGGGATCAAAAGCTGGTTGCATTGGTGAAGTTGGATGAAGAATCGATCGGCTCGGATCTTGCACCGGGTAGCACCGAACTGAGCCCCTATGCGAAAGCCCTTGCCGATATCCGAGCCTTTGTCAACTCCCAGGTCAACAAATTTTCTAAACTGAAAGCCATTGAACAAATCACTGACTTAGAAAAAACGGCCTCACAAAAGATTAAACGCTTTCTATATAACGAAAGCAGTAAAGGAGAAACCATGAACGAACCATCGGCGAAGAAGGATACATGAAATCAACCAGCAAGGATTTGACATTCTCTTCGTAAGAATATCAACAGGGGTCATATATGTTTTCATGGCCTTACCTCCCCTATGAGATATTACAATTATATAAAGAACATCTGTTCCTTTTCAAGCGAAATATTTCTCGCTCATCCATAATAGGCTGTTACGTATACTATCAAGATTCCGAACTATCAAGTAGAGGTATACTCGTCTTGTTTGATAAACCTATTTTAAAAGTAACTGTTTAGATGAAAGTATATGTTCCATGATATGCCCTATATTGCCTTCTCCAGCGAACTTTGACATATCAAAGAAGTTCTGATTAATCTCTATCCATTCTAAATCATTCTCATCTCCATGGACAGGAACCTCTTTGTTTATACGCCCAACATATACTTCGACCTTAATACTTGGCAAGTAATATGTAAAATCCATTAAATGTGTTAGTTCAATATCATTTTTAGAAATACCAGTTTCTTCTTCCAATTCACGATAAGCAGCACTTAATCCATCCTCGCCAACTTCAATCTTTCCTCCGACTAAGTTGTATAATCCTTTATATGGGTTCTTTCTTCTCTTACACATAAGAATATGTTTGCACATACTATCAAATGCAGCAATCACATTAAACTCTATATTCATTGCTTATCCTCCATCATTTGAATTAAGTTTACTTCGTCATATTAAACCTTTATGCACCTCGGGCAATTGCTATTATATCACATAGTAAAAAGGAGGATTGTACCCTTTCCTGAATCTATTCTACTATCTGTAATTTCCATGTGTTTCCCTTTCATTTCGATCGCATGTTTTATCAAAAGAGGATGCAAACTTCCTTAGAGTATATATTTTTAAAACTCACCGGCATGTCATTTTGTTATCGTACTCAATCAATGTAGTATTTTTTAACCATATCGGTATAGATCGGTATCAGGTAATGCATATCGTTAAGATCGTAAACTTCGAGATCCGAACGCTCGACGGTTCCTTTTTCTACTTTTTCCTTCATTTTAACACCAGGTACAGGAAATACTGCCTCATAATCGCCAACTGAACAATATCCTTCAAGCGGCTCATAAAAATTTAGAAACATCATATATTTCCTGTTCTTAACCTCGGGCTTTCGTGATGAATAAGTGTAAAATACCTTTCTGCCATCTGAATATGTCCATAGATAATAGGGATGTATAAAAGTCAGTTTATCGCCAACTTCCACATCTCCCTTATATACCTTGGTCACTTTGATTTCCCATTTCGTATATCCAAAAGCCGGTGATTCAACAACCTCGTCTTTTTCTTTATTATAGAAATGAAAGGTGTTCACTTCCTGTCCGAGAACCTCCCTGGGGACAGCTTCAACAATAATGCCAGCTTCTTTCTCAACCTCCTGCAGTGTTTGATATACCCATCTGTCACCCATACCGCCAAATGCGACCTCAACTCCGGGTGGGATACCATCTCCCTGACCGTACAGCGTCGATATGTAAATTACTGAAGCTACAATGCAGATAATAACCACAGTCCATTTGATCCAGACACTTCTGATTATTGAACGTTTTATCGGGGCAGTCTCCTTAATGCACTGCTCATCGACTTGACCCAAGCTCTTCAGTAATCTCTTCCCTTTCATATGGTTATCACCTCCTTTTTCTGGTCTGGTGTTGTAGATGATAAAATAATATTGACAGTTTCCGGTCAATAAGATTTTACAACATTCACCTGTATTTGTAAATATCACAGTGATAACGCTGGAAAATAAGGGGTTTTTTGATATAGTCTTGTAGTAATTTGTTCTAATTTTTACAATAATTATTATTCGTTTTTCAGTGGTCTCGAACCGTCCCCTTGACATCCTTGACATCCCTTTTTTCGACTTTCTTTTTTCATAGATTCCATATATAATGTTTTAGATCCCTGTATTGTTTGGTAGAACTATCATATGCAATTTTTCGTGGCAGGGTGTTGTGTTGGGGGGAATGAGATTGATAGAAATAAAGCATTTGGGTAAGGTTTTTTCCACAAACAGCGGAAATCTCGAAGTGCTTCGAGATATCAACCTTCAAATTGCCCGGGGTGAAATATTTGGCATCATCGGCCTTAGCGGTGCAGGAAAAAGCACGCTGGTGCGCTGCATGAACTACCTTGAAAAGCCTACCGAGGGTGAAGTGTTTTTTGACGGCAGGGAAATGGGATCGCTGAAGGACCATGAGCTGTTAAAAGCCCGTCAATCCATGAGCATGGTCTTTCAAGGCTTCAATCTTCTGTCTCAGAGGAATGTTTTAAAAAATGTGTGCTTCCCACTTGAAATTGCAGGGGTTGCAAGAGCGGAGGCCCGCAAGAAGGCTGCCGAAATGCTGGAGCTTGTGGGCCTGTCGAATAAATCCGACGCCTTTCCCTCACAACTTTCCGGAGGCCAGAAGCAGCGTGTAGCCATTGCAAGAGCGTTATCTACCGATCCGAAGGTGCTGCTGTGTGATGAGGTTACCAGCGCACTGGATCCAAATACCACTCGCTCCATTTTAGAACTGCTGCGCAGTATCAACCAAAAGCTCGGCGTCACAATCGTCATTATCACTCATGAAATGCAGGTCATCGAACAGATCTGTCATCGCGTGGCAGTCATTGATCAAAGCAGGATTGTTGAGGTTGGTGACGTTCGTGAAATTTTTCTGCGCCCGCGTTCCGATATTGCAAAGCAGCTAATTCTGCCGAAGGGAAATGCTATCTCCGCAATTACCGGCAATCGCTGTCTGCGTCTGATTTTCGACGGCAGCTCAGCATTGGAGCCCATTATTTCAAACATCGCGCTGGAGTGTAAAACCGCGGTAAATATCCTGTTTGCAAACACAAAAACTGTGGACGGTATGGCTTACGGGGAAATGCTGATCCAACTCCCTGCCGACGAGAACTCCGTGGCACGGGTACTAAATTTTCTCGGAGATAAGGAAATCCATTTTAAGGAGGAGGAGTTGAATGTTTGAGTTACTTGGCACCGGCATTGCCGAATCACTTTATATGACCCTTGTATCGACAGCTCTCTCCTATTTCTTTGGACTGCCTCTGGGCGTACTTCTGTATGTGACAGACAAAAACGGTATTCTTAAAAAGCCAGGCTTCAACAACGTTTTGGGCTTTATAATCAATTTTCTGCGTTCCGTACCTTTCCTGATCCTGCTCGTCGCTATTTTGCCTTTCACACGGGCTGTTGTCGGGACGACCATCGGTTCCACGGCAACCATCGTACCGCTTGTGGTCGGAGCCTCGCCGTTCATTGCAAGAATGGTTGAATCCTCGCTGAAGGAGGTGGACGCCGGTGTGATTGAAGCCGCTCAGTCCATGGGCAGCTCGACCTTTCAAATTATTTATAAGGTGCTGCTTCCCGAAGCGAAACCATCTTTGATACTCGGAGCGGCCATCGCAGTGACAACGATCCTCGGATATTCAGCAATGGCAGGCTTTGTTGGTGGCGGCGGCCTCGGTGCGATTGCGATCAATTACGGATACTACCGGTATCAGGACGATGTGATGCTTTTGACAGTGGTTCTTCTGGTCATCATCGTTCAGGTATTTCAGGAGCTGGGCATGAGATTTGCCAAAATGAGCGATAAAAGAATTAAATAATACGTTTTGGGTTTGTAAAGACCGGTTAGGAAAACGGGAAATTACCGCAGCACACCAGATTATACTTGAGAAATCTAACATTCATTCATAGATCATGGTTTAGACCAATCAAATAAATAGAAGGAGAGAAAGAACGATGAAAAAATTGACAGCTGTTTTATTGACCATTGCCACCTTTGCCCTGATACTGACAGGCTGCGGAAAAACCGGCGGCGATAAAAGCCTGAAGGTCGGCGCCAGTGTCACACCCCATGCCGAAATACTAAAAGTTGCAAAGGAGATTCTTGCTGCGGATGGAATAACACTTGAGATCGTTGAATACAACGATTATGTACTTCCAAACACAGCAACAGAAAACGGCGAGCTGCTTGCAAACTATTTCCAGCATCAGCCGTACCTCACCGATTTTAATGCAGAGAAAAACACACATCTTGTTTCAGTTGCCGCTATTCACTACGAGCCCTTTGGCATTTATCCTGGCAAGACCACATCCATGGACGCCCTTAAAGACGGCGCGATTATCGCTGTTCCAAACGATGGCACCAATGAAGCCAGGGCCCTTCTGCTGCTGCAGGCTCAGGGGCTAATCAAGCTGAAGGAAGGCGTAGGCCTGACCGCAACCATCCTTGATATCGCTGAAAATCCGAAAAACCTTGACATCCGTGAAATTGAGGCAGCACAGATCGCGCGCGCGCTCCAGGACGTGGATCTGGGCGTTATCAACGGAAACTATGCCATCCAGGCGGGTCTGAAGGTGGGCACCGACGCTCTCGCTGTGGAGGACAAGGAGTCCGAAGCGGCAAAGACCTATGCGAATATCCTTGTTGTAAAAGAAGGCAATGAAAACAACGCGGCCGTGCAAGCTCTGGTAAAAGCCTTAAAGAGCGACAAGGTAAAGAAATACATCGAAGATACCTACGAAGGCGCCGTTATTCCAATGTTTTAGGCTTTACTCCGGGCGGTTTCGGAATCAATTTCAATACGCTTGCTATTACCGCCGATATCTTTTCGTTGTGCTACATTTAATTGAGTTCATATATAAGCATCAAGCGGCAGGGGACCACAATCCCCTGCCGCTTCTTAAACTACAGTATTTCTGTTTTAATTTTTCCAATATATTCTTTTTCCTCATTCCATGAGTTTTTCCGCAATCATTTCCCTTCGAATGGTACAAAAGTCATCATGAAAATCAGCAAAATGAAGCAGCGCCGACGGTCATATTGGTCCGAGCCTTGGCTGCGGAGACAGCAGCGGTTCCGTTAGCAGCCATGGAAGCGGCCATCGCAGCGCCGACTTCTTTCTGGTGTAGAGTGCCTTGTTTTATTTTTTTGGTTTTACTTATGCCTTGGCTGACCGCATATAACGCAGTGTCGAACAAACACATGTCTGTTTCTGCCCTCATCATATTCCGTAGTATCATTATAATGTCCACACTGACACGTCCAAGGCCTTTGAGGTGGGAACATAGTTGTGGCTCCACCGACTACTTCGTTAAGTTCTTCATCTGTAAACTCTTCCACTTTTTTCCCATTGCTTAGTTTGATTTCGTCAATATTGATTCTTTCTTTTGCCATAGACTATCCCCCTTTCTTTATATTGATATACCCATCATTTGTTATTTATAATCACTATGACCCATATTTTTGTCAAGGGGACGGTTCTCTCTTGACATCCTCTCTCTATTTCCACTCCAGTAGTACGACTGTTTCAGCTCCACATCTGGAATACTTTCTCCCTTTTCCCATTTTGCATAAGTTGTCTGGAAATACCAATTTTCTCTGCTATTCCTCTTGTGGGTCTCAAGCCTTCACAGGAGCTCACATACGAATAAAAGACAGGCATCCGATTTCGTTTGCGGGCTTAAATCCCACCGATTTATAAAATGACACAGTTTTTTCTGTATTGTCTGTAAAGAGTTCCATTTGATATACGGATTGGTATTTTTCCATAATAGCTTTCAGAAGCATCGTTCCGATTCCCTGGCGCTGATATTGAGGTAATACTATGATATCCTGTATAAAAACGATTGACACACCGTCTCCAACAGCACGGATTATTCCAACCAGTTTATCATCCTTGTATGCAGCTAAGACACATAAAGAATTCTCGTATGCCTTTTTAAGCATATCTTGGAGTTTTACATAGTTCATCCATCCGACGCTTTTATACAAATTAACAATCTCAACGTGGTTAAAGTTTCGGTATTCCTTAATCTCCATAAAACATTAACCTCCACTTGTTCAAATGTTATTCTCACCATTGATTACTTCCGAAAAATCTGATTAGCTGCATTAAGGGTATCAGCGAGGATTTTTCTTTAAAATCAGTACATTCACGGATAACGGTGCCGCATTAAATACAAACTCTCTGCCTGCGCCCATTCTGATCTCCTGTCTGTCACATACATGCTCCGGATCCGTGAGAGTGTTCTCTGCATCAGCTTCTCCTGTAAGATATTCCACCTTGTATTCTGACTCCACGTCACAGTCCAGGGTAATCTGAACATCATCTTCATTTTCAGAGAAATTGACAATTTTTATGATAACCTCTTCATCGGAATCCGTACATACAGAGCACATGGAAGGATAGTTCGGGAGTTCTACTGTCTGAATCAGTTCGTCGTTCAGATACAAATCAACCTCGGTATATCTTAATACATAATGAACCTTATTAAATTCTCCATACCGCACGTTCACGCTGACCGGCTCAGCAACAGGCTCAAGCCTGAAGGCACCTCGCATAAGCGTAGCCTGACCATCCCTGAACATCCACCTTAACGGCTCAAGGTTAAATAGCATCCACTTATCCCTCGGGTTCGGGTTCATACGGTCATAGAAGCTGAAGGGCTTCGGTGCGCAAAGCATTCCTACACCGGTCTCCTGCCCTTTCTCCATATAGAGCTCCGCTTCAAATTCATATTCTCTTTTACCAACATCAGCATCGGTTCCGAGTGCTACTACCGAATTTACCTTAAATGGAGGTTTTTTGCGTGACATCTCATTGTCTTCGTCCTCGACCACCATTTTGCAGTCATCCGTATCAATAGCCTTACCGAAGATATTCTTATAGGGTTTTGCTTCGATTCCATTAAGCCTTGCGTTCCGGTATTTAGCTCCGAAATCACCGGTAATGATCGGAAGCCCGTGAAGCTCACGATAAATTTTCCCAACCTCCTCATCAGAAGCAATTACCTTCTCTCCCCGGTTCTTACTAAACAGCTTAAACACATAGTAGCTTGGAATGCCATAGCTTCTGTAATTGTCGTAAATCAGAAGATTTGGGTACCACGAGTAAAAATGTACATGCTCAAAGAGCGGGGCATATGAGCATAGCTTCACTTTATCCTGATTGCGCTCGAACCCAACCATGAACATGGCCTCTGAGACAGCTGCACGAAGCTGTCCCTCGTACGTCTGGTTAACAGCAAACTCCCCGACAAAAACATCCGGCTTTGTACGGTCATAATCATCATAGATGCCAACCTTCTCAGCGTAGAACTCAGGCATGTTGTAGTAATGATCATCAACAATATCGCACTTCGTCCTCTCACTGCGGTCATTGGAGAGGATGAGCATATCAGGGTATTTGTTAAGGACGGCCTTGCGAATCAGCTCATATCGGCTCTCATATTCAGGACCGCTGTTCTCGTTGCCTATCTCCAGATACTTAATGGAAAAAGGAGCCGGATGTCCCATACGTGCACGCAGACCGCCCCACCTGGAGTTGGCAGGTCCCATCGCATATTCCAGGGCATCAAGTGTATCCTGTGTGATATCCTCCATTTCCTTATCGTTAAAGTAATATGGACCGCGGCCCTGACAGGTCATGCCGCAGTTGCACACATAAAGAGCCTGTAGGTTCAGGTCCTCACAGAGCTGCAGATATTCATGAAACCCCAGTCCGTTGGTCGTGCGATAATGCCACAGGAGCCAGTGACTTGGGCGTTCCCACACCGGTCCGACTGTTTTCCTGAAGAACATCGCAGTCTCCATCGTGAAGCCTTCTACGATACACCCTCCCGGAAACCTCAGGAACGCAGGCTTCATCTCCTGAAGCTTCATAACCAGGTCCTTTCTGAGGCCATGATTCATAAATGTATCGGAAGGCATCAGCGACATAAATCCAAAAGTAACATCACCACCATCAGGAGCAGTAATCACGAACTCAGCCGTTCCTGTCGTTGCCGCAGAAGTAAGAACAGCGTCATACCTGGTCCATTCCGGGTTATTAACCTCAATCGAAGCTTTAGAAAGCTCCTGTTTCTCATAAGCCGAACCATCTGCTGTATTCACGTCCTCTACTAACTCTGTGCGTATAACAGATAATTCGAGCGTGACCCTTTCTGAAGCTTTTGCAAACATGTAAAAATGATAGCTTCTTCCCTCTTCCTGCGGAACTCCGGCATACCCGATATTCCTTATGCTTCCATTCTTACGAAAGCTGGCCTTCAGCGATACCTTCCGGTTGACATTCAGTGTATCTGTAGCATCAAGTTCTATCTCCGCGTTATCGCAGTACCAGGCAGGGACGGGTGTAGCTTTAAGCTTTCCCCTGGTGACCCAGTCGGTCATGCCCTCACCGTTGTTGAACTCGTCAATCCATCCGGTCGGAGAAACAAAGGTCTTTCCTGAATCCGGTGTTGTACAGCCCTCCGGGATCAGAGAATCCTCGAACGACCTGTTTCTGAGCATTTCCGGATATAAGCCTCCGTCTCCCGCGTGGCTGATGTCCTCAAAGAATATACCGTATAAATCCGATGCAGTGTCAAAGCGTTTCTGTTCTGTTTTTACATGAATCCTGCTCATTATCTTTCCCTCTGTTCTAATATATTTTAAATGTTGTCTTCTTGTAAGGCTGGTATTGCTGTTTCTCAATGTATTTTCTTAATTCTAACAGTTTTTTATCGTTCTCCCGTGTCCTATATATTTTATCTGCTAAAACAGCTTCCGGATAGAATCTACGTTTTTCTTTATATCTCCTTTTCTGGTTCATGAAGAATATTAATGATCTCCTAAAGTTTCTCTCTGGCTTCATTCAATAATCTTGCATCTGTAGGATATTGGATGTTAGCCGGTGTACAGGTTGCATCCAAAATTATCTTGCCGGATTTTTTACAATTAACACCTTCATCCTCCTCGGGCCCATCATGGCTTCCCGAAGAACTTGGTGACCCCATCTGATTATTATCATCTTTGTTTTCATTTTTAATGGCAATAGCAGCTATTCTTTCGTTAACCTCACTAAGGATATCCGGGCTGAAACGTTTTTGTCCGCCAGGCAAGTCCCAGGTGTCGGGTTACCGATTCTTTGGTATACCCGAGGGCTTTCTGTTCTTGGATGCTTGAAAACATCTGAAAATCCTCCAATCCAATATCCTCCTTTGGGATAAGATGGATAATATCTTATCACTTTTAGGAGTTGATCTCGGTAAAATTCTTACTTTTGTTGCCGAAATCCATGACATTTGATTGCCGAATTCTCTGACTTTTTGTTGCCGTAATCTATGACATTTCGACTTACTCCATGTTTCAACATAACAAAAAATTTACTTCAAATCAAATGCTTCTAATACTTTTCTTCCCAATTCACTAACTTGAGTATTTATAGGAAGCATTAACGTATACTTATCAACTTCGTCCTTATCCAACCCAAAAGAATTGTCTTTTTTTCTTGGTTGTTTTGATACTCTATAATACTCCTCAGTCAATACAACACTAACAAGCTGATACTTTTTAGCAAATGCAGACCAGCTTTTTATTCCTGTAGCTAATTCAAATACCTTCTGATTCTTATCTTCCGGAACATTCTCTCTGCTTATAGATAACAAATTATTGATATATGTCCCCAGTTCCTCATAAGAATATCCTGATTCCAATTTAACAAATTTGTTAGAAAATCTTCCTGGTCCTCCATTCTCTCTCCAAAGTGGTATAAGTAATAAGTTTCTTTTGGAATCCATGAAAACATCTCCGAATGATAACATTAAAACCTCCAAACATACTCACAATCATCATTGACCTGTAACAATCCTAATAATTATTTCGATTGGATTTTGCAAGTTTGATGCATATGCTTTTACTGCTTCAATACCTTGCATTTGTTGAAATGAAATATTTACATTTGGAATAACAACTTCTGGCGCTTCTCGAACCGTCCCCTTGACAGCGTCTTCATTTTTATCATAGCCACAGGATTTCTGCGAAAAACTGTTCCAGTTTCAGATTTTCAAGGCACGCGATACGTGAAAGCTTTAAGGCACGTTCCTGCTCGCTCCCTTCGGGATCCCTGTCATGCCGCTGCCCGAATTCCTCTACAGCGCCGATGATGCGTTCCATGTTTTCAATATTGTATGTGATAATATCCATCTGGCTTTGATAATTTCGGATTTTTTCCCTGAGTAACGCCACAAGCTTTTCAGGATCCAGTTGATCGTCAAAAATTGATTTGATCTCCGCAAGTGACAGACCGAGCCTTTTAAAGCCCAGTATTGTGTTAAGCGTGTAAATCTGATCGGGGGAATAATAACGGTAGCCGGTGCCCTCATCGCAGTATTCGGGCTGAAACAACCCCATTTTGTCATACAGATGCAGCGCTCTGACCGATATATCAAACATTTCGGCGATCTCACCAATTCTGAAATAGGTTTCCATGCCATCACCTCTGAATGAATTCGAACTTAAAAATGAACGAAGAGGCCTGCGATTTCCGAACGCGCTGCGAATCGATCCGACGCCGGAAGTCTATTTTTGTACAACTAACTTACTCCATTATACACAACTTCAGCCCGCAATCATACTGTTGAACAGATCTTCGCCATAGCTTGTACTGAGTGGTTCACCCTCCTGAATCAAGAAGGAACGGCTTGCGTCGCTGTTTCTTCCCGCACGAAGGAACAGCGTGCTTTCCCATTGCTCATCATAAGCAGCCCGGGCGAAATCATACAGGTGCGTGACGAACAGGATCCTCATGCCTGCTTCTGTTAAGGCGGTGGTGATATCACGGGCGATTTTGGAGCCCTCCCTTTCAGTGGTGGAAGCGAAGGATTCATTCATAAGTAACAGCGAAGAAGGCGTGATATCCTTGGTGGTGCGTTCCATTCTGACCAGCTCTTCATCGAGCTTGCCGCTGTTCATGCGAATGTCTTCCTCCCTTGTAAAGTGCGTAAAAAGCCTGTCACATAAACCTGATTGAAAGCTTTCTGCCGCAACGAACATTCCACATTGCATCATCAGCTGTGCCTGACCGATGCTGCGCAGCCAGGTGGATTTTCCTCCCTGATTTGCCCCGGTGATCACAATCAGCTTTTTCGCTGTGGCATTCAGATCATTTTGTACAGGTGTTTTTCTTTCGTTTAGTGCCAGGCTGAGATCATACAAACCCTGAAAGCAGAGCTGCTTTTCTCCGAGGGTAACGGGATGGGGAAAGGAAAAGGGGACACCCATTTCCACGAGCGTCTGGTAAAGATGAACACAGCCATCATAAAAGCCGGTTTCAAACTGTAATGTTTCGAAGAAGCGCAACAAAGTCGAGGTGTAATGATTGACAAGCCGCAGGATCTTGATTAAGCCGGCATCTTCAATCTCTCTTGCTGCCGCGGCAAGGGAATAATTACTCAGCTCGATTTCATTCCACTGCGTTCCTTTGGCTGGCTTCCGGGTTTTGAGCTGATCCGTCCGCGACATATCCCTTAAGACATAATCTGATCCTTTCAGCCCCTTGCCCGGCTTTACGCCGAGAACCAGCCTCCCGCCCTCGCCAAGATAATTTAGATCAGCGATGTTCTTTTGAACACGGGGGAAGAAGGAGTCCGGGAAGGTCTTTTGAATTCTGCCGCAGAAAGATACAAGACCTGTGGACTGAAAGCTTTTCTCCAGCGGAAGCACCAGGTTTTTAAGCTTTTCAGCCCTTTGGACCAAAAGCTCCAATAAGCCGACCGATTTGAATACCCTGACGGATACAGGGACAACGCGGGCATAATTGGGTTGGGTATATTCCCGGTAACGAATGGCATCGTTAACGGCACTTGCCGCAATCTCATAAATTTCGCGAATCGCAGCGGGGTTTTTAATGAAATCTTTTAAAATCTCCTGACGGTACACAATCGTACCGATATCGCCTACCCCTGATAGAATCACGCTTTTGACAGTATCGTATAAAAAAGAATTGTTCTGTGACATCTTCGCAAGCAGAACCTCCAGGTTCAGATCCTGAAGAATTTCCTTTTCATTCGCTGCGGGCTTAGGCCTTTTTTCTTCATTTTCATATAGCAAATGAACCTTCATGCTTGATCCGCTCCTTGATCTCCTGATAGGTGAGGTGATACTTTTCAGCGATGGTATTGGCATAGGCGCGTCCGTCCGGACGCTGCCTTCGAATGTGGTAGGTGCGCTTCACCGCGCTTTCGGCTTCATCCACCTGCGCTGTCATGCTTACTGTTTCCGGACTGATTTCCGCCAGCTCATGAATATGTGTAATGTACAATACAACGCAGTCCTTTGCGAGAAAAGCCTCCAATACTCTCTTTCCCATGGTATAGGCATCCAGCGAGGTCGTTGAGGAAAAAAGCTCGTTGATGATAAGCATGCTGCTGCTTGTGCATTGCTTAAGAATCGCTTTCATCCGGACAATATCATCCTTCAGCCGGCCGGTATTCGCTTCGGGGTTCTCCTCACGGGAAAAGTGTGTGAAAAAACGATCGGAAAGAAACAGCTCTGCGCTCCGGGCAGGAACAGGGCAGCCGAGCCCGGCAAGAAAAAGTGTTTGCCCGAAAGCTCTGGCAAAGGTAGTCTTACCGCCCTGATTCGGGCCACTTAGCACAAAAATGCGTTCGCTCCCTGTCAGCTCATAGTCATTGGCAATGACTGCATCAGCATGCTGTACCTTGCCGGCTAAAGACAGATCATATCCACAGGTAACCTTCAGCTGTTTCCCTTGTGCGAAATGCGGAATGCAGAATTGGAAACCCTTTTTCTCCAGATCGGAGATATAGCTCAGAATGCTCAGATAAAACTGAAGTTCACGCTCAAAGACTGAAACGGCTTCATGTAAAAAACCATTATGCCGGGCAGCAAAGAGTTCAAGGTGTTCAAAGCTTTTCGGATGCATCTTCATCAGGATTTCCGCCATTTTGGTTTCCAGCACGCACATTTCGAGATTTGAAAACAGGTGAATTTCATCATCGCATACAGGGCTGGAAAAGCTCTCAAAGGTTCTTAGCAGCTCTGCGGTAAAATCCATTTGACTGAGGTCGGGTAAGATGCTGACCTTATTGGTCTCAACCTCAATCGCATAATGAATGGAGTCGAATTCCTGAAGCACGGCGGTGGTTTCAGCTTCCAGCAATGCAAAGGCCTCTGACTGAATATATCCTGATAACCAGCTATAAAACAGCTTCAGCCCTTTTGAGGCATACTCCGACTGCGCCAGATACTGCTTCAGACTTTGGAGCACCTCGCAGTAAAGACAGGCGGCATCAAGCAGCCACTTCCTCCGCTGATGCTGATTGTGAACGTCGCAGCTGAACTGAAGATACTCGTGAACCTTTCGCATGCCCTGGGAGAAAGCGGTCATATGCTCGAGAAGTTCCATGCTCTGAAGATCCTGCAGGACCTCCTGGCGGTAGCGGATAGCAGATATACTCGTGAGCGGTTGATAAAAGAAAGGCTCCAATTGATACTCTTCGCTTCCATCAACAATTCTGCTGACGATTTGATCCAGATTCAGATCACTGAAAAAATCCGGTTGAATGCTGCATTCAACTACGGGCTTATCCTCAGGAGTTTCATATAGAATGCTGAAAAAACACATCGCAGTACCTCCATTTACTTTTTCTTTGCCCCGGGTCCCACGGTGAAGCTTGATTTCAGTAGCATGGCCTGTAGCGGCGAGAAACGGTAGGTTCTGCCCTTCAGCTTTGTTCCGCATTGAATACAGCGGGTACTGTACCACGAGAAGGTCGCTTTGCATTGTGGGCATTGCCAACGTTTTTTTTGTTCAGTGATCCATTGTTCGGTTCCGATTTTTTGGATTTGCGCCATGTTCGGCTGGTTTTCCTTCAAATGGGGCAAAACAGCCTGAGCCTGTTGGCTGTTGCCGTGAAGAGCACAGGGGTAGTCACTGCATTCACTGCAATGTTCAATCTGTTTGCTTTGGGCACATTCCCTGATCTTGCAGAAGGCGCAGTTCACAAACAGTGAATCCGACTTGCATCCGTTGCAATGAATGGCGCGGGATTGGGCAGAAATGTCATTGCCAATAGCCGAATGATACTTTTGGATTGTCTTTTCATCCCAGAAGGAAGATAGCTTGTGTTTTTTGCCGGTTTTATAGGCCTGCATTATATCACAGGCGTCACAGTAAATACCGCAATAGGAATCACAATTGAAGTTCTCCATAACCCACCTCAGTTTAAAAGATGATTTCTGAATTTGCGCAATCAGAGTGATTAAGCTGAGAATAAACCATGACGCAGGTGTAGAGTCAAGAAAAATTTATAAATGTTTATAAAAGGCTGAGCACTTTGAAGATGTGAACCTGTTCCCGGGTCATATTGCCTGTGACAGCGAATCACAATCTGAAATCGTACTGCCCATGCTTCTTGACGGAAAACTGCTTGGTGTGCTTGATATAGACAGTCCGGTGAAAGCCAGGTTTAACCAGGAGGATGCTGAGGGCTTAACCTGATTCATCAATATATTGCTTCAAAAACTAAAATGGCTCGAGAGCTTTTAAGCCTCTGTTTTCATTTTAATACCCAATAGTCGGAAAATGCTTGTTGAAGTGTTTATGATGGTCATCCACCGTTATAGCATTCTCTAGCTTTGAACTTGACGATATCCAAATTAAGGGATACTATAAAGTAAATATACGACATACGTCGCAGATCACACCACTGTAGGTGATTAATGCGAAACAATGTCGTGAAAAAGAAGTTATCGGAAACCGGGTGCAAGGAATGCCGCATCCTGCGGCAAAATGGCAGAACACATTGTTGAAGTAAAGCATTCTGCAAAATAAATAATAGATAAGGGATGAGTTTTATGTATAAAATTCGATATGCCGAAAGTAGTGATGCTAAAGTACTGGGGGAAATTCACTCCAGGTCTTGGAAAATAGCTTATAAAAATATAGTCCCGAACACAATATTGGATAGTATAAATGCCGATAATCGACAGAAATATTTCGAGAAGGCATTATCAGAAAAATTTGAAAAAGATGCACTAATATACGTAGATAACAAAGCGGTTGGCTTAATGGGTATTGGAAAATGTAGAGATAAAGATCAAGATATCACTTGTGGCGAAATTTGGGGTATCTATCTATTACCAGAATATTGGAATAAGGGAATAGGTACATACTTTATTAATTGGGGACTTAATGAACTGAAAAACATAAATTATAAGAAGGTCACACTATGGGTGCTTGAACGAAATCTCAATGCAAGAAGATTCTATGAAAAAATTGGATTTAGGCATGACGGTACAGTAAAAGAAATATTACTTGGAAAAAAATTGAACGAATACCTTTATGAAATAGTTATAGAGTAGTGATTATGAATTTTTATGGAGCAACATCCTGTTTCCCTCTGAATAACGGGGCACCCGGCATCCGATAACAACGCATTTGCATAAAGGGCAAGCAAGAAGAATGACTCTGTGAGTTGGGCATGAGGTCATTTCTGCCCACACCCGCCCGCTAACCGAGTCGGTCGCCGCATTGGCCCACCCAGAGGGTCCCGGGCATAAGCGGCTTCCTGTAAGCGGGCGGGCGTCGCAAATGCAAAACGTTATCTTCAATGCGGCGAAGAGAGCTACCGCGGCCGTCCATGGCCGCTAAGTAATTCGTTGGGGCACTATAAATTATCGGCTATCAATATTTAATAGGAGCGTGAAAATATGAACGAAGAAGATATTTTTTGTTTAGGAATGTTAGAAAAGCCAGACAAAGCCGAAGCGATGCAATGGTTTAAAGAAGGAAAAAGCAACGGTAATGATGTTGCGAGACAGCCTTCTTGTCAGTGGCTTAGACAAGTTTCTTGTCAGGACGCGGAATCAGCATAAAGAGGTTGGACATTTTAAGTGGCAGTTTTGACAAAACAAACTGCAGGACAAGGTAAATAG
>JAGOJH010000098.1 GCA_017995215.1 Thermoclostridium sp.
TCACCGAGAAGCTGGGAACCGGCGGGTCGGCGGAAGTGTATAAGGCATATCATATCCATTTGCAGACACCATGGGCTCTGAAGTTTATTTCATCCATGGAGGATTGCGGGCTGAACGAGCTTGAAATCCTCAGAAACCTGAATCATCCGGCTTTCCCCAGATTGGTCGATGTGATCGCCGGGGAAGGGCCAACTATCCTTGTCTTTGATTATTTCGAGGGGATGACTCTGCAGCAAGCCCTCGAGCAATATGGCCCCATTGACGAACAGCGAGCCCGCAATATGGCCGAGCAGATCCTGGATGCACTGAACTATCTGCACGGCTGTTCACCCGAGCCCATCATCTACAGGGATCTGAAGCCATCCAACCTGATGCTGCTGGCGGATGATACCATTAAAATGATCGATTTTGGTACGGCAAGGCTGTTCAAGCAGGAGAACTCCGACGACACGATATACCTGGGAACACCCGGATATGCTGCCCCGGAACAGTATGGCGCAGCGCAAACTGATATCCGCACCGATATTTTTAATTTCGGTATGACCCTGTTTCATCTGGTTACCGGAAAGCATCCGCTGCAATGTGCTGAATCCCAGAGGGAACAAATTCTGGGGCTGGCGGGTGTATCCCAGCAGTTTGCATCGGTTATACTGCGTTGTGTTTCTGTGAATCCCGGGGAACGATACGGGGATATTGCTGAGATCAGGAAGGCTCTTAGGGCAGAAGCTCAAAGGTTTGAACCGGCACCTGCAGCAATGGGAAAGAATGCTGTTGAAATCAGTGTTTCAGGCATTCAAAGCGGTATCGGCGTGACCCACTTTTGCCTGCTTTTTGGGATATGGCTGAAAAACCAGGGGTTTCGAACCGCTGTACTGGAATACGGTGAAAACCGTGATGCCATGGCATTGTGCAAGTTGGTTGAAAAAGAGACGCATGTTCAAAGAAGCGGTTTCTTTCAGGTTCATGGTCTGTCCATCTACCCATCCATGCGAAAAGAGGAAATCGATGGTTTTAAAAGGTCTGAATATGAATACATCCTGGTAGATTATGGTGTTCATAGTGATTATGTTTCTGTGATGTCACAGCGCAGCGATGTGAGGCTGATCTTTGCCCCGGGTGCTGACTGGAAGTTGGGGTTGCTGGGTGATTTTCTGCGCAGCCATAATACTTTGGTAAAGAGCATGAACACTTACTTATGCTTTCCATTCCAAAATCTCAAATCCATTCGCATCATTCAAACCTATTATCATCTTTCCAATATGCTCACCATTCCATATGCCATTAACCCCTGGAAATTGGGTCAGGAGGAAAGTCATGCACTGGAATTGATATATGAAAAACTGTTTCGGGCTGATTCCAAAATGAATTATACCGGTAAGAGGAGGACGAGTTAAATGGCCTTTCTAAAAAAGAAGAGTAAATTACCTGCTGCCTTTCTAAGAGTTTTATTGTTTATTATCCTTATCGTGCTCCTTTCAGGCGGTTTATATTATTTGTATCAGATGAAGATGGAAGAAGTTCAGGCCCATCACGATGAAGAAATCGGTCAATACCGGTTTCAGCTGTATCAACTTGACCGCCAGGTTTTTATACCAAAGCAGGATATTGAGTATGGAACCATGCTTTCACCGGAGCTTTTCGAGCAGGTTGGCATGAAAATGGAGGTCAGCCAGGATCATTGGCTTGATGAATCCGATATGGGCAAAACCAGCGTTGCGAAGCTGCCAAAGGGCATTCCGGTAACGAAGGCTTCTGCTACCGAAGAGCTTCCGGGCAACGACCTGCGCAAGGTTGAATTCAACATGTTCTTACTGCAGACTGATCAGCATGCAGGGGAGTTTGTTGATATCCGCATTGTTTTTCCAAACGGTGAAAACTACATCGTATTAAGCAAAAAACAGGTGAAAGCCCTGGAAGCCGCAGGCAATATCCTTTGGCTGTGGCTGGATGAAACCGAAATCCATTTGATCTCCAGTGCCATCATCGACGCATATCTTCATCCGGGAACAAAGCTTTACGCGGCAACCTATGTTCTGCCTGAAACACAGGCTGCGGCAACACCATTCTATCCACCCAACCCGGATGTGCTTGCTCTGATGCGAACTGATCCCAACATTCTGAAAAAGGCATCCGATTTGCTGGCAAGGGAGGCAAGGGCAATGCTTGAAAGCAATCTGCAGGCCATGACCCTGGACCAGGTGACAAAGGTTTCAGCTGGTGTTGGTGAAGAGATCTCCAATTCCGTTGAAGCGGCAAAGAATGCAGAGCTGAACAAAGCGGTGCAGGAAAAACAGCAACGGGAAGGGTTGAATCAGGATACAGGTTCAGAAGAGAAGACTGACGAAGCATTCAATTAGTATCCTAGAGTAATCGACAAAGCGGACATCGGTCATACGCATGGGAATACAGACAGGCACCTGAATGCCTGTTGATATAAAAGAAAATACTACCGGAGGGTCAATGATGCCTGAAAAATGCACACGGCTTGGTTTTACCGGTTTTTGTAAAACCGATATCATCCTGTATATGGCCAGAATCCTCACCTGCCTTGGCGAAAGGGTTGCCATTGTTGATCTGTCGGGAGAACAGGATTTACGTATGTCAGTGCCTGCAGGCATATATTTGGAAGACAGGCTAGACTACAGAGGGGTGGAAGTTTTTCTGAACTGTAGTGATAACAGCTTCACAGACATGACAGAAAAGAACCACTCAGTGGTCTTGCTGGATTATGGCGTAAACAGAAAAGCTATTGAAAGCGTGAGCGAATTAAGAACACTGTTTATTGTTACCGACCTGCAGCGGCATCATGCCGTGCCCCTGGCGTCTTTTTTGGAGCATCTTCAGTCTCCAACAGACAGTATACGCATCATTCGAGATATTGTTCCGGGTAAAATCAGGCCCAGATATATTGATTCACTGCTGCAGGCTGCACAGCATACAAACCTGCTGGCGAAATATGAGCTTTCATTTGATGAGGCTGAATACAGCCAAAGGCTTCTTTGCCAGTATGATGATATTTTCCATTTTACAAAAATAACAGAAAGCTATAAAAGCATGCTGCTGGAAGTAGTGGTCGAGCTTTTAGGTTTCGAGAGAAGGGCTGCAGTAAAAGCGTTCAAAAAAGCACAGCACGGAGGTTGAACAAGTGCAGGTATCATTTTGGAGCAATTCCCATCAGCTGGGAACCACACAAAACATGGCGGCCGTTGCCGTTTTAACAGCCCTGGAATACCGTCTGCGCGTCCTGATCACTCATACCCATTTTGACAGGAGCTCGTTGGAATCGGCCTTTATTGAGAAACGGTATTTGCGTAATGAATTGGCCGACCTGTCAGATACGGGCATAGATGCCCTCAGCCGCTTTGTGCGCTTCAACCGGGTGGACAGGGATGTGATCGCTGGCTTTTCCACAACGATTCTGAAAAACAAGCTGGATCTTCTTTTCGGAACCCGTAACACAAACCGGGAGATTTTTTTCAGCAATCTGAAAAACGTGATAGGGACGATTTTACAGTCAGCATCCGATAATTATGACCTTGTTATGATTGATACCGCACCCGGGGATAACGAAATTTCTGCGAAAATATTGGAGCAATCGGATTTGATTGTCGTAAATCTTAGCCAGAACGTTCATATTTTAGAGGATTTTCTGGAGGGGAGCATGGACTATCAGGACAAAATGATGATTTTACTAGGAAAGTATGATGCCAATTCACGCTTCAACCTGAAGGCTATCAGAAAAAAAGCTGCAAGTGCACAGGTTCTGGCCATACCCTATGATATTAGCTTTGCTGATGCCTGTGCCGAAAGCCGGGTGGTTGATTTTTTCATGAAGAACCTGACTGTGGAAAGGGATGATCCGCACTTTCCCTTTATCCAGGGGGTTCGGGAGACTGCAGAAGCCATCATGGCGCGGCTTGGCATGCAAACGGAAATAAAAAAGGTACAGGCAGGTAACGCACATGAATGAGTTTGTGATTGTCCTGATTCTTGTTTGTCTTTTTGGATTTTTTCTGTTGTACTACAGGATGAACCGCGCTCAACCAGAACGATACGAAACTGACGAGGATCGGTACACCCTGGCGGCCATCCTTCTTTTCGTCCGGGAAGCCTTTAATGACATTCTGAAAACGAACCTGTATGAGATGAACATCACCCGGGAGGAATTCGACAAGCGGGTTCACAACAGAAACCAGCTGCGAAAAGCGTTAAAAACCTGCACCTATGGGGATATGAACGCCAAAAACTATATCCGTGATTTTATTAAGGATATCCTTGTGAAGTCTTACAACGTCAATGAGGGAAACATCCATCACATTATCAGCTTTGACAACCCGGATAAGCTGACAGTGCAGGATAAATTTGAAATCCTGCTGTACCATTTCAAAAAGGTTCACGGCTACAGGGCTATGGAGACACTGATCCTTGAAAACCACCTGGACAAGCCTGTCATGACTGCTGATGGGGTTTCCTTCAAGGTAACCGCAGACGATATTGAACGCATTTTTGCCGTAAAGCAGTACCTGCATTGTTTTGAGGACAAGCTGAACATTATTGCACAAAGGGTTTATCAGCTGTATAAGGGCTATGGTGTGATCGATGAGATACGAGATATGCGCATAGATGGTGTTTCAGGCGGGGTATCCGGCATTCCGTCCACCTTCCACGAAGAGGTGGACCTGTCGGTGGGCATCTCGATTGTGTCATCACTTCCGTCCAGCCATGATTCCATCTGGGTGTTCTTTAAGGGAAAAACCATCCATCTTTCCTTTTTAAGCTTTGGCAGCGAATCAGAATTGATTCGTGTATGTAAGAACATTTACCGTTACAACTATCCAGGGCAGCTAAGTGAAAGCAATGGCTACAAGGTGAATGAAATGAAGGATGGCAGCCGCGTGGTGGTTGTCAGGCCACCCTTTGCAGAGTCCTGGGCCTTTTTTGTCAGAAAGTTTGATTCCATTGAAAAAGCCGAGACAGAAGAGCTTATCACCGACAAAGGGAAAGAAATCCCTATCGGGCTGATTAAATGGCTTGTGAAAGGGTGCCGCGTCACTGCCGTCACCGGATCACAGGGTACGGGGAAAACCACGCTTTTAATGGCGATCATCAAATATATCAGTCCGGCCTTTACGCTGAGAATTCAAGAGCTGGCCTTTGAACTGCACCTTCGGAAGATCTACCCTGAACGAAACATTTTAACCTTCCGGGAAACCCCCACCATTTCAGGCCAGGAGGGGTTGGATTTGCAAAAGAAGACCGACGGAACCGTGAACATCCTCGGGGAGGTGGCAACGGCACCGGTCAGTGCGTGGATGCTTCAAATGGCACAGGTGGCAAGCCTGTTCACACTGTTCACCCATCATGCGAAAACCACCGAAAACCTGGTGAAAGCACTTCGCAATAACCTGTTGCAGACCGGGGCCTTCAGCAATGAAAAAATTGCCGAACAGCAGGTGGCCGATGTGATCAATTTCGATATTCACCTCACAAAGGATATCACTGGACATCGGTATATTGAAAGAATTACCGAGATCCTGCCGGTAGAGAGCGTCAGTTATCCAAGGCTGACTGCTGCAAGTGGTGAAGCATTAAATACAGAATTCTTAACTGCGGCGCGTGAGTTTTTTGTCCGCATGACTGACCGTAAGATCTTTGAGACAAGAGATATCGTGGTTTGGGAGAATGGTAGCTATAAGGGTGTTGGAAGGCTGAGCGAGGGACAAATTGCATCGATAGAACAAAACCTTACACCGAAGGAAAGGATGGAATTTCAGTCGTTTCTTGATGGCTGTTTTTCTTCAGGCGAACCAGGTTCCGATGGCAACCATTTACTGCGCCCCGGCAAACAGCTTTTCGGAGGTAACATCATATGAATGAAACCATGGTTCGTCTGCTCATCCTATTGCTGCTTCTGCTTGCTGTAGTCATCATTGCTACAGCTGCAGCCTATATCCTGCTTTCTAAACAAATTCGCAAGACGAACCTGAAGGTAGAGTGGAAATCTGGAAAAGATCTGCTCTATTCGTTATATATCCTTGCTCAGAAACTTCCTCCGCTGAAAAAGTACATGCAGAAGATCAGAAAGCGCATAGAACTGCTGAATTTGTCCGATGACTGGACCATCAGCAGGAAAACCATGCGGTTCACTTTGATTTCATTGGGGATAACCCTTGCGGTTTTGATCTTTCTGCTGCTGTGCAGCGACAGCCTCTATTTTATGTGTATATCTGTTATGACGGTCATCATGATGCACAGCCAGATCATCCGTTTACTTACCGACAGAATGGATAATAAGCTGCTTAGGCAGTTTAAAAGCTTTCTTGGTAATGTCAGGCACCATTATCACGAGCATGGAATGGTGGATGAGGCCGTTTACGACAGTATTACCGAATGTGGCTATGAGATTTCACAGCATGCAGGGCGCATATACGAAGTACTAACCTCTAGTGACATGGACGATGCGGTTTCACAGTACAATGAAACCGCCCCGAACAAGTTCATGAAAACCTTTATCGCCATGTGCTATCTGGTTCAGCGTTTTGGTGACAAGGTTGTGGACGACAAATCGGTTTTTCTGAGTAATTTGAATTATCTGAAGCAGGAGATCAACATGGAGCTGCTGCGCCGAGAAAAGCTGGGTTACCTGTTTCAAAGCCTTTCGGTTATTTCGGTTTTTCCAATCTTCACGCTGCGTCCGCTGGAGAACTGGGCGATATCGAATATTCCAGAGCTGACGGAGTATTATCGTGGGGCTTATGGCTTCCTCGCGACGGTTGTCCTGTTTGGGCTGGTTTTCACGGCATATCAGTTGATTGGTCGGCTGCAGAGCAATGTACGGTATGCGCCGTTAAACACAAAGCTGATAGAATGGCTGTTGAAAATCCCCTTTTTCAGAGCCTTTATCGAAGGTATGATTCAAAAGAATTACACACGGGCACAAAAAATTGACAACCTGTTGAAAAGAACCGGCGCTAAAACCGGAGTGAATGCGTTTCTGGCTCAAAAAGCGCTGTATGCAATATTCAGCTTCCTGCTGACAATCGTCATCTGTTTAAACGTTCATGCCATCATAAGACGAAACTTGTTAACAACGTCCAGCGACCTTTGGATGGCGCAGTTCAATGGACAGATCTCTGAAGAGGCTGAAATGAGGATCATTGAAAGTGACAGAAAATTCATTCTTCATTTCCGAGGTCGGAACACTGCATTTTCACAGATTGAAAAAGCGCTGCGAGATTCGGGGGAGTACACCGATCCACGGCAATCAGGCATTGCAGCGAAACGCATTTTAAACAAGCTTGAAATCTATAACACTCAAACCTTCAAATGGTGGGAGCTGCTGCTCGCAATCCTCGCGGCCATTATCGCCTGGCAGGTTCCATGGTGGATGCTCCTTTTCAGAGAGCGTATCCAGAGGATGAACATGGAAGATGAGGTGATGCAGTTCCACACGATCATCCTGATGCTGATCCACATCGAGAGGATTCATGTGGAGGACATTCTGAACTGGATGGAGCAGTTTTCAGATATCTTTAAAAGCTCCATTGCCAAATGCATCAACAATTACGAGTGCGGTGACAGGCAGGCACTGGAGCAGCTTGCGCTGGATGAGCCCTATGTGCCCTTTGTCAGGATTATTGAAAACCTTCAGTCTGCCGCAGACAAGATCACCATCGAGCACGCCTTTGATGAACTGAAAACTGAGCGGGAGTATTATCAGGAAAAAAGAAAACAGGACAATGAAATTTTGGTGAACAGGAAAGGGCTGTGGGGAAAATTTATCGCATTCATCCCCCTGGGCGCAACGATATTCTTATATCTGCTGCTTCCCTTTATTCTGGTCAGTACTGCACAGCTTATGGACTTTTCAGAGGAGATCGGCAGGGTATTTTAAGCGTTTTATTTATGAATCCGTGCCTTTTGATTCTTAAAAGGCTGAAAGAATATAGGAAGGGAGAAAACAATTATGGAAAACTCATTGAAGGCTATTTTAATCGGAGCGGGGGTTGTGATCACCCTCATTGTGGTATCTATCGGCTTTGTACTGATGCGATCGGGTCAGAGCACGGCACAGAGTGCTATTGGCAAGCTGGATCAGATCAATGCTGAAATGTCGGAATCCCAGTATACCATGTATGACGGCATTGAGAACAGTGGCAGCGAAGTCGTGAACGTGATGAACAAATTCAAGGACGAATATATCGGAGTTCAGGTAAAAACCAAAAAAGTTGCCACTGGTACCTGGTATATCCATAATGTTTCGATTGCAAGCAATGTGGGCACAGTCGGCGCAAAATCCACCAATACCGTATCGAATACTATGGATGAATCTCATCTCGAGTACATTAATCCAAACGGAAAATTCCTGGGATCCCTTGTGAGAGATGAAAATGGCACTGTGGTCGCACTGGTATTTACACAGAAATAATATATCGGAAGAATAACCTGGAAGCTTGGTTTTCAATGCTTTATTATGGGTGGTAAACTATGGATGAGAATGTCTCTAAAATAATTGCCAGCGCTTCGGTAGTTTTTTTGGTTGTTGCTGCACTCTCTCTGTTTTTTATTTTATATCGCGACAGTACCGATACGGTAAGCCTTATCAATCGTGGAATCAATGACCGGGGGGCTCTGTTCGAGTCATCCGGTCAAAAGGCCCAAAATACAGAAGTACAGGGAAGTGAAATTGTCGGCAACATTAAAAACGGTCTGGAGACAGATATTTTTATTGATTCTGTTTATATCTCATGCTCAGAAGATGTCCAGGCATTTGATTTCAGCACAATCGACAAAACGGCCTGGTATTCGGTGCGATACCTGTTTAACCCCACGGGAGAGGTAACATCGGTTCAATATGTAAAAAGATAGGCAGTGAATGATATGTCTGAGACGCTCAGTAAGGTATTTGCGTTAATATTGGCTGTGCTGCTGTTATATGTCTTTCCTGTCGAGAGCATGCTTACAAGGCAGGATGACATTACCAGAGTGTTCGTTCTGAACGAGACGGCTCAGTTTGTTGATTCAGTGCGAAATCTTGGCTATATCACACCTGTGATGTACCGCCAGTTTTCAGAGGTTCTAGCCACAACCGGCAATCGGTATGCCATTACAATGGAGCACCGGCATGGCAGTGTTGATCCGGTCTATTCAGATCCTGTCGACAATACGTCATTTCAACATGACTACGGATACAACTATAAAGCCATCTATACGGATGAGATTATGAACAGGCTGTTTCCTGCAGCGAACCCGCCTCCTGCAGATACCAATTACTATCTTTCAAAGGGAGACTTGTTTTCAGTTCAGGTAACTAATCAGAATAAGACCATTGCGACACGGGTTCAGGAGCTTCTTCTGATGACCGATTTGCCGGTTAGAAAAATCATTGTGAATTATGGGGGAATGGTACGGGATGAAAGTCACTGACATCTCCATTTTGTTCGTGATCATCATATTACCCTTTATCCAGATACTCCGCATACAAACCGACAACCTGCAAAACACTGCTTATAAAAACATGGTTATCGACAGATATCTGGATGCGGCGGTTGAAGATGCATCTGAAGCCATGGTTGAACGCGGCACCTACAGTAAGGCCGGCATATCGAGGGATAAGGCTTTGGCTGCATTTTGCAATACCCTGTTTGCAAATTTCAATGTGATGGGCAATGAACCGGAGCAAGACTACCTGACGCTGTACATTCCTGTCATCGTATTGGTTGATTACGACGGTTACTGGGTGTGTTCAATGGAAGAATTTAAAAACAGCGAAGGCCAAAAAGAGGAAAAGATGGTATGGAAGCCGAAAAAGACATATGGTTATGAAAATAACGGCTATGTGTATCTTTTTACGCTGGATTCGCAGGTTAAGGTACTGGACACATCTTCAAATTGTTTCTATGAAGGAACGCAGCACGAGCTTAAAGGAGAGGTGCCGGATGAGATTATTCAGCAGGACGAATTGTTTGATGCGGTCAGAAAGCGTACTGTTGTGGGAGCCATTAAGTGGGATGTCAATGATGCGATCAATAATCATAATACATTTGCGAAAAGGTATGGAATCACTTACCAGTTCAGTCCGCCCTCCATTTCAGATGGCGACTGGTATAGGAATATCGAGGACATTGGGTTTCTGGCATTTTTTCAGGGAATTCCAACCGGCCTGCAGGGGATGAGATATAACAGCTTTGCACTGGGTGCGGCCAGAATTGTCCGAAAAGAGCATTACTATATTCAACAGGATACCAATGGCCTGTTTTACTATCATCGCGAAACCTGCAGTAACCTCACCCTTAAGGATGAGGTGTTCGACTCTCGCGAGGAATGCGCAGAAGAAGGCGCATTCCCATGCCACATATGCGCCCCCTGATACAGACCAGAGGGCGGGGCCCAGGTACCTGTGTAAATACAGACCAGAGGGGACACAGACCAAAGGACAGAGCCAAGGTACCTTGGCACAAATAAACATACAAGCGCTATCACAAGACCAGAGGGGACAAGCAGTGTTAAGCATATTCTATTTATTTTTATGGCCGACTGGAGGAAAGAAAAATGAAAAGAAGAATGAGAACGATTGCAAGGGTTATGGTTTTTGTGTTGCTTTTCATGATGAACACCGTTTCAGGTGCTGCTAAGACAGCTAAATTTCCGGATGTGCCTGATACCGCATGGTATATGGATGACCTGCAATATATCCTGAAGGATACAAGAAAGATTTTTTCCGGTTATCCGGATGGGTCTTTTAAACCCAATGACACGTTAACGGTAGATATGTTTATCAAGCTGATCGTCACCGTGATGGGACACCAAGTGGAAAATGGCAAGGAATACTGGGCTTCAACCTATATCGAGAAGGCAATGGAAGAAGGATATATTGTTGAACATTCGTATGGTCACAAAAGCGAGATAAGCTTCAATACCTATGATAAGAACGATCCATATGCAGGGTATAAAAAGCCAATCAGCAGGCAGGAGATGGCATTTCTCATCGGAAAAGCCTTAGATAAAACCACAGATGAGAGTGCATATAGAGATCTGCTGGCAGTTATAGGTCTGATCAAAGATTACCGTTCCATCCCAGGTTTTTATTGTATGAACATTGTAAAATGCTATGACTTGGGAATCATCACCGGATACCCGGATGGCGAGTTTAAACCCTATAATATTCTGACAAGGGCAGAAGCCGTTGCAGTTATCCGAAGGCTGCTCGATCCCAGTGCGAGGAAAAGAATGCCTTTACCGGTTGTGGCCAATCCAAGCCCAACACCCATTCCGGTGGCACAGCTAAACCGTCCGGCTAAAAAAGATCTTGGTAATGGTGTCGTTGAAGTAGAGGGGGTAAGCTTTGATCCTGCCCAGAACATCATTAATAAACAGAATGGAGCCATGCACATTCTGAAGGCTCAGGAATATCTGGGCGTGTTTCTTGAATACTTAACCTTCTATGAATATGAAGGCAAGGCAAGAGTTAAGGGGTATATTCCGGAATTGCCTGAAAATTATTACTGGAGCTTATCAATA
>JAGOJH010000099.1 GCA_017995215.1 Thermoclostridium sp.
AAGTTTACACATCATTATTATTAAAAATTACTTAAAGGAGGCAGATTATCAATGAAGCTGAAAAAACTAGTATCAACATTGCTGTTAGTGGCAATGGTGGCAACCGTCATGACTGGCTGTATACCCGCTACAACAGGCGGAAATGATCCGGTCGCAACACCAACCACTGCAGCCGCGGACCCCGGCCAACCTTCCGGCACAACAGAGGGTTCCTCTTTTGACAAACTTCTGACAATCGAAATGTATAATGTCGCCGCAAACTATCAGGGGGTCCAAAGTGGCTGGTTCGCAAAGGTTCTGAAGGACAACCTGAACATCGAGCTGAATATCATCGCTCCGCAGGTCGCTGGGGATGCCATCTATCAGGCTCGCGCAAGTGCCGGCAACCTGGGTGACATTGTCATTCTTGAGCGTTCGGACTTCGATGACTGCGTAAAAACCGGTCTGGTCAGAGAGATCACCAATGAAGTCAAGAATGCTTCAAATCTGATGACCTACAAACCTCAGATTGATGTATTCAACAAATCCCTGTCCGGGAATTCTGGCGGTAAAATTTACGGAATTCCGTGCCAGATGACGAATACAGGGCCGACAGTCTATTCTCAGGATGTTGTTTATTCCAGCCCATTACTCCGCTGGGATCTGTACTCTGAGCTTGGACGTCCTGAAATTGCTGATCTGGATGGACTGCTGGATGTTCTTGCCCAAATGAAAGAAAAACACCCGACAAACGAAGACGGAGATCCTGCTTATCCCTTCTCCTTATGGGCTGACTGGGATGGCGGCGACGGCATGATGGGTATTGCCAATGTCGTACAGCTGACCACCTGGTATGGGGAAAAGATCAAGGGTTCGGTCATCGTTAAGCCGGATGATAGCTTCACACCGCTGACCGATAAAAATGCAACCTATTACAAAATATCGAATTTCTTGAATAAAGCATATTTGATGGGGCTTGTTGACCCTGATTCCGGTACACAAAACTGGGATTCCGCATGTGCTAAAATGTCCAGTGGCCAGGTTTATCTGATGTGGTACAGCTGGCAGGTTGGCTTCTGGAATTCACAGGAAAGATTGAAGAATGGCAATGCATTTATATTTGTTCCAGTGAAGGATCAGCTCTATTATGCAGATTCCGATACCTTCTATGGCAGCGGACGTGTATTCGGTGTTGGTTCCGGTGTTGATGCCGAGAAGTACGAGCGCATTATGGCTATGCTTGATTGGTATGCCAGCCCTGAAAGCATTGAAATTCAGCATAATGGTCTTAAGGGCTTCAACTTTGAAGTTGGTGCAGACGGAAGATATACTGTGAAGAATGACAATGCATTGATGGACAACCTCCCTGTTCCTGAAGAATTTGGCGGCGGCGGCTATCAGGATGGTAACAACGCCATTAATCAATGGATTGTTGATGCCATCAGCACAAACCCGAAAACTGGCGAACCTTATAGCACACAGTATTGGAGCACTTACAAAGAACAGACAATGACCCAGATGAAGAGGGAATGGGCCGAGAAATTCGGAGCTGCTGAGCCTGTGCTTTACATGAAGAACAACAATGCTCTGCTGGTCAGCCCGAATGTCAGTATCACCCTTCCCAGCGATCCCTCCGATATTGCGCTTATTCGTAACCAATGCGGCGCTATCCTGGAAGACTACACCTGGAAAATGATCTTTGCAAAGGATCAGGCAAACTTTGACGCAATGTGGACTGAGATGTCTTCACAAATGGACGGTCTTGGCTTCCAGCAGCTCGTCGAATATGACAAGCAAAAGCACCAGGTTGAGATTGATGCTAAGAAGGAAGCGAAAGCTTCAGCTAAATAAGTTCTTAAATCTCCGTAAAAAAGGATTTGTCCGGGAACAGCAATGTCTCGGACAAATCCTTTTCATTTTCATTCCAGGACTGCCACTTCTATCAGTGAGGGTTCCTATATTCTTGCTTCAGTGGGGGTCGCGCACTCTCCCCCTGTTGCGCATACCCTGGAAAGTGTGCAATCTTCATTTTCGGGGGTCAATATTGAATCGAAGCCTGCCGCCTTCCATCTCCTTGAATGGTCCCGCTGTTCTGAAGCCTTCATCCCTTTCTCCAAAGTAATCGGTACACACCTTTGGATCCGCCTTGACAATGGGAAGCTCTCCATGGATGGTGATATCCATGGTCAATGCATCGCTGTCGATGTCGATTGTGATGTCGCGTTCACACCCGGCTTTGTCAAAGCCGCAGAATTCCTGCCACGATGGCAGATCCAGGCACATCTCAGGCTCTGGGTACATCACCCGGAGATATCCGCCCGGCATTTTGGAATATGCATTCCCATCCAGTTCATTATGTTGATTCGGTATGATCACGGCTGCTTCACCACATTGATAAAACAGGTTATTAAAGAATTTGTTCTCCCTGGATGTTCCCCCCCGTTTTATCATCAGACGGAATGCCACTACCTTTGCAAAAAATCCCGATTTCTCGCATTTGCCGATGAGGTTGTTCACCATCCGAAGCCTGTCCGTACCTTCCAGATAAATACCATAGCCATTGCGAAAATCGGTTTCCGTGGTTTTATACCATCCGGAGGAACCCGGTTCCTCCGGAACTGCATTTTTATCATACCGTCCTTCAACATTCCAGATGATATTGTTGTCTATCAGGTTCTCCACATCTCGGGTACATTCAATAAAAATGTGCTCTCGGGAATTGATTCCGTCGATAAACAGGTTTGAGGTGATGCGGTTGTTCTCATTGCCGACATCCAGCCACAGCGCGTCACAGCCATAGCATTCACGGATGATGTTTCTTCGGATCAGGGAGTTCACAGAGTTATGGAGCTTGATGCCGCCCGCTTCCCAGGACAGCTCCATCCGCTGCCAGCCTGTACCGGTGATCAGGTTGTCTTCAATGAGCATGTTTTTTACAAACATGCCGGCAATACCGCATACTCCGACGTTTTGAATCGTGTTTCTTCTGATGATCGTGTTTCCAATGATCTGTTCTTTGCTCCATGGGTGATGCCAGCATTCGTTTCCGCAGTCAATACCCGTTCCGTTTGCCCAGTCAATGGTGCAATCCTCGATGATCCAATGGTGCCCCCGGTAGCAGGACAGAGAGCCCCGCTGTGGCACCGGAGCACCTGTGGCCGCATGTGCCATTGTAAGGCCTTTAACCCGGATGTAGGACAGAAACGGAACCTTTGGAGCAAAACACTGCTCCCGGTTTGTCAACTCCACCAGATGGTTCTGTGGATGGTCATCACCGGTTAAACGAATATGCACCTTCTGCCCGTTTGCCTCAACCCAGTATGTATTCTCACACTCACAGAGCATATAATACAGCGGTACCTGCTTCATAGGCCTGCCATCAATAAAAACCATGCCTCTTCTGTTCAAATAAGTGGTCATGTCAGTCTTGTCATATTCAATAAACAATCGGTCATGCAATATGTTTACGGCACAGAACGGGTTGTAACCCTTAAAATCCTCCGGGTCCAGTTCAATCTCCCAAACCTTGATTCCCTGGGTTTTGGAAGGGTCTTCCGGGAACCCCCTTGTCATTCTCCATCCGGTACTGGGCTTATAGTTCTTTACATCAACGGAAGCCTTGATGATAACCTCTTCTTCTCCAAAAGCTTCGTAGCTGATCATCTTCTCAGGACCGAGACCGCCAATAGCAGGCTGAACCGTCTCCCGATATACCCCACCATGAATAAGCACCCTTGTGCCAGGTGTTGCTATCTGCGCTGCGGCATTGATGGTTTGAAATGGTCTTTCAGGCGTTCCATCATTGGTATCGGATGCCTGAGGGTGCTGGTTGTTTACATGAATGTCCCTGTCATACTGCTGTGATATCTCCCAGAATTGAAACATTTCCCCGTTTGGCAGCTGCGCAGTATAGTCTTTTTTCCCCATCAATAAATTCATCCTTTCTATTTTTCTTAAGAATAGTTTCACTTGAATGAAGATGTACTATTTCATTAGGTCTGTAGCCCGCCGCAGCTTTCACGTATATTCATCGTTGGTGTCAGCTGCTGCATTATTGGAAAAACCACCTGATTATTGATTAATGTCATAATCATTTTCAGTGAAACTGCTGCATATTGGACAATGGGCTGCTGAATGGAAGATACTGTAGGGTTGGAATAGCTGAAGTATTCATTTTCTCCATATACCATTATTTCTATATCATCAGGCACATGGATACCCAGGGTTCTACATGCCATGAAAACACCTCCGGCATTTCGATTGTCCATGACGAAGAGCGACGATGGCTTTTCCTGTTGAGACAGGATTTGGATGGCGGCATCATATCCACATTTAAAGTCTCGCTGCTTACAATAGAATATCCATTGCTCCTTGATTTGAATATTTTTCTTGCTGCAGGTCTCCTTAAACCCTAATTCAATCAGCTGAGCCGACCTTCCTTTATTGTATATTCCAACCAACCCTGCCGTCAGATGATTTCTGGCTTCAAACAAATTGGCACAGCTTGCCCCCGCGTCATAATCATCAATCATCACACTGTTGTACTTTTGTGTTTTTCTGCCAATTAAAACGATGGGGATATTAAAATCATTCTGTTCCAAAAATGTCTGGTCTTCATCGGAAATCCCTCCGATAATTGCACCATTGAAATGATGGTTGCTGATTAAATTTTTGTATTTTTCAAGCTTTCCAAAATCGTACGGCTGTATCACCAATTCAATATTGAAACCTTCTTCTTTTATTGTTTGATACAGTCCCTGCAGAAAAAGCCCTGCAAGATCCACCAAAAACTCTGTTCGCCAAAAAACCGCAATAATAAAGGGCGTATCTACCTCTGCTGTCTTTCTGAACCTGCGGGCGTAAATATTCGGTTGATAATTCATTTCCTTTGCCATTTCGTGAACACGCTTCTGTGTCTCTTTCGAAATTCGGAACTGTTCTCCTCGCCCGTTGAGCACAATGGAAACTGTACCAGAGGATAAGTGAAGACGGTCTGCTATTTGCCTTATATTCACATGGGTTTTATCTTCCTTCATAGCATCCGCCTTTCGAAAGGAATGCGTTTATACACATTTTTTCTACTCCCTTTTACCGGAATATTTGTACAACAAATTCCTTCAGACATTTTCTCCAGACTGTCCATTCGTGGTACCCGGGGCAGGTATAAAGCTTGTATTGAATGCCGGTTTCATCAAATCTCTGCAAATCTTTTTCAAGGCCGTTAATAATTCTTTCTTCCTGCTCACCGTAACCAAAGAAAAATAGCTTTACCTTTTCATTAAATACCGTGGGATCCTCAAAGTTTTTATAATAGTCAAAGTCACAGTACCAGCGTCTTTCAAGTATTCCGCTAAAGATACCAATATAAGGGAAGCAACCAAGATGCCGCATGGTTGTCATGATTGTCTGGTAGCTGCCCATGGAAAGGCCAGCCATGGCTCTGTTTGCATCGTCCGTCGCCACCCTGAACTTTTTTTCGATAAACGGTATGCAGTCTTTTAAAAGCATAGAGTCGAAATCGCCGGCAATAAACTCCTCTTCCTTTTGGTGGTTTACACAGTAAAGACAGTTCATGACGATGATCATGGGTCGGCATTTGTTTTCTGCAATCAGATTGTCCATGATATAGTTAACTTTTCCCTGCCAAACCCATCCGGTTTCATTTTCTCCGCCTCCATGCTGCAAATACAGTACCGGGTATTCCTTTTCCATTTCTTCATCATATCCGGGCGGTGTATATATCCAGCAGTCTCTTGTTCTGCCTGTGACGGATGAATAAAAATGTTCGACACGCAATGTGCCATGAGGGACGTCCTTGAGTGTGTAGAAATCCTCTTCCCCCGGCATGTCGAAGAAATTGACCACCTTATGAGCTCCATACCCTACAGGTGCCTGGGGGTTTACAACGCAGGTTCCGTCGACAAAGTATTCATGGTAATGGTACCCGGCTGGTATGCCGCTGACGGTTACACGCCAGTAGCCGTCCTTATCCTTCGTCATTTCGTGTCTCTTGTTCGTCATCGCCAGCCACCCGGCAACCGAAACCTGCTTTGCTTGGGGTGCATAAAAGCAAAATGTTACGTCACCGTTGTCCTCAATGATAACCCCGGGAAATTCCCGAACATGTCTGGGGCCTGTATTATTTCCCTTATCATCGAAAGAAAGCTGCATTTTCAGATGCTCAGCATCAAAAAATAAACCGTCTGTATGCAGTGCCTCGTTGCCACTGAATTTATAAGCCATGATAAAAACCCCTTTCCACCTTTAAAATGCCAAGGCTTGCAAAGCCTTATAACCACTCAACACACTTCTACACTGCCCTGTATATGATTATTTTAACGCCGTTCTGTGTGGGATACCCCTCACCAACAAGCAAATCATTATTCAGAAAATCCAATGCTTTGCTGTCTGTTATTATCCGCGGATAAGTTCTGAACAGGCTCCCTCCAAGGTTCTTACCTATATTGCCATTGTTCTCGATAAATATTTTGCAGGCTTCCCCCGTATAATCCTTTCCCTCAAGCATATACCTCGCTGATAAGGTATGTCTGCTGCCAGACCTTCCAATAACCTGCAGATCGATTCCTCCAGGCAATACCTTTCCTTCGAAGAACTTGCTTTCAGCATTGCCTGTAAAGTAAATCATCACCACAGAATCTCCATTATCATTTTTCAAATCAATTGAATTCTCTATCTTAACATATACAGTCAATACTTCTTCAAACTTCATCGATACACACCTCTTCTATTAAACCGCTGAAATATTTACTTCTTTTTTTCTGTTCCGCACCTGATAAATACTAAAGAATACTGCGCCAACAAGCATCAGGACAGCAATATGATAAAACATGGTTTGATAATTGAACAATGATGATATTTTTCCCCCGAGTATTGGCCCAAAGCCCTGACCAATATCTGCACCAATATAATATGTGCTCGTTGCAATTCCAACTTTTTTGACATCCACCTTTTTGATACAGGCAGACTGTAAAGCAATTTGTCCTCCGCCCTGGCCAACTGCTTTAAACACGGCTGCAACTAAAATCAATAAAATGCCGGCTGACGATCCGATTAAAAACATGGACACTGCTGTAACAAGCAAAGACAGGTTCACAATGAGAGAAAGCCCGGATTTGTCAACAACCCTGCCTATCAGAAGCCGCATCACAAGAAGAACCGCAGCGTTCATTGAAAAAAACAGACCTATGTTGGAAATCCCCCTCTCCTCTCCCAGTAGTACAAGAAATGAGTTGACAATACCATTTCCCAGAGAAAACAGTCCTGCAGTCAGTGCATATACGATGCATTCCTTCACAACCAGATTTCCCAAATGGAACTTGAACTTTCTTTCTGACGTTGTTTGATGCTCGGTTTTGTTATACTGAACCAGAAAGAGGATCCCAACGGCTAAAACCGTAAAAATAGATATTCCGAAGAACAATGCATGATATCCATAATGGTTCTTAATTGCAATTCCGATATTGGGACCACAAATTTGTGCAATGATCTGCCCCATACCAAAATATCCAAGGCCTTCTCCAAGGCGTTCTTTCGGAATGCATTCGCTTATCAGAGCCATATTGGCCGTTCCGCTGATTCCAAAGGCCAACCCGTGAAGGATACGAAAAAAAAGCATAACAGTGATATTCGATGCAAAGGTATAACCTAAAAAGGACACACATATGAGCAGGGTTGAAAAAATACAGATGTTCCGTTTATTCATCACATCCATTGCCATTCCGCTGAAAGGCCTGATAATCAAAGCCGCCACAGAGAAGACTCCCGCCAGTGTTCCTGCCAGAGTTAAACCAGCCCCAAGGGATACTGCGTAAGATGATACGATGGTCGAAACCATGCTTAACCCCAGGGCGGTGATCAAGTTCACAAAGCTTAGCAGCCAATAGGTTGCATTAAACAATTTCTTTTGCATTCAAACCCCCATCTGTAAACCTCATGACTTTGCGACGGCCCATTTGATAAAGTCTTCTACGGCAATATCCCACACCTTCCATTCGTGTTTTCCGGGCATCTGAACATAGTGCACGGTAATACCGTTGCTTTTCATGAATTTCAGATATCTTTGGGCATATTCATAACTAAAATCTTCGGTTCCAATGGCGGCATACATCCTGGGAACCTTTGCCTGGTTCTCCACTGTATGTGTAACCATATACCTTGTATCATTCTTTGTGTTCAGCATGTTTTCATAACCGCCCCACACAAGTTGACATACGCCATTTTCCTTCTGCTTCTCGATCTTTGAGAAGGGACCTGCATCTTCATTAAAAATCTCATCTGTAAATGAGAACCCGGAGAAATTGCCGGCTGCCGAGAAATACTCCGGCATGTCAAATGCCCATTTATAAGCCCCGTATCCTCCCATGGAAAGGCCGGCAACAAATCGGTTTTCCCTCTCAGTGGAAAGCGGTAGAAAGCAGTTTAGTACCCTGGGCAGTTCTTCTGTCAAATATGTATAATAATTGTACCCATGAACCATATCTCCGTAAAAGCTGCTTCCGCCTACTTCAGGCATCACTACAGCAATTTCGTTTTCTTCCGCATAACGTTCAATACTGGTATACCGTATCCAATCCTGCGCATTGCCCCCTCCGCCATGTAGCAGGTATAAAACTGGAAAAGGCTTAACCTTTTTACTGTTGTCATAAGGTAATATGATGTATACGTTGGTATGAAACCCCAGATTCTGGGGTAAAAAGCTAAAGTGCATGATTCCCATATGATCTTCCTCCTTTTATTTTCAGGCAAAGCTTGTATATGCATTGCAAAGCCCAGCCCTTTGCCAGGTTTACCTGCACAGTTCACCGCTTTTCGGGCACTTCTTTGAGGATTCTCAGCCTGTATGACAGAGAATTGCTTCAGCGGTAAACAGAACAAAGCAATGAACCCTATACCAGCCCCATCCATGCGATGATTTTTCTTAACCATTCATCCCAAAACTCCCAGGTATGCTCGCCGGGCCCGGTTTCATAGGTTAAGTTCAGCCCAATTTCATCTGCATATTTCTTGAACAATACCGTGCCTTCATAGTAGGGGTCTTCCGTTCCACAGCAGCTAAACAAACGTGGTCTTTGCAAACCCGAGTCCACAAAATCCTTTGCCAGCTTTTTCAGATCGTTCATACTTCCCCTGTAATCTGTAACAGTCCCGAATGCATCCGAAGCCGGTCCAACAGCTTTTCCCGCAAAAAAACCCATTTCCTCAACATCCCCAACACCGGACATCCCTGCAGCTGCATTGAAAAATTCAGGACAATTCAATGCCCATTTCATAGTCCCATGTGATCCCATTGAATTGCCTACCACATAATGATCTTCCTGTTTTGCTGAAAGGGGAAAAACCGCCTGCATCACAGCAGGCAACTCTTTTGAAAGATAATCAAAATAGTTCTTGCCGTATTTCATATTGCAATAAAAGCTGTTCTTCACCTCGGGCATGACAACTGCAAACCCGCCTTCCTGTCCATACCTTTCAATGCCGGTGTTGCGATAATAGAAGGTACAATCATCGGAACCACCGTGCAGGACATAGAGCGTTTTGTATTTTTTGCCTTCATGGTAGAACTCATTCACTGTTCCTTTCGAGCTCCAGCGGCTGTATGTTGGCACAACAACAGATACATTGACCTGCTCTTGCAGGACTTGCGAGTAAAAAGTATAATTGAACAATCCCATCGTTTCATCGCCCTTCAAGTTTCATACCTATATATGAAACCTTTACTTTGATTGCTAAAACATTTTAGCTTACATTAAATGATAAAACAAGACAATTCTAATGTCAACTCTTTCCCATTCTTTTTGGTCATGAGCAGGCGACAGATTAAAGAGATGTATGTCTAATCTTTATTACGAGGCAACGAACATATTCTGTCGGTTCTTTAAGACTCGAAGGTAGGCTCAAAAGGGCCTTATCTAATTTCATTTTTTATCGGCTCTATCCTCCCATTTTTCATTACTGGAGGTATCATCCGTACGAAAAATTTTCAGATAACCTCCATACCCTTCGGTTTCAAGATCTTCTAACGGAATAAACCTTAATGCAGCAGAATTAATGCAATATCTCAAGCCTGTCGGTGCAGGACCATCTGTAAAAACATGACCTAAATGTGAGTCAGCCTGTTTGCTCCGGACTTCAGTTCGTGTCATATGATGGCTTTTATCCATTTTTTCTGAAATAGTAGCCTTGCTCAAGGGTCTTTTGAAGCTTGGCCAGCCACATCCTGATTCAAACTTATCCAGAGAGCTGAACAATGGTTCCCCGGATACCACATCTACGTATATTCCATCTCTTTCGTTGTTCCAGTACTCATTGCGGAAAGGTGGTTCTGTTGCATTCTCCTGTGTCACTTTGTATTGCAGATCCGAGAGTTTCTCCCGCAGCTTATCTTTACTCCAAATGATATTATAATCTCTTGAATCACTCATCTTTTATTCCCTCCATAGATAATATACCCGTGATAACTTTGTTTGAACAATAGAAAAAATGTGACAGGGGGACAGGTTCTTTGTCTCACTCATCCAATACAGATTTTTGCTGAGAACGGTGAAATCATTTCACTGAGTGTGTATCTGGACACAACGCATAAGAAAGATGTACAATTCTAAGTGAAAAGATAAACAAAATATTAATTATACAAAACCACTTTTTTCTCATATTACTGCATTTTTTTAGCATGGATAGGCTAAACGGTAGTTGGCTGGCTTGATAATAGAGAAATTTGACCACGATGATGACATTTAAAAGCCTACTCACTTTTTCCGTGTGTGCGCGGAGGGGGGGTTGACATGATAGAGGCCCAATCTGAAAAGCGTTTTCTTGTGTTCTTCTATACTGCTGTGATTGTTGCTCTTATCACGCTCATTTTTCGGAACATACAAAGCCCGTGGGTCATTCTGGCATGCATCGGTCTTTTCCTTTTGTCTTTCACCTTTCGGAACGCCTCGCTGTTTTTTACCGCCAAGTGGATAAAGCACCTTGTTTGGCTTGAACTGCTGCTGCTTTTAGTTGCAGCGTTATACGATGCCGGAGACAGTAACACCGTATTTTTCTACATATTGGCAGCCAACATCAGTCTGCTTTATGATCCTGCTTTTAGTGGGATAAGCGTTGGCTTTTGTTTTATGTTTCAAAATGGATTGGATTTTTACAAGGATAACTTTCCTCCGTTGGTTGGAAACCTTCCGGTACTTTTTAACAGGCTTCTCATTTTCATCACGGTGTATGTGATGATTCGCCTTATCAAGCTAGAGATGCTCCAGGGTAAGCAGCTTCGGGAAACCTTGTTCCAATTGAAAACAAAAACAAAACAGTCTGGTGATATGTACAGTAAACTGCAGAAAACCACAATGCAACTGGAAGAGATGACCGCACTAAAAGAAAGGAACCGTATCTCCCGTGAAATCCATGACACTGTCGGGCATACC
>JAGOJH010000008.1 GCA_017995215.1 Thermoclostridium sp.
CCTTTGTTGAGCCCCCCGAATTTCACAAGAAAACTATTGGTATTGAAGCCGGCGCATCCAAATTCCTCTATTACCTGAAAACCTTTTTTCAGTAGTTTTTCTTTCAAAATGAGGTGATTCTTTAGAACGAATTCTCGATTTGCTATAAGCTTTGGAGCACCGAAGGTTGAGAATAAAAAGGCTTTTTTGTTTTTGACCTGAGGCAATTGATCGGCGAAATCAAGCAGCTTCTTATGATGATGACCATCATAAATTCCCGAACCAAAACCGATCAAATCATATTGAGCGATTTCATCCGGACTGATCTGCTGGGGTGACTTAATCTGTGCATCGATGACATTGGCAATAGTTTTTGCAATTTTCTCAGTATTTTTGTGGTGATAGGACATTAAAAGAATCAATGATTTGTTTGGCATAATTTGTTTAACCATTCCCTTCTCTGCTTATTATTTATTTATCGTTTTCTTCATAGGAGAAAATTTCCTCTACACCGGCATTAAAAACTCTTGATATTTTGAAAGCCAGCTCCAGCGATGGATAGTAGGCACCCTTCTCTATGGATAGGATCGCCTGCCTGGTCACGCCTGCCTTATCGGCCAGTTCCTGCTGCGACATTTCATTATTTTCAAATCTGTATTTTCTTATGTTGTTTTTGATGATGAGTTTTTTCATGATTAAACTCCTCTATGGTAATAAACAAGTTCTGATAGTTCTTTAGTCAATCCGCATAAAGCAAAACCAAAGAACATCATGTAGAACATGGAAATAATCGGTAACCCTATAGCCAGCAAAGCCATAGAGCAGAAAAATGTAACAATGAACCCGTAAAACGCATTCCTTGTAGATTTTAGCATTATGGATTTATCAAGCTCATCAGAAAAAGTTGGCTCCTGCTCCTTGGTTACAACCCAATTGACTACTGAGAATAGGATCTGTACGATAATCCTCGGTACAATCTGTACTGGGATCATAAGAACCATCACGAATCCCCAATACTTTATTGTTCCTTCAATTGTTCCGCTTTGATCAGGATTTATCTTGAAAACCCATAGACAATATATCCCCCAAATCAGCAAGCTGCTACAAATTGATACAATTGACTTTCTTTGCTGGTACGTCATTTGGTCACCATCCTCTGCTCTTATTAAGTAATTCATACAATACACATTGTAATTTAAAAGTTACTTGATGTCAACTATAGATTACATTAAATTAAAAAAATGCAAAACGCGTACTCACCTTAATTAAAATCTTCATAGTAATGGTTTAGGAGGAATGGAACTGTCCTCCTTCGGTTTCAAGAGGGAAATTGATTGATACGACAAACTTGCCGGGTTTTGTGTTTGTTGAAGACCATGTGATAAAGGGAATCATTACGTATGATATAGAGGGTGATGATTAGAACCATCCCCTGGACATGTCATCAAACAGCGACATTTGTTGGTTTTTCTGTTCGAACTTATGTAAATACGAGAAGACATCATCAATCATATAAACAATGCCCTGCTTTCGGCACACATCATGAAAAATCTCACCTAGCCGGGCATTATTCGGACTAACACACTCATAGGCATTGCCATATGTGCGGATATACTTTTGTTTCATGCCGGGGAAATGCTCGTCCAGTTTGGTGTAGAAATATTCCCGGTCTCCCTCACGCAAGGTCACACCGAAGCCAAAGCAAATGATACCATATACTTTTGCTCGCACACAGTAATCTAAAATACCATGCAGGTTTTCTTCCGTGTCGTTGATGAACGGCAATATCGGCGAAAGCCAGACCACGGTAGGAATGCCGGCGTCTCGGAATGATTCCAGCGCTGTAAAGCGCTCAGCAGTGGTTGATACGTTTGGTTCAAGAATACGACATAGGGTTTCATCATAGGTTGTCAGTGTCATCTGCACCACGCATTTGGCCTTTTTATTGATGGCGGTTAGTAAGTCCATATCTCTTAGGATTCGGGCGGATTTTGTCTGAATCGCCAGGCCAAAACCGTAGCGTTCAATGAGTTTAAGGCATTGTCTGGTCAGCTGAAGCTCTTCTTCCAACGGGATATACGGGTCGCACATCGCCCCTGTGCCAATCATACAGGGTTGACGCCTACTTTTAAGCTGCGATTCTAAAATCATCACAGCATTTTGCTTGACCTCAATGTCCTCAAAATCGTGCTTCATCTGGTAACAGGCAGAACGCGCATCACAATATATGCAACCGTGCGAACAGCCCCGGTACAGGTTCATTCCGTTTTTGGGAGATAGTATTGTTTTATATTCCGCATAATGCATCGATCGCACACCCTCTTATACTCTATTATAGCCTATAAATATGACAACAAGGAGTCATATTCTAAACATCTAAAGGCGGACGATCCATCTAAACCATTGTTCACTTTCTTTTTTTCGCTCTGATGAAGAAGGAACTGACAACTGGCGCCAATAAGCTCGTTCCCGCAACAACCAGCCATTGATCTCCCAACAGTGGCACCGTCTTGAACAGGTTCTGTAAAAAAGGTATATATAAAACTGCAAGCAGCACACCAAGAGAAATGAGCACAGATACGACCAACCACAAATTGTTTAAAAACGGAATTTGAAAAATGGATTTCTTTTCCGACTTGCATTCGAACACATGGATCAACTGGCTTAATACAAGTGTTACCAGCGCGCCGGTTCTCGCGCATTCAAGGTTCCCTGTCATTTCCTGTACCAGAACAAAGGACAAAAGGGTTGACAGGCCGATGAAAATTCCCCTGATAATAATCAGACGCCACAGACCGCCGGAAAAAACATGCTCGTCCGGCCGTCTGGGTTTTTGGCTCATCACCTCGTCAGATCCTGGTTCCATACTTAACGCGATAGCCGGCAGGCCATCTGTCACAAGGTTTACAAGCAAAATCTGCACGGCCAGCAGGGGAACGGGTAAGCCTGCCAGCATACCAAGGAACATGGTCAGCACCTCGCCTAAATTGCACGATAAAAGATATCTGATAAACTTTCTGATGTTGTTATAAATGTTACGCCCCTCCTCCACTGCGGCAACAATGGTGGAAAAATTATCATCCATCAGGATCATCGATGCAGCCTGACGGGTTACATCTGTTCCAGAGCACCCCATCGCTATGCCAATGTCAGCCTCCTTCACGGCAGGGGCATCATTCACGCCATCTCCCGTCATCGCCACAATATGCCCCTCTTCCTTGTAAGCTTTCACAAGCCTCAGCTTGTGCTTTGGCAGTACCCTGGCAAAAACAGCCGTATCCTTCAGACGTTTTTTCAAATCCACATCATTAAGGTTTTCCATTTCATTTCCGGTAATAACTTCCTGGTTTCCATCGATAATCTTCAGTGCTTTGGCTACGGCACGGGCTGTTTCTTTGTGATCACCCGTGATCATCACCGGCCGTATACCCGCAATTCTGCATTGCTCAACCGCATCATAGGCTTCCTTTCTCGGCGGATCCATCATACCGGCCAGGCCAACGAACATGAGGTTTTGTTCCAGATTCTTGGGAAGGTCCGAACCTTTTCCAAGGCTGCGAACTGCCATGCCGATTACACGGAGCGCATCATGGGCCATGAGGTTGTTTTCATTCTCGATTCTGTACAGGTCATGAGCCTCCATAGGCCTTTCCCTGTCCGCAACCATTACTGTGGAGCATCTTTGTAGTATAACCTCCGGAGCTCCTTTGGCAAAGATAATCCTTTCGCCGGAAGGCATTTGGCACACTACCGACATCATTTTGCGCTCGGAGTCGAATGGTATTTCCTTCAGCCTTTTATACTCCTTCGTAATCATCAACGGGTAGAAGCCTGCTTCCATGGCTGCCTGAACCAAAGCAACCTCGGTTGGGTCACCAAGGAACACTTCTGCGGGGTTGTTCTGTGTTTCCTTAGATATTTCCTGTACATTCACATTGCTGCAAAGAACCCCGGTGAGCATCATCCAGTTCAGTCCGGATATGCTTGCAGGGACGATTGGTTTGCCCTGCAGCGTGAATTTACTTTTTTCCATCCCTTTCTCATGAAGGATTTGGTATTTTGATCTGCCTGAATACAGCGAGACTACCCGCATTTTGTTTTCAGTCAGCGTTCCTGTTTTATCCGAGCAAATCACGGTTGCACATCCCAACGTTTCCACAGCAGGAAGCTTTCGGACCAGGGAGTTCCGCTTAACCATGCGCTGAACGCCCAAAGCGAGCGCTATTGTAACAACGGCAGGCAGCCCTTCGGGAACAGCAGCAACAGCCAGGCTTATCCCCGACAGCAACATTGTAAAGACGGCTTCGCCCCTTATAACTCCAGTTAATGCAACAATTATGCAAATGATAAAGCAACCCGTTACAATATAGCTACCAAGCGCCTCCAGTTTTTTCTGAAGTGGTGTGTCCTGGCTTTGCGCCTGTTGGATCATATGGGCGATTTTTCCCATTTCAGTTTCCATGCCGGTTTTGGAGATAATGGCCTTGCCTGTTCCGGCTGTAGCGATACATCCCATATATACGCAGGTTTTTTTATAGGCGTCCGGGGCTATTTCTGCCACAGCCTCTTGAGGTGAATACTGCTTTGCAACGGGCATTGATTCACCTGTGAGCATGGATTCATCCACCTGCAGATCATTGGCTTCCACAAGGAACCCATCTGCTGGAATTCTGTCCCCGGCCTCCAACAGGATCAGATCTCCCGGAACGATTTCTTCCGCCTGAATCTCACGCAGTTCATTGTCCCTGAACACCTTTGCCTTGGGTGCTGCCAGTTTTTCCAATGCCTCCATTGTTTTTTCGGTATGTAATTCCTGATAAAAACCCAAAAAAGCATTGATAAAAACGATGGCCAACACCGTCATTGCTTCGGTGATCTCCCCCATGATCATGGAAATAGCCGTAGCCGCCAAAAGCACCAAAACCATAAAATCCGTGAATTGTGAGAACAACAGCAGAATCCAGGACTTCTTCTTTTTTTGCTCCAGCTTGTTTTTTCCATAGATCTCTAGCCTTCTTTTAGCCTCTCTGTCCGCCAGGCTCAGATCTCTTTTCCTGTTTTCCGCATGACTGGGTAAAACCTTTACAGCATTCATAACAACGCCTCCTGATGCCTTATGGGTTGCTTTGAAGATGAATTTCCCTGTATCATAAGGCCTGTGCAAACCCCGGATACTCTTTTTTACATGAAACTCTACAGAGCTATGGTTCATCTTATGCTTGTATGAGGTTGATTAGTACAAGCCACAGGCATCAAAAAAGAACTCACAAAATGCGAGTTCTTCGTAACTTCCACAGCAAAAGGTTCTTTAGAAAAGGCTTGAAACACCTGTATATGTTCACCAAACGGCAGCAGTTGATGAAATGCTGAAAAATAGAAACCGGTGATGCTATCCTTACACAACCTTTTCAGTCAATTTCTTCAGATTGCAATCTCCAGCCCGACAGGGCAGTGATCAGAGCCCATGACATCGGCATATATCACAGCATCCTGAATTTTATCACAGATTCTGTTGGACACCACGAAGTAATCGATGCGCCACCCCACATTCTTCTGCCTTGCGTTGAACATATAAGACCACCAGGTGTATGCGTCCTTCTTATCCGGGTACAGATATCGGAAGCTGTCGGTAAAGCCACTTTGCAGCATGACAGTCATTTTTTCACGTTCCTGATCGGAAAAACCTGCATTGTTTCGATTTGAGGAGGGGTTTTTCAAGTCGATTTCCTGATGCGCCACATTCAAATCACCGCAGAAAATGATTGGCTTGTTCTGATCCAACCTGGCAACATAAGCACGGAAATCGTCCTCCCATTGCATCCGGTAATCCAGCCGGGCCAGCTCGCGTTGTGAATTGGGGGTATAAACTGTTACTACATAATAGTTTTCATATTCGGCGGTGATGACCCTGCCCTCACTGTCGTGAATATTTAAACCGATGCCGTCAACAACAGAAACAGGCTTTTGCCTGGAGAAAATCGCTGTTCCTGAGTAACCCTTTTTCACAGCATAATTCCAATATTGGTAATAGCCTTCCAGTTCCAGATTGATCTGACCGTTCTGCACTTTTGTTTCCTGAAGGCAGAATACATCCGCATCCATCTGCCTGAAAAAGTCCATAAAGCCTTTTTCCAGACAAGCCCTGATTCCATTCACATTCCAGGATACCAGCTTCATAAATCCCTCTATTCCGCCGTAAACGGCATTCAGTTCTCTTAAAACTCTATAATTGAGGTAATTCTCACAGTTAACTCATTATAGCAATAGTATGGCTTCGTTTGCAAATTGTTTAGTATATGGTGTTTTCAATGCACCGGCTGCGCAAGCCTTACCCCAAAGCCGCAAAGCATCCACAGGATCGGTGAGACTGACACTACGCTGTCGTTAAAAATGCTGATTATCAGATACCCGATCACACTGGCAAGAACAGCGAAAGCCGTCAATGCTCTTTCTCCCTGGACTGAGCGCAGATGTAGCAGAATGGTTTTTATCATAAGCCACCCAAAAAATATAAGAAGACAAGCAAGGGATAATATGCCCGAACCCAGGGCAACCTGCAGGTACCAGTTGTGGGGTTTTCCGATGATAACCCAAATGCTGCCGTAGTTTAGTTTCCCAACGATGTCGTTCTGGGGGAAAATATAAGCGAAGGTGTCCGGGCCGTAACCCCACAATAAAGCGTTTTTCAATAACGGTATGGACCTGGACCAGATATAGCCCCGTCCCGAGGCAAAGGATTCATTTTGAATCCCCATAAAGGTTTTAATTGGTACAATGTCAGTCAGAACACTGTTAAAGCCAACCACCTTCATGCTCTCCCCTGTGTGCACAAACTCAATATCCTTTTCTCCCATCTCCAGTAGGATCCACTGAACCTCATCCTTCTTTTGTATCCATGCGCGGATGTTTTCATACGTTTTCTCTGTCAGCATCAAGCTCTGGCTGTTTTCATCAAAAACAGAAGGGATCAGATTTCCTGCTTCATCCTCAAGCCTGAAGCCATTATACTCGCTCTGGACGACCAAGGTCCACTGATTCGTTTCGATCACCGCACTGTCTTCATTCAAACGTATGTCATGAAAGACAAGCTTACTGCCCTCGCTGATTTTCATTGCGAATGGATTCAAGTTTTTAACCTCTTTCAGCAAAATGCCTTCCGTGGCTGCGTTCATGGCGATAAAAATAAAGCATGTATATAACAAAGCGGCCAGCACCCACAGAACCTGCTTTTTCAGGCTTTTCCAAAAGAAGATCACCATCATCGGGCAGACTGCCAGAAAGCTGATATATGCCGCTCTGGACAGTGACCCCAATAACAGAAAAACTGCAGAACCGAAATATATGATTAATGAAAAGACTTTTTGCAGCAACCTTTTCTCCCTCAGAACCATAAGAACCGACAGGGGCATCAGCAGCACCGCGTAGGTGCCTGTGTAGTTGGAGTTTCCGATGGTTGAGGTTATCCCCGATATATCCGTTTTTCCCTGGAATGATGTATACTGCAGGCCCCCACCGGGTATCAGGCTGCTGATCAGCGGGCTGCCTGCAAGCTGAAGCAACCCAATCAATGCTACAGCCGCTGCGCCCCACAACACGAATTTTACTGCAATCAGGATTCTATCCTCACTTTGTGCAAAACAACAGGAAAAAATGAGAACAAGCGCATAACAGATCTGGGTAAGACCGCCCTCGTAATGGTCTGCCAAACCAAAAACAGAAGTAACAATTGTTTTTGAAAAGCATACCGAAAGGATGAGCAGGCTGATGTAAGGAATGAAAACTGTAAAAACCCGGGGAAGGGTTTCTCCCTTTTTCAGTAGAAATGCCAGAAACAGCATGAAGGAAGCCGCATAAAGCACCCACACCTTAATTAAATGAAAATAATCATCGTACCCTTTTGCTGTGACAATAAAGCTGCGCATTTCAGCAGGATAAGCCACGGGAATGCGAAGGACGATGATGGGAATGACAAAGGCGATCAAAAAAAGTGGGATGAACTCCCAGTGAAAAACGAACGAGTTGTGTCTGCTTTTATTTCCAGCCGGGTAATCATTATTCATGAACCCTGTAGATCGTTTTATCAGGGCAATCACCCCCATAAATGATTATTCTCAAAAAGCCTGTGCATAAGACAAACCTTTTGAGAATAGTTCGACGTTCATCGCAGTCACACCTTGACATGCAGCCTGGCTGCGACAGAACAATATTGGCAGATAAATTTCAGTGCGGTAAACCGGTGCTTATAGTTTCATTGGAAAGAGAATAAGCCCCGTAGCTCATTCAATCTTAACAAACTTATAGGGAGAACCGGAAACAAAGACATAGCGTCTGCCTTCCTTGTCCTCAAAAATGGCGTTGTTTAAGGAATTAACCCGTTTCAGATCAATGACATTTCCGGTATCATCGGTGATTTGGTAACGGACAGCAGACACGTTTTCAATATTATAGCTTGACCCTTCTGCAAGGACCGCAGCAGGTTCCTCGTGTAAACTGAGAAGTATTACAATGCCTATACCAATCACAACAATAGCCCCTAAAATGATAAACATAAGCTTTGGGTTTCTATTAGAATTCATTTGGTTTCCTTTCTATTCCGCATTCTGCATACTATAAATTCTACATAAGGTTTGTCCTGAATAAAGCCATCACTAATAAGTATACAAAAACCCCCGGTTTTGTCAACCGGGGGCTTATTAAATCTTTTTTACTCGGCCATCTTTTTATAGCCTTCGTATCTGGATTTAGCATCCTCCTGTGCCTTGGAGAACAGCTCGTCGGCGATATCCGGGAAGGTTTTCTTCAGGGAGGTGTAACGAACTTCACCATCCAGGAACTTCTGGAAGTCTTCCGTGGGTTCCTTGGAATCAAGCGTGAACGGGTTCTTCCCTTCCTTCTTCAATTCCGGATTAAAACGCCACATATGCCAATAGCCTGAATCAACAGCCTGCTTGGTTCTGGCCTGTGTGCGTCCCATTCCTTCGCGGATGCCATGGTTGATACACGGTGCATAGGCGATGATGAGTGAAGGACCATCATATTTCTCAGCTTCGATGATAGCCTTGAGGAACTGGTTCTTGTCGGCACCCATGGCAACCTGTGCAACATAAACATACCCATAGGTAGCGGCAATCATGCCCAAATCCTTTTTCTTCACTTTTTTGCCCGATGCAGCAAATTTGGCTACCGCTGCGGTTGGTGTGGACTTGGAGGACTGCCCGCCGGTGTTGGAATATACTTCAGTATCAAATACCAGTACATTCACATTTTCGCCGGACGCCAGCACATGATCCAGGCCGCCGTAACCGATATCGTAAGCCCAGCCGTCGCCGCCAAGGATCCAGACTGATTTCTTGATAAGATAATCCTTTTTACTGGCAACAGCATCAACCAGTTTCTTTGCTTCGGCACTGACCGGATTTGCTTCGATAGCGGCAAGTACATCGGCAGAAGCTTTCTTGGATGCTTCAGCATTTTCCCTGCCTGCGATCCAGTTGTTGAATGCGTCCTTCATAGCTGCCGGAATATCCATACCCAACAGTGCCTTCATGTTGTCTTCAATGGCGTCACGGTTTTGTCGAATAGCCACAGCCATGCCGTAACCATATTCAGCATTGTCTTCGAACAGCGAGTTTGCCCAAGCGGGGCCCTTGCCGTCCTTGTTTGTGGTATATACCGTTGCCGGTGCGGAGCCGCCCCAGATAGAGGAGCATCCTGTAGCATTTGCAATAACCATTCTGTCGCCGAACAACTGGGTAACAACCTTGATATAAGGTGTTTCGCCGCAGCCTGCGCAAGCGCCGGAGAATTCGATCAGTGGCTGTGCGAACTGGCTGCCCTTGATGGTTGTAGGCGGCATCAGGTCATCCTTGACGGAAACCTTTTTGGTAGCATACTCCCAGTTATCAATTTGTTGCAGCTGAGATTCCAGGGGCTTCATGATCAATGCCTTATCCTTTGAAGGACAAATATCTGCGCAGTTACCGCAGCCGGTGCAATCCAGAGCACTAACCTGAATTTTGTAGTTCAGGCCCTTCAGTTGAGCACCCTGGGCCGGTTTTGTAACGAAGCTTTCCGGAGTTGCGGCCTTTTCAGCATCGTTCAACAGGAACGGACGAATGGCGGCATGAGGACATACGTAGGAGCATTGATTACACTGGATGCAGTTGTCGATTTGCCATTCGGGAATGTTTACAGCTATACCGCGTTTTTCATAGGCGGAGGTGCCGCATGGGAAGGTTCCGTCTTCTCTGCCTGCGAATGCGCTGACAGGAAGATCATCACCCTTCATGGCGTTCATTGGCACCATGACGTTTTTGATGAAATCGGGAAGGTCCCTGTTATCTTGCTTCGTTTCATTGTCGGCGTTCTTCCAGCTTTCCGGAACATTGATTTTCTTCAATGCGTCAATGCCCTGATCAACTGCCTGATAGTTCATTTGGATGATCTTCTCACCCTTCTTGCCATAAGATTTGACGATGGAGTTTTTCAGGTATTTCACAGCTTCATCAACCGGTATTACATCGGCAAGCTTGAAGAATGCAGCCTGCATGATCATGTTGATGCGGTTGCCAAGGCCAATTTCGTTGGCAATACCAGTTGCGTTGATAATATAGAAATTCACATTGCCGTTTGCTATTTGGCGTTTCAGGGTTCCGGGAAGCTTGTGCTCCAGTTCTTCTTCATTCCATTGACAGTTCAGAACAAAGGTTCCGCCCTTTTTCAGTCCGGCAATCAGATCGTAGCTGTCCACATAGGACTGGTTGTGGCAGGCGATATAATCGGCTTCTTCGATGAGGTAGGTGGAACGAATCTTGTTCTTTCCAAACCTTAAGTGAGAAATGGTAACGCCGCCGGATTTCTTTGAGTCATAGGAGAAATAACCTTGTGCGTACAGGTTGGTTTCATCGCCGATGATCTTGATGGCGCTTTTGTTGGCACCAACGGTACCATCAGAACCCAGGCCCCAGAACTTGCAGCGAACGGTGCCCTTGCTTTCGGTAACGATCTTTTCCTTCAGCTCGAGTGAATGGAAGGTGACATCATCTACGATACCAATGGTGAACTGATCCTTCGGTGCTGCCAGCTTCATATTGTCGAACACAGCCTTGATCTGGGTGGGTGTGGTATCCTTGGAGCCCAAGCCATAACGTCCGCCTACAATCAGAGGCCTGCTGTCGCGATCATAGAATATGCTTCTGATATCCAAATACAAAGGTTCACCGGCTGCACCGGGTTCCTTGGTTCTGTCAAGAACGGTAATGCGTTTTACGCTTGCAGGCAGTACATCAAAGAAGTACTTGGCCGCAAACGGGCGATACAGGCGTACCTTGATAACGCCAACCTTTTCGCCCTTTTCCATGAGGTAGTCGATGGTTTCTTCAATGGTATCGGTGACAGAACCCATCGCAACGATGATATTCTCTGCATCGGGTGCGCCGTAGTAATTGAAGGGCTTGTACTCCCTGCCTGTCAGAGCAGATATTTCTTTCATATATGTAGCAACGATTTCGGGCACTGCATCATAGTATTTGTTCGATGCTTCCCTGGCTTGGAAGAAAATATCCGGGTTCTGGGCGGTACCGCGTGCAACGGGATGTTCCGGGCTTAATGCACGGTTTTTGAACTCTGAAATGGCTTCCCAGTCGACCAGCTTGGCTAAATCGGCATAATCAATGGTTTCAATTTTCTGAACCTCATGAGAAGTTCTGAAACCATCAAAGAAATGCAGGAACGGTACTCTGGACTTGATGGCGGCCAAATGAGCAATGCCACCCAGATCCATCACTTCCTGAACACTGCCGGAAGCCAGCATCGCAAAACCTGTCTGGCGGGTAGCCATGACGTCGGTATGATCACCAAATATGGACAGGGCATGGGATGCGATTGCACGAGCAGTCACATGAAAAACGCCCGGTAACAGTTCACCGGCAATTTTGTACATGTTGGGGATCATCAGCAGTAAGCCCTGGGATGCTGTAAAGGTAGTGGTGAGAGCGCCTGCCTGCAAAGAACCGTGAACAGCACCAGCTGCACCCGCTTCAGATTGCATTTCAGTAACTTTGACGCACTGGCCAAAAAGGTTCTTCGAACCATTAGCGGACCACTCGTCGGCCAGCTCAGCCATTGGAGAAGAAGGTGTAATGGGGTAGATTGCCGCCACGTCGGTAAATGCATAGGATACATAGGCTGCTGCCTGGTTACCGTCCATGGTCTTCATTTTCTTGTTGGACATCAATATTCCCTCCTATGTGAATGAATTTTGCTTCATGAAAACTGCCGCATCAGCATATTTTCAATGGTTTAATGTGCTTGATTGATTGTGATACCAATGATTTATCAATTTTAATTTTGTACTTTGTATACACAACTATTATTATACACAATAACAGCCTTAAAGCAAAGCTATTATATCATATAATTTATCTGCGCGTGAATAGAAAAACGAAAAGTTGGGTACCCAGATTGATAAATTTTTAACTTTTTCGGGGTATGCCCTGTTATTTCCACAAATTGCCGCCTGGATTTACCTATTGTAACCCAATGTGTTCCATCAGCTTGTCAAGGTATTGCTTTCTGGTAAAGTTATCCGGAAGGTTTGGCACAAGACCGACCTTCTGGTAAAAATGCTGGTACAGTTGCGCTTCCAGGGTTTGAGAGCTGAACTGGTTTTTTGGATCCCGACTTCTTATGGAATACTCTGTCAGCAAGGCTTCTTCTTTTTGTGAAAGGATAAGGCTTCTTAGTTCAGCAGGAATAACCGAAGGCTGGACCAGGCTGTTTTTCTTTCCCCTTACCTTTACGACAACCGTATTGGCTGCAAGGTCACCCACCCTCATATATCTGGTGGAGAAAAGAACTGTGATCACACCAACAGCATAGATTCCCGGCAGCATATCCCCAATGCGGATGAGGTTGCGGATGAGTGCTGCGGTTGTTGAGACAGGTTCGCCATTAGCCATTATCACCTTCAGCCCCACAATTTTCTTCCCCGGTGTGGCGCCCTTCATAAAAACCTCAAACAGGAAGAAGTAACCAAATTGAAGAACAAAGGTCAGCAGCAGGACGATTACGATATACAGCGTGTTTTCCTGAACCACCATCAGGTCCAGAGAGGTCTCGCCTGCAATCGCAAGCAGTATGATGGTGATGATACCAATAATGGTTCCCTGTATGATCGTATCAATTGCAACTGCTACACCACGGGAACCCGGGCCCGCAAGCTCAAATTCCAGGGAAACATTTTCCGGGGTCTGTACATAATACACATTTCTCATCTTTGTTACTCCCATTCAGCCATTGGCAGGCATAAGATGAATCTTTTCCAGAATCATTGTAACAGATATTTCTATTTGGTAAAATAGATTCTACAGAAGTTAACTGTTTTTATGTGAAAAGATCTGAATTGGAGAAAACATGAACGAGACAAATTTTATTCATACTCATCAAGAAACCTGGCAGGATCTGGAGGATGTTCTGAAGCAGGTAACGGATAAGAAAAAGCTGCGGAAGAATACCGAGCTGCTTCACCACCTTTTATTTTTGTATCAGACTGCCTGCGGGCATCTGTCCATCGCACGCACCCGATACGGCAGCACAGGTACCACAGAATACCTGAATGGTCTGGTGACGCGTGCCCATCAGTCCATCTATGTCTCCAAACCAAACAGCTTATCGAAGATCCTGCGGTTTTTTACCCACAATTTCCCTGCCATGTTAAGAAAAGAAGTGGTTTTACTGCTGATTTCCACTGGTATCTTTATGTTCGGCTTCCTGTTCAGCTTTTTCTTTACCCTGGCTCAGGAAGATTACGCTCTATCCTTTGTAACCTCCGATTACGTGGAAGGGGTGAAGGGAGTTGGCGAAGGAGCGACCGACATAAACAACTCGGTCGCTTCGGTGGTCATTTTTACAAACAATATTCAGGTTGGCATTGTTGCTTTTGCCCTGGGAATAACCTTTGGTATCGGAACGGTTTTCGTTCTGGTGAAAAACGGGATGATGCTCGGAGCCCTCGCAGCTCTTGCGTTAAACGCAGGGAACGGTTATCATTTCTGGGCACTGATCCTCCCCCATGGTGTACCAGAGCTGCTTTGCATTTTTATCTGCGGTGCAGCAGGCCTTTTAATTGGAAAATCCATGCTCTTCCCCGGCCTTTTGTCCCGCCGCAGTTCTTTTGCAGAAGGTGGAAAAACGGCGCTGCGTCTTCTTATAGGAACCATTCCGCTGTTTGTGCTGGCCGGGCTGACCGAGGGTTATTTTACTCCGCTGCCAATTCATCCGTTATGGAAATACATTGTGTCCGTTGTCTGGTTGCTAGTATTGCTGTTTTATGTGGTTCTTCGAAAAAAGAACACAACCCCCGCTAAACAATAGCAGGGGTTGCGATTGCAAACCAGACGATTTTTTTATTTATACAGCTTCAGCATTTTTCTGTATTCTTCAAGCCGCTCCCTGCTGATTGAATTCAATGGTTCCCGAATGCTTGAAATAATGATGCTATCATGCACACCTTTTTCCAGAATGCCGGTTAGCTCGATAATGTTTGTACCGTCATCCGGGTATGTCACGCCGTACATGTCCAGCCTGCGAACCCGGGAGTATCCGAACATTCCTTCAAAGGCTTCACGTATTTTCTTCTCAACCTCGATAAGGTATGATTTCACGGTAAACGGACAAACCACAATGACGGTATGATAATCATAGCTGATGATCCTGTCGGTGTCGCGCATATCCTTTTTCAATTTGTCATAAAATTCATGTATCGACCCCACATTTATGCCTGTAAACCTTCCCATGACAAACGATATGGAATATTTGCCCCTTACAGCCCTGTTAATCTCGCGCTTTATAGCTTCATCGGTAGTTAAATCGGCTGTACCATACGCCTTCTGAAGCTCGTGTTCATGTATTGGCTCTTCATGTGGTAATGTCTTAACGAATTCAGTAATGCGCGTGTAAAAGATATCCCGCATTTGTTCTCTCTTCTCGGGAATCAGAACAACGTCCTCAATTCCCGCTTTTTTCGCACCACCAACAAATTCACTGACATCATCGGGGATGATAGCCAGAACAGGGAAATCTGTTGCAGATTCTTCCTTCATTTTTCGTACAAATTCATACTGCTCCTTGCTGGTTTCCCTTCCGATTTGAATGATTTGAAAAAAAATCGTATCCTGAAAAATGTCGAGCTTTAACTGAATATCGTTTATATCCAGACCTTCCAAAAATTCCAGACCATTATCGTGAAGGATCTTCAAAACGATTCCCTTGATCACCCTGTCTTCAATATAGATTAAAACTTTTTTCGCCATATAAACCACTCACTTCATATCTGAATCCGTATTTTATATCGACGCATTATTGCTTGCAGTTTAATATTGCCCGATATTTCTGATTTTAGCTTCGTTACTTTTTTGTCAATCAAGCTGAAATCCCGTTGCGTTCAATTCTTGTTTATGGTATATTTATTTTTGGCAATGAAAGGCTTTTTATCGAAAAATCTGATTGCAGTTGGCTATCAGGCTGGTGAATGAAACTGACATTCTTATATGTTCAGAAATACCCGGCCTGTATCATAAACACAGGAGGCGTAGATATGTCAAAATTAGTTGGAAACGCAATTTTTGGCCAGTCCGGCGGGCCTACATCGGTAATTAATGCAAGTGCAGCCGGTGTTTTTACGGAAGCGTTAAAGCAGGAAAGCATCCCGAAGGTTTTCGGTGCTGCGAATGGCATCAAGGGAATTCTTGAAGAAAAATTTTATGATATGAGCTGTGAAGGCGCATATGAACTGGAGCTGATGAAAACCACCCCTTCCTCGGCATTGGGCTCTGTTCGCTACAAGCTGAAAAAAGCCGAAGATGATGAAACCGATTACAAGCGCCTGCTTGAGGTCTTCAAGAAGTATGATATCCGTTATTTCTTCTATAATGGCGGAAACGATTCCATGGATACCTGCAACAAAATAAGCAAATACATGCAGAAGGTCGGCTATGAATGCCGTGTTATGGGCGTTCCGAAGACAATCGACAACGACCTGACCGGAACCGACCATTGCCCCGGTTATGGCAGCGCTGCACGCTACATTGCAACAGCAACCATGGAGGTTTATCTGGACGCACGTGTTTATGACACACCCATGGTTTGTGTCCTTGAGGTAATGGGAAGAAATGCAGGTTGGCTCACAGCCGCTACTGCTCTGGCTGCATACAAGGGTGCAGGGCCGGATCTCATCTATCTGCCGGAAATTGAATTTGACATGGATAAATTCATTGAAGATGTTAAGGAAGTTTATCAAAGAAACAGCGGAAAAGTAATCATTGCAGCTTCTGAAGGCATCAGGGATAAAAATGGAAAGTATATCTCGGAGTATGGTTCTGACCTTGCAAAGGAAAAGGACTCTTTCGGTCATGCACAATTGGGTGGTACTGCAGCGGTTCTTGCCGATATTCTGAAGAAGGAACTGAAATGCAAAACCCGCGCTATTGAATTCAGCCTGTTGCAGCGCTGTGCAGCCCACTGCGGCTCAAAGACCGATGTGGAAGAAGCTTTTACGGCCGGACAACTGGCTGTCAGGTATGCAGTTGAAGGCATTACCGATCAGATGGTAGCCTACGAAAGGGAGCCGGGAGAAAAATACAATTGTGATTTCAAGCTGGTGAATCTGTCCACCGTGGCCAATACCGAAAAGAAAATTCCGCGTGAGTGGATTAATCAACAGGGAACAGGCCTGACCCAGGATTGTATCAATTATGCGCTTCCGCTGATTCAGGGTGAATCCACACCTCCAATGGAAGATGGGCTGCCCCGCTTTGCAAAACTGAAAAAGGTGTGGGCAACAATTTAATGCTTTTGGTAAACTAAAAAAGAAGGGGTTTCCCTTCTTTTTTGTTTGCCTGTAAGGCTTATTTTGATTCTTATTCCAGGTACCAATGTAAAATATGGTCAGGTGCCGGAAATGGGTTTCCCATCGGCGATTTCCTTTAAACGTACTGCAGCATAGGAGCTGTATTGGCTGGCAGGGAAATTGTCGATGATAGCCTCGAACAATTCAACGGCTCTGTCTATTTCTTCACATCTTGCGGCAGCTTTTCCGGCCTGATAATACAGGTTCGCCTTATAATTGGGCTTGTCTGCCTGTAAATAAGTGATAGCGCTTTCAAATTTCTCGAAAGCCTGCCTGTAAACCTCTGGATCTTTTAGCGTGTTACCGTCATACAGCTCGCCTGCTTCCTTATATAGCAGATTGGCGGCCTCCAGCCTGACCTTATCTAACAGGTTTTTATGCTCGAGTGTAAAACCAGCAGGAACCGGGCTCGGGTTTTTCGTCAGCAAGTCGGCGGCTTGAATGAAGTTCCCGGCTGTAAACTCAGCTTCAGCTTGTTCCAAAAGCACCGACCAACCCTTATATTGCTCGAAACTTTCCGATAAGCTGAGGTTTTCATCCTTGCTGGCCTGAAGATCGATTTCAAGGTTTTTGATCCGCTCGTTCAGCTTGTTAATTTTTTCTACCAATTGGGGATCCTGCTGAATGTTTTCAACCCTCTTTACCGTAAACAGGGATTTATTGGTTGGAACCATCCACCAGATGAAAAGCACCAGTACCATGCCCATCAGCATACCGGCAATATATTTCAAACCATAGATATTATTGTTCTCCTTCCCCAGCCCCTTGGCCAGAAAGGATGAAAAATCCCCTTGCGTTTGCTGAGGCTTGTGTTTTACGGGTTTTTCCTTTTTCTTTGCTGGATGGGTGTCATTTCTTGGAGCATCGGGTGCCAGACCCTTCATTTTATTCAGGTATTCCAGTGCCCTGATGCTGCTGTCATCGGCATCGATGACCTGCTTGAAGGCGTTCTCGGCCATATCTTCCTTGCCAATGGCCATATAGCATATCCCCATCAGGTTCATGGCTTCATAAAAAACAGGATGCAACGAAATCGCTTTTTTTAAAGCGATCACCGCCATATCTTCATTTCCGAACCGGACATCTTCCAAAGCTTTGTTAAACAGCACAATGGCTTCTACTACATTTTCAGGCAATGTGCCGGAGCTTTCCTGAACGGATTCCAGATCGATTGGTTGATATCCTTCAAGCTCCATTTTTGTATCCAACATGATTCCTACCCCCGAACCTGTTTGTTTACATAATGTCGATTAACCATGCAGTAATGGCATATGTAAACAGGCTTCAATTTTTGGGCCGCGCACGAACAAGTGTACGTACCTGTCCGATATAGTAAAGTGAACCCAGGGAAGCGATTATATCATCGGCAGACGACAGTTTCAAGGATTTTTCCACTGCTTCCTTTATTGTAACACTTATTTCAACAAATTGACAATACTTCACCATCACTTGTGCCAGGTTTTCAGCCGGAAGTGCCCGGGGTGTGCAGGGAGTGACGGCAATAAACCGTGAAGCGATTTCTGAAAGCTCTGCGACCATGGTTTCATATTCCTTGTCGCGCATGACGCCAAAGATGATAATGGCTTTTCTGCCAGGATATATTGCCTTGAAGGTTTCCACAAAGGAACGGATTCCGTCGGGATTATGCCCACCGTCAATATAAAAGTCGGGATGGGTCTGCAAAAGCTCAAAACGACCCGGCCACGAAGCATTTTGAAACCCCATGCGCACTTTTTCATCAGGAAGGCTGTAGCCCATTTCAACTAAAACTTCAATGGTTTTCAATGCAACCGCAGCATTATAAACCTGATGCACCCCGACAATGGGGGTTTTAAAACTGCCCAGGCGCGGATGGATGAAGGAAAGTCGCCCTTTTTTTAGCTTCACATCGATTAATTCTGCAGGATTGACACGGTAAAGGGTGGCTTTTTGGTTATTACACACTTGTTCAATAGTATCCAGCGCTGATTGTTCCTGCGGATACGTGACCACACGGCCATTATCCTTAATGATACCAGCTTTCTCATAGGCGATCTTTGCCAGGGTATCCCCCAGAATAGCCATATGATCCATTTCAATCTTTGTGATCACCGATACCAGCGCTGCAGCTATGATGTTGGTTGCATCAAACCGCCCGCCCAGGCCTACTTCCAGAATAACCAGGTCGCATTTCTTTTCATAATAATATAAAAAAGCCAATGCGGTAATAACCTCAAACTCGGTGGGATGTTCCAGGCCCTGAGAGATCATTTCATCGATGACCCCTTTGACCCTGGTGACATATTCAGCCAGTTCTTCATCGGAAATATCCTTTCCGTCAAGGTTTATCCTCTCGTTAAAACGGACAATAAACGGGGAGGTGTAACGCCCCGTTCTGTAACCGGCAGCAGATGTCACAGACGCTATAAAGGCTGCAGTGGACCCTTTGCCGTTGGTTCCCGCAATGTGAATGAACTTTAACCGGTCCTGTGGGTTCCCCAGCCTTTGGGTCAGGGCCCTGATTCTTTCCAGCCCCGGCTTGCTTCCAAACTGCTCCAGGCTGTGTATATAGTCGATCGCTTGCTGATAATCCATACGATTTCCTTCTGATTAATTTTTACCACAACACATTTTGTACTTTTTGCCGCTGCCACAGGGGCATGGATCATTCCGGCCAACCTTTTCAACATCCCGCTTTTTCGGTTTTTTTACGGTTTCTCCGTCACCGCCGTGAGATGCTGTCACAGGCTTTGCCACCTGGGTTCTTTGGACAACAATGTTCTCCTTGCGGATGCGCAACAGTTCAGTCACCGAATCGTGCTGAATATTACGGATCATGTCATCAAACATGTCGAAGCCTTCCATGCGGTATTCAACCACCGGATCGCGCTGCCCGTATGCCCTTAACCCGATGCCATGCTTCAGCTGATCCATGGCGTCGATATGATCCATCCACTTTTCATCCACCGACTTTAACAGGATGCGGCGCTCAAGCTCACGCATGATTTCGCTGCCAAACATCTCTTCATGCCGATTGTAGTTTTCAATAGCCTTCTCATTTAATATTTTCTTCAAACCCTCGATATCCAGGTTATCCATGTCCAGGGCATTGTGGTTGAAGGAGCCCTTTTCCAAAATGGTGTCTTCAACATTGGCCTTCAGCGCAGCCCATTGCCAGTTTTCAGGATAGGGGCTTTCCTTGCAGTATTGATTGATTACATAATCGATGATGCCGTCGATCATCTTGATGAAGTTGTCTTTCAGGTTCTCGCCGTTGAGCACCTTGTAGCGCTCCTTGTAGATCAGCTCACGCTGCTGGTTCATGACATCGTCATACTGCAGCACAGTTTTACGGCGGTTAAAGTTGATGCCCTCAATTTTTTTCTGAGCAGTTTCAATGGCATTGGACAGCATGCGGTGCTCGATGGGCTGATCCTCTTCAAGGCCAATCATGGTTACCATGGCCATCAGCTTATCAGAGCCGAAAAGGCGCATCAAATCATCCTCGAGGGAGATATAGAAACGGGATTCACCCGGGTCACCCTGACGGCCGGAGCGGCCACGCAGCTGGTTATCGATACGTCGTGATTCATGCCTTTCGGTACCGATAATTTTTAGTCCGCCGGCTTCGATAACCTGTTTCTTTTCCTGATCGGTTTCCTTTTTATACTGTTCGTAAAATTTCTTAAAAATAACCCGGGACTTTAAGATTTCCTGATCGTCGGTTTCATTGAAGCTGGTGGACATGTTGATGTAATAATCATCCATGCCCTGTTTGCGCATCTCCTGCTTTGCCAGAAATTCCGGGTTGCCGCCGAGCATGATGTCGGTACCGCGGCCGGCCATGTTTGTAGCAATGGTCACCGCAGCGTATTTTCCTGCCTGTGCCACAATTTCTGCTTCACGGTCGTGGTACTTCGCATTTAACACATTGTGCTTGATGCCCTGCTTCTTTAAAAGAGCACTTAGGAATTCTGAGGTTTCGATGGAGATGGTACCTACCAGCACCGGCTGACCTTTCTTGTTGCTTTCCAGAATATCCTGAATGACAGCATTAAACTTTCCGCCAATCCCCTTATACACCACATCGGAATGATCCTGGCGGGCAATCGGCAGGTTCGTGGGAATGACAATGACATCCAGCTTATAGATGGCCTGGAATTCCTGTTCTTCGGTGAGAGCGGTACCTGTCATGCCGGCCAGCTTCGTGTACATTCTAAAATAGTTCTGGAAGGTAATGGTCGCAAGGGTTTTGCTTTCCCTTTCCACCTTCACGCCTTCCTTGGCTTCGATGGCCTGGTGCAGACCTTCACTGTATCTTCTTCCATACATCATGCGTCCGGTGAACTCATCGACGATAATGATTTCCCCGTCCTTTTCGACGTAGTCTACATCTTTTTTCATCAGACCGTGGGCACGGATAGCCTGGTTGACATGATGAGAAATGGTCATGTTTTCAGCATCGGACAGGTTTTCGATATGGAAAAACTGTTCGGCTTTTGCAACACCCTTAGGGGTAAGCGTGGAGGTGTGCCCTTTTTCATCGACAATGTAGTCGGCGTCTGAATCATCGTCAAAGGTTTTATCATCGGTCTCGATCAAAACCTTTTTTCTTAGCTTTCTCACCAGAATATCGGCCTGCTGATACAAATCGGTGGATTTGTCGCCCGGTCCGGAAATGATTAGCGGCGTACGGGCTTCATCGATGAGGATCGAGTCCACTTCATCGACAATGGCGTAATGATGGCCGCGTTGAACCATGTGCTCCTTGTAAACCACCATGTTGTCACGCAGGTAATCAAAACCGAATTCATTGTTTGTTCCGTATGTGATGTCGCAGTTATAAGCTTTTCTGCGCTCGTCGTTGTCCAGATCATGCACGATGACGCCCACCGAAAGGCCAAGGAATTGATATACCTTTCCCATCCATTCGGAGTCGCGGCGGGCAAGGTAATCATTTACGGTAACAACATGAACCCCTTTTTCCTCCAGAGCGTTCAGATAAACCGGCAACAAAGCAACCCAGGTCTTACCTTCACCTGTTTTCATTTCAGAAATGCGGCCCTGATGAAGGACAATCCCACCGATTAATTGAACGCGGAAGTGTTTCGATCCAAGAACACGTTTTGTAGCTTCCCGTACCACGGCAAATGCTTCGGGAAGAATGTCGTCCAGGGTTTTGCCCTCATTCAGCAATTGTTTGAAATAAGGGGTTTTCTTTCTGAGTTCTTCGTCGGAAAGCCTTGTCATGTCGCTTTCCATGGCCTCTATTTTATCAACTATGGGCTCCAGCCGTTTTACTTCCTTATCGCTGTAGCTTCCAAAAATTCTTTCTAAAAATTTCAAATGATTACTCTCCTTCCAATTTGCCTTTCAGCCGTTCTAGTATTAGCCGATACCCGTCCGCACCATAGTTCAGCGAGCGACTGACCCTGCTGATAGTCGCTTCGCTTGCGCCGGTTTTTTCATGGATATCGCGGTAGGTCCTTCCCTGATCCAGCATTTTTGCAACCTCCAGCCGCTGGGCGAAAGCCTTTATTTCGGAGATAGTGCCAACATCCTCGAAGAAATTGTAGCACTCCTCCCTGGTTCTTAAAAGGAGGATTGCATCAAACAGCTTATCGGTTAATTCATCCTGCAGTTTTTTACTCACAAAAATTCACTCCATCAAGATATACTGATTCATTTTGAAAAAGTCTATTCTACAGAAGCCATACGGTTCATATTTTATCGGATAAGTCAAATAAAGTCAAACCGTTCAGGGAGACGAGTTCATCTGCACGGTAAGATCTTTCATTCCTTACTGTATCAGATAATTCTTTTCTCTTCAATACTTTACATCAATAAAGTCTTTCCGGAAGATAGGATCCTATTCCGGTTCCTCTATATTGTTCGACGCCGGCATCATGGGCCGTGAATATAATGAACAACCTTCCTGAAGACTTAATATATACCCCAACAGAGCCTTTAGAAAAAAGTAATAAAAGAATAATCGTTAGATGATTTCCAGAATTTCAACCAGATAAGTTCCCTGCGGGGCATTTACTTCCACGGTTTCTCCAGCCTTGCGGCCTGTTAATACCCTGCCCAGATCCGACTCGATGCTGATGCGCATATTGGCCGGATCGATATCCAGTGTGGTGACAAGCGTTACAATGGTTTCGTCCTCATCCTCGACGAACCTGATTTTAGCTTTGCTGTTCAGCCCCAATACCGATTGATCCTGGTGCTCATCATCGATAATCGTCGCCGAAGCAATCATATTGTACAGATATTGGATTCTGTCATCGTTTTCGTGATATCTTTCGCAGGCATCCTTGTATTCCGCATTTTCGGATCGATCACCAAAAGCGGCTGCGATTGCCTTTTCTCTGGCGATTTGACCCCTTACAACAGACATCCTGTAATCCAATTCCTCATGCAGTTTTTTTATATCTTCCTGTGTTAACGCATTGTTCATTCTGGGTAATCCTTTCGCTGATGACTTAAAGGTTCTATTTGACATAATTGTTGGATCAAAAAAACTGTGAAGTGACTAAAAAAAGCATATCTGGTTGCTTTGCTGCATTCCGCAAAGACATCCGTGGTTTTCCATGATTTCAATAACCGATTTGCTGACCCCTGCGCGAATTTTCAGATCGTCCACAGAAAGGAACAAGCCCTTTTCTCTGGCTTCGACGATGTTTGCCGCAGCTGCCGTACCCAGGCCGGCAAGCGCGTTTAAAGGCGGAAGCAGGCCATGGTCGGTTATTTTGAATTTTGTCGCATCCGACTGGTACAGGTCGACCGGCAGGCACTTGATACCACGGGCATACATTTCATTGGCAAGCTCGAGAATGGTCAGCATGCTCTTTTCCTTTGCCGTCGCGTCGTTGCCCTTCCTTTCAATTTCGAGCATCGCGCTTTTCACTCTGTCCTGCCCCTTTGAAACAATTTCGGCGTCAAACACATCGGCGCGTACTGTAAAATAGGCTACATAGAAGGCTTCGGGGTGATACACCTTGAACCAGGCTATGCGGAACGCCATCATCACATACGCCGCAGCATGTGCCTTTGGAAACATGTATTTGATTTTGTTGCACGAATCGATATACCATTGCGGAATACCCGTGGTCTTCATCAGTTCTTCATACTCTGGCTTCAACCCTTTGCCTTTTCTGACATCTTCCATAATTTTAAAGGACTTTAATGGCTCCAGGCCGTTTTGGATGAGATACAGCATGATATCATCACGGGTGCAGATGACGTTGGGGAGGGTTGTTACACCATTTCGCACCAGATCCTGTGCGTTGTTTGTCCACACATCGGTGCCGTGGGACAGGCCCGAAATACGAATTAACTCGCCAACGGTGGTGGGCTTTGTATCCACCAGCATCTGACGGACAAATTTCGTTCCAAACTCTGGCACACCATAGGTTCCCACTACACTGCCAATGTCATCGGGGGTTACCCCCAACGGTTCTGTGCCACGGAAAATCTCCATGACACGCTTTTCGCCAATGGGGATTGTCTTCGCGTCGATCCCGGTAAGATCTTCGAGCATTCGAATCATCGTGGGGTCGTCATGGCCTAGAATATCCAGCTTTAAAATTCTGCCGCTGATGGAATGGTAGTCGAAATGGGTGGTGATGATATTCGAATCGGGATCATCGGCAGGGCGCTGTATCGGAGTAAAATCACAAATATCCTTGTTATGCGGCACAATCATAACCCCGCCGGGATGCTGGCCTGTAGTGCGCTTTATTCCGGTACACCCTGAAACCAGCCTGTTCACTTCAGCATTGGTTGCTGTCTTCCCTCTTTCGTTCAAGTACCCTTTGACATAGCCGAAAGCAGTTTTTTCAGCCACCGTCGCAATGGTTCCCGCCCTGAAAACATGGCCCTCGCCAAACAATTCCTCGGTGTATTTATGGGCATTGGATTGATATTCCCCAGAAAAATTCAGGTCGATGTCGGGCTCTTTGTCGCCGTCAAACCCTAAAAAGGTTTCAAACGGAATGTCATAACCATCTTTGATGAGGGGTTGCCCACAATTTGGACAGGTTTTTTCAGGCAGATCAAAGCCGCAGCTAACTGTGCTGTCTTTTTCCAGGAACTCTGCATGCAGGCAGTTATCGCACCGATAGTGGGCAGGAAGCGAATTTACTTCGGTAATACCTGTTAAATAGGCCACGAAGGAAGAACCCACAGAGCCCCTTGAACCGACAAGGTATCCGTCGGCCATGGATTTTGACACCAGCTTCTGGGCGATGATATACATCACCGAAAAACCATTTTTGATGATGGAGGTGAGTTCCTTGTCCAGCCTTGCCTGCACCAATGGCGGGAGGGGCGAGCCATACAGCTGGGCTGCCCTTTTCTCGGACATGCTGCGGATGTCTTCTTCGGCACCGGCAATAAACGGTGGGAAGGTGCCGTCGGGAATGGGCTGGACTTCCTCAATCCAATCGGCAATGAGAACCGTGTTTTTTACAACCACCTCATAAGCAGTTTCTTCACCCAGGTATGAGAACTCTTCAAGCATTTCCGCCGTAGTACGTAAAAAGAGCGGAGCTTGCCTGTCGGCATCGTCAAAGCCGCGACCGGCCTGAAGAATGCGTCGGAAGGACTCGTCCTCGGGATCGAGGAAATGCACGTCGCAGGTTGCCACGGTGGGTTTACCCAACTGGCGCCCCAGCTCGATGATGCGTTGGTTGATCTCTTTCAGCTGCTCATAGCCTGTAACCGCACCAGAGTCTATTAAAAAGCGGTTGTTTCCAAGAGGCTGAATTTCCAGGTAGTCATATAAACTTGCAACTTTTAACAGATCATCTTCCCGCTTTTGCAGCAGGATGGCTTTGTAGACTTCCCCTGCCTCGCAGGCACTGCCAAGTATCAAGCCTTCGCGGTATTTCGCCAGCAGTGACTTTGGAACCCTGGGAGTTTTATAGAAGTAATCCAGATGGCTTTCAGAGATTAATTTATAAAGGTTTTTCAGCCCGGTTTGATTTTTCACTAGCAATATGGCATGGTAGAAATCGCAGTTTTTATAGTCCAGCTTTCCATCGGCTTTGTGTATTTCTTCACCAAGCAGATAAATCTCAACGCCGTACAGTACTTTGATACCCGCCTTTTTTGCAGTGCTATAGGCATCGGGATATGCCTGAACAACACCGTGGTCGGTGATCGCGATGGCCGGGTGCCCCCACTTCGCAGCACGCTCTATCAGATCCTTCACAGGGGTTATCGCGTCCATTTGACTCATCTGTGTATGCAAATGAAGCTCAACACGTTTTTCAGGGGCATTGTCCATTTTTTCTGTAACGGTGGTTTTCCGGATGCCTTTGGCCAGAATGGACAGATCCTTGCTGAAGGGATCAAACTGGGCATCCCCATTCACGACAAACCACTGGCCCACCTTGATGTTCTCCTGCAGGTCGGGAAGGTTCTTGTCATCAGCAAACAGCTTGATGGCGATGGAGTGGGTGAGGTCGGTCATATCGAAATCAAACAGGGTTTTTCCGCTTTTCGTCACCTTTGTTTCCAGTCGGATAACCCTGCCCTTCACCGAAATGCGCCCGGAGTTGATTGACACCTCGGACATGGGAATGGGCTGGTCGTCAAAACCCCTGCCATAAACGATGTTGGGATCGGAAGACTTGGTGCTTTTCTTTTTGGCCTGATATGGAACAAAGGTGGCGGCTGCTTTTGCCGGTGGTTTTTTCGGTGTTTCCACAGGGTAACATACCACCTTTTGAATGGTTTTCTGTTCCTGGGTTTGTTTGTGTTTTAAATAAGCCTCCTTCTCTTTCTCATCGAGGGGAGGGTCGATAAAACAGACTGAAATATCACGTTGAAAGCTGGTTTGAATAAAATCCTCCAGCAGCTTGTGGCAGTTTCCGGACTGAAGAATTGTTTTTGCATTGGAATTAAGCAGAATATTCAGCTTGCAGCCTTCAACACGAAAAACAGCATCCTCAAGCAAACACTCATAATGCTTTGACTTTTTTGAAACGACCTGCAAAAGTTCATTTTTACAGGTTTCAAGAATGTCTGTATCGTCCTGGGGAAGACAAAAGCAGGGAACCACACGGACGCTGGTGTTCAGGTGGCGCCCCAGGACCTTTTCGAGGGAATAAACCCTTTTCATCTCAACCAGGCGGGGCAGTTGAAGCCTGATTTCCACCTGTCCGGTGGCTTTAATATATTGAAGCTGCGAAACATATGCCTCACAAAAGGTATCCCGCAGCTTCTGATCCATATTCACATCTTTGAACACAGTGTTAAACCCCTGTGTTTTGTCTATTGTATGGTGCATGCAGATATCCCCTCAAACCTTCTTACCATTTATTTTATCACAATGAGGGCAATCTGACAAAGAAAAACAAACGAATTTTGAAACAAAGGGCGGTGAAACAATTCCTGCCTAAAAAGAGCATGCAATTACTGCAGCAAGCCGAACCTGCGCAACGGGAACAGCCGGAAAACCGCTTTACCGGCGATCCGTTTCACCTCAACGGGGCCGAAGGTTCTGCTGTCCCTGCTTTCACCGGGAAGACGGTTATCACCCAAAAGGTAGATGCATCCAGGCGGAACTGTCAAATCATCGTGCAACCCGGGGGCAATTTGCGTATCACTTCCGAGAATATAGGTTTCGTGCAGCTTTTGTCCAGCCACGTAAACCTCTCCGTCACGTATAGCTATTTTCTGCCCCTCTGTGGCAAGGATCCGTTTTATAGCGTAGGTTTTTCCATCCTCCAGGTACTCTGGAATTTTTACTACAACAATATCTCCCTGTTTAAACTGGCCGAACCTCTGTGTCAGCTTTTCGATAACCAGAATGTCATTGTTCTCCAGGGTTGGAAGCATGGAATTACCGAGGACAATGGTGAACTGCCCTACAAAATTAACGATGACCAGGGTAACCAGGATGGCCAGCCCGATATGGGTCAGCCAGCTGATTACCTCTTTCATCACACGATCGCGCTCCATTCAGTCGCCTCCAAAACGGGTTCATGCCTGCCCGCGGATTGCAATATGCAGTTCCTTCAGCTGCTTTTCTTCAACCGTGTCCGGAGCCCCTGTCATCAGGCAGGATGAATTCTGAACCTTTGGAAATGCGATGACATCACGGATGGAATCCCTTTTTGCCATCAGCATGATCAGCCTGTCAAGCCCAAAGGCCAGTCCGCCATGGGGCGGTGTGCCGTATTTAAAGGCATCCAGCAAAAAGCCGAACCTTTCGTTTGCTTCTTCCTGAGACAAACCGATCATGGAGAAGATTTTGCTTTGCAGCTCCTGATTGTGGATACGGATGCTCCCGCCTCCCAATTCAACACCGTTCAAAACAATATCATAAGCCTTGGCGCGAACCTTACCGGGGTTGGTATCCAGCATTGGAAGGTCTTCATCCATCGGTGAGGTGAACGGATGGTGCATCGCAACCCATCGGTTCTCCTCGGCGTCATGCTCAAACATCGGGAACTCGGTGACCCACAGGAAATTTGCCCTGCTGTCATCCATAAAGCCCAGCTTTTTTGCAATCTCCAGCCTTAAGTGCCCCAAAGCATCGAATACAACTGCGTTGGTATCTGCTATCAGGCAGATCAGATCTCCCACCCTGGCGTCTGTTCTTTCAAGAATCTGTTTGACCTCATCCTCGGTGAGGAACTTCGTAATCGGTGATTTCAGGTTGCTTTCTTCGATAACGATCCAGGCCATTCCCTTGGCCTTGTAGGTTTTTGTGAATTCTCCCAGTGCGTCGATCTCACGCCGGGAAAACTTTTCCCCGCAGCCTTTGGCATTCAGTGCCCTCACGCTGCCACCCTTTGCAACTGCGTCTGAAAACACTTTGAAGCCGCAGTCTTTCACCAGATCGGACACATCCACCAATTCCAGCCCAAACCGGGTATCGGGTTTATCGGAACCAAAGCGCTCCATCGCCTCCTGATAGGTTAAACGTGGGAACGGAGTCTGAACCTCGATACCAAGCACTTGCTGGAAACAGCGCTTTACAAAGCCCTCGTTTATTGTAATAATATCGTCAACCTCGACAAAGGACATTTCAAGGTCGATCTGCGTGAACTCAGGCTGCCTGTCGGCACGCAAGTCTTCGTCACGGAAGCATTTGGCTATCTGCATATAGCGGTCGAAGCCCGACACCATCAGAATCTGTTTGAACAGCTGCGGGGACTGGGGCAGCGCAAAAAACTTCCCGGGGTGAACCCTGCTGGGAACCAGATAGTCCCTGGCTCCTTCAGGGGTGCTCTTCATTAAAACCGGAGTTTCGATCTCCAGAAAACCGTTTTCATCGTAATAATCCCGCGCTATTTTTGCCACGCGGTGGCGCAGCATCAGGTTGGCTTGCATAACAGGCCGGCGCAAATCCAAATACCTGTATTTCAAGCGAAGGGCTTCATTGGAATCAATATCGTCTTCAATTTGGATGGGCGGCGTCTCAGCCTTGCTTAGGATTCGCAGTTCCTTAACGAGAACCTCCCATTTTCCGGTGATCATGTTGAGGTTAATGGCCTCATCCGAGCGATTGACCAGGGTTCCTCTGACCGCAAGAACAAATTCATTGCGGATCTGCACCGCCTTGCTGTGGAGAGTGCTGTCCAGTTCATTGTGGAACACAATCTGCAAGAGGCCGCTTCTGTCGCGTAAATCGACAAATATAACACCACCCAAATCCCTTCTCTTATGTGCCCAGCCCATGACCACCACTTCCTGCCCCACATTGTCTGCAGTGACCTCTGTGCAGCGATGTGTGCGTTTCATTCCCGCCAGATTTTCAGCCATAACCATCAACTTCCTTTCCAACTGAAGTATCAAAATATTCTTCAAATGTATCTATTCACCGTTTTTTTCGTCTGAAAAAACCTTCCCCGATGCCGTGAGGTTTTAGGCCATTCCCTGCCTGGACTTGAGTAATCTGTCCAACAGGGTGTCGATATGAATATCCCTTCCCTCACCAGTGGCCATGTTTTTCAACTCGACCTTTCCTGTCTCCACTTCATTATCCCCAATCATCACAGCAAAACGGACGTTCAGCTTGTTCGCAAATTTCATCTGCGCTTTTACACTGCGCCCTATGATATCTTTATGACAGGAAATTCCTGCTGCTCTAAGCTTAAGTGCCAGCCCTTCCGAAAACTGCTCTGCCTTCTCACCGATGACGCCAATGAATATATCCGGTGCTTCGGGCTGCGGGATGGTAATACCCTGACTGTCTATTTCAAGCAGCAGCCTTTCTATCCCAAGGCCGAAACCAATGCCTGGGGACGGATTTCCTCCGCATGCTTCAATCAACCCGTCATAACGCCCGCCGCCGCATACGGTTCCCTGTGATCCGATGTTCTTTGAAACGAACTCAAATACAGTCCTTGTGTAATAATCCAGGCCGCGGACAATTCCCTTATCGATAGAAAAAGCGATGTCCATGGCGGTCAGCTTTTCCTTCACCTTTTCAAAATGCTGTGCGCAATCGTCACAAATATAGTCCAGTAAAGCTGGAGCATCGCTTAATTCCTGAGTGCATCTTTCTTCCTTGCAATCAATAATGCGCATGGGGTTTCGTTCAAAGCGCTCTTTACAGGTATGGCACAGCTTATCAAGCTTGGGCCTGAGATATTCCTTAAGCCTTTCATTATAGGCAGCCCGACAAGTGGGGCAGCCTATGCTGTTCAGGTTCAGCGACAAGTTCTGGATACACAGCCTTTTGAAAAACAGATGCAGCAAGGAGATGACCTCAACATCCGCACTGGGCTCGGCAGCACCGAACAGCTCTATACCAAACTGATGGAACTCGCGGTAGCGGCCCTTCTGAACATTCTCATACCGATAAGCGGTAATGTTGTAGAACAGCTTCACCGGCTGGGGCCATGAGGCCATGCCATTTTCAATATAGCTTCTGACAACGCCCGCCGTACCTTCCGGTCTAAGGGAAATGCTTCTGCCCCCCTTGTCGTCAAAGGTGTACATTTCCTTTTGCACGATATCGGTCGTATCCCCGACTCCTCTTTGGAAAAGCTCGGTGTGCTCGAAAACCGGGATGCGTATTTCACGGTAGCCGAACTGATGGCAGAGTTCTCTGAATTTATCCTCGACAAAATACCATTTGAATATTTCATCCGGTAAAATATCTCTTGTTCCCTTCGGTGCTTTCGTTAACATATCGCATCCTCCCATTATATTTGTCCCTGTCTGATTTCCGATTATTCCGCTGAATAACCATAAAACCAGCCGGGCATTTGAAAAATACGGATCAAAAAAGCCTCGCGTCCACAATGAAGGGACGAGAGGCATTCCCGCGGTACCACCCTAATAGAAGAAACTCTTCCGCTTTTGTCTTTAACGCAGACGCATACGGGTCGGATTACTTGTAAACCCTTTCATCCGATCGGCTCCGGGCTGTCTTTCGCCGTTTTTGCATTTCCAAAAGCGTTCTCAGTCGCGACGCTTTCTCCCTGTGGGCAATTACGGTTACTCTGTCCTTTCATTGCCTTTTTGTTGATGATTTGTATTGATTATAATGAAATTACTTCCTCTTGTCAATGGGGGTGTTTTCGCTAATACAACCGTTGACAGCCCCATCGGAGGCCCATTTTCCATCCCCAGCCTTCCAGTGAATCACAGGCCACACCTTTCAATCATTCTTTTTGATAATTTCAGCTGCTTCATTTGTAATATTGAACTTTTTTTGTTTGTTTCGCTATTCAGGGCTTTCTCAGCCATATACGAGCTTCTGACCAGGGGCCCGGAGGCGGCATGAAGAAAACCCATTTCATAGGCTTTTACCTTGTAAAAATCAAACTGATCCGGGTGGATGTATTCCACCACAGCGTGATGCCTGGCGGAAGGTGCCAAATATTGCCCGATAGTTAGAAAATCACAATTGACCTTCCGTAAATCAGATAAAACCTGGAGCACTTCCTCGGGTTTTTCACCCAGGCCCACCATAATGCCAGATTTCGTATAGATCGAAGGGTCCATTTCCTTTACACGGCTAATTAATTCGAGTGAGCGGTGGTAATTGGCCTGTGGCCTAACTTCGGAATAAAGTGCAGGAACGGTTTCAATGTTGTGATTGATGATCTGAGGGTTTGCTTCAACAACTTTACGAAGCGCATGGGAATCTCCCTGAAAATCTGGAATTAAAACCTCGATGGTCACCTGCGGCGATTGATTACGAATAGCTATCACAACGGAGGCGAAATGACCTGCGCCACCATCGGGCAAATCATCACGAGTAACCGATGTAATCACAGTATGCTTCAGGTCTAGTGCTTTCACAGCCTGTGCCACATGATTCGGTTCATTCTGATCCACCGGCTGTGACTTGCCCTTTGTTACATTGCAAAAAGTGCAGCCTCGCGTGCAAACACTTCCCAGTATCATAAAGGTGGCGGTTTTACGCCCGAAGCATTCCCCGCGGTTCGGACAGGCTGCTTCGTCGCAGACTGTATTGAGATGAAGCTTCTTAAGTATTTCTTGTACATGTTCATAACCAACCGTGGAATGGGCTTTTACCCGAAGCCATTGCGGTTTTGGCATTCTGTTCATGTTCAGCCTCTTTCATATTGAATCTGCTTCAAAGCATTCACAAAAAACCTCGGCTGTTCTTTGAAATAGTTTATCCATATCCTGCTTTTGTCCGGTCAGCTTTTCCAGCGAGGTTACTCCTCTGTCTGAAAGCCCGCAGGGAACAATCCATTGGAAATGGGAAAGGTCAGTGTTCACATTGAAGGCAAATCCATGCATCGTCGTCCATTTTTTCACCTGTATGCCGATAGCTGTTATTTTTTCAGCGCCCACCCATACACCGGTATAGGTTTTATCTCCCCGCTGGGCGTTTATGCCATAATCCTGCTGCAGCAAGCGGATAAAAGTGTTTTCTATTCTTCCGACAAAATGATGAATATCCCTGCCCCAGCGGTTCAGGTTCATAATTGGATAGCCAACAATCTGCCCGGGGCCATGATAGGTAACATCCCCACCGCGGCTGACCTGAACCGTCGAAACCCCAAGCTTCATCCGCTCTTCTTCCGGCAAAAGAATGTGTTCCTGCATACCCCGCACCCCAAGTGTGATCACAGGAGGGTGCTCGACCAGAAGCAGGGTATCCCTGCCATCGCCGGATGAAACCTTCTGCCACAGTTCGGTTTGAACCTCCAGTGCTTCCCTGTAGTCCATTCTGCCAAGCTTTATAATTTCCAGCTTCAATCGAAAAACCTCCAGGTAAATGTTCAGGTAAAAAACAGTACTTCCTGCTTATTGTATTTGGAGGATTGTTTTTGCCATTTCAACATACTTTTCAGTTCCTTCCCCCAAAGGCACACTGATGGACAGATTATAGGCCAGTTCCTCATTCTCTATCGGAACCCATGCGTAAACCAGCTCATAGGTTGAGAACTCTTCCGTTTTCAACTCTTCTGACAGGATGTCACATTCTAAAACAAAGAGCTCACCTTTACCTAATATCGTGTCGCCTTCATAAACCTTGGCCTTTACCGAAGAATGGCTGGGGAACCTTTCAGTATCAGGTTTTTTTCTGTAATAGTTTGTATCATAAAACCAGCCGGCAAGACCTTCCGTTCCATAAAACCTGAACTTGCTCTTATCTGCCATACTGTGTATCTCAAAGCTGTAGACGGTATCAATAGCCTTGTTTTTCTCGGCCTGGTACTCGAAATTCGGAGCTTTCGGAAAGGCCAGTTTTTTAACGCTGAAGCCTTCAGGAAGGGTGAGAACCACGGAAGCATTCTTGTCATCATTCATATTCATGATTTCGATGGTGTTCAGGTTCTCAACAACCTCAGGTCTCTTCAGGTCTGGGAACTCCCCTTTAACCTTTAACAGCCAGTCCTGCTTGAGCTTGACTTCACTTTTTTCAAGTTTTCCCAATTCATTTTTAAAGTTCTTAAGAAGCCCCTGCTTGCTGAAATCAAAAAGGGACGGATCGCCGGTGGATTGGCTGGAATCGATATAGAAACGCTTTTCATCCGCATTCCACACATAACGGACATTCCTGTTGGCATTAAAAAGGAAGGCATCCCATTCATCAGCCATGGTTAATGCACTGCTGTCATGGAATTGAAGTTGGTATTGAACATCGACATAAAACTGAGGCATGTTCGGTTGATAGATATTCACATGGTTTTGTGTGGAGACTTTCCCGTCAACTGCGTAAAAAACCAGCTGACTGAGCGACATCCATTGATGCATTTTGACGATATACTGAAGATCCTTGACGATCAATTTGTCTGAAACCCTATACCAGACCTCATTGTATTGGGAAATACCCGTGCCGTGTCCTGCCAGCTCCTTCATAACAACCCATACCGTGCCCGATATGGGGTCTTCAATAATGCGAAAGTCTTGGCCGGAAGCAGCCTGACCGGGTAGAATAATACTTCCTTTATATGTAACAGCCTTGGAATTACCACAAAGTATGATGTAATGCCAGTTGATTCCCGTCTGACCAAGCTCGAGAAGATAAATATCATCGGTGCTTTGCAGAAGGCTGTTCCGGTATAAATTTGTTTGCATTATTTCATTGTTTGGATATAAATCTCTGTTGAATTCAAACTGATATGGTGATAGCGCAGACAGAACCTCATCGGGGGTTTTTCCGTTTACTTTTTCATATAGCTCTGCCGGGACAAGAGGCGTACCCAGCAGCTCCTGCTGTTCGTTGCCAACGGTATTATTTTGAATGGCTGCCGGCTTGGCGTCAGGCTTCCATTGCAGGCTGAAAAGAAGAACACATATTAAGAATGCAGTAGAAATAATCACAACGCGGCTTTTGGACATTTTTGTTCGCTCCCGATTTTTCATTGATACTATTATAGCATGTCTGCCCCGGATCGAACATTATAATAAAAAAATAAAAGCTTCTATAGAAGACCTTCCTGCAATAAACAGTTTCCTATGGTTTACTTCGTTTTGAAATATTATTAATAATCAGGCATCAAGGGTATGGGTAGTTCTACGAATCTGGTGCCATTGAAACAGCGCTACCAGTTTTGATAGCGCTGTTCAGAAAACAACGGAATATATACATGTTTTACTAGCCCTACTTAATTTCCTTGATCTTTTCCACTGTACGCACACTCATTGCCAACGCCTGTTCTCTGGAAGTGTTTGCATACCCGATCGCCTTTTGGGCATCGCTGACGGCTCTTGGCATAAACTTGCCGTCGCTGCCCTTGATAATTCCGATTTTCGCCATAAACAGGCAATCGTTAAGCGCCCAGCCCGAAATATCCTTCTGGTCACTGAAAGCAGGCGCGCCTGTTGTCGAATAATCCGCATCCGGAGCAATAAGCTTGATAGTACGGGTCAGCATAGCGGAAACCTGTTCCCGGTTGATCAGTGCATCGGGAGCAAACTCCGTTGTACTGACCCCCTTTACGATGCCCAGCTTGAAAGCCTTCAGGATCCGCGGATTCGTAGTATCCTTGAAAGGATTTGGCGATATGGGCGCGGTGTCTGCTATACCCGATGCCTTTTCATACATCAGCAGCGCAACCTCTGCAAATTCATCACGAGTAATATTCTTTGTCATGTCCGCGCCCTTCAGGGAATCGGGGATGAGACCCAGATCGGAAGCTTTCTGCAATTCACCGGAAGCCCATGTGGACGCCTCGCTCCACGCCGGCATATTGTAGGAAAGCGTATTAGAGTACGGGGTATACAGTAAATTTTGATTTTTTACACCGGAGTGCGCGTAATTTTGTTCATCAACACAATACCGGATTTTTATTTCGTATGCTGCGGCATCGTAGCTTTGTTGGGTATTGCCAAAATAGTCTTGCACGTTCACCATGAGGATTTCCCTGTTGAAAAAGTGGGCATCGACTTTTTTGAACTCCTTGTCATCTTTCATCCTCAGCCAGATTTCCGTCCGGGATCTGTTTCCCATCATCGCATTCAATTTTTGAATTTCGGCCGGGTGTCTATCCAGCTGCAAAACAAGATACGGTCTTTGCGTATTCTCCTGTTTCTCAATTTTTGAGGATTTCAGTACGGGCGGATTTGCGGCAAGAATTTTTTTATAATCAACCTTGTTGCTGTCCGACAGGACATATTCGTCCGACCAGTCGGAAAACAGGAGTTTCCCTCCCCCGACGTCCAGGGAAAAGCGCGCCCGGAATGTCACCTTGTGGCTTTTAAACCACTCCCAGCTGTTGCCGCCCGTCACAGGCAGATTCTCATCATCCGGGAACATGTTTTTATAGGTCAGGTCCTGTCTACCAAGATATTCTCCGAAGGTCCCCCCATTAAAAGCGTTAGAATAAAGCAATGTGTAATTCTTGTATGTATTCGGATCATCCCAGGCGGCAGTGTAATGCCAGTTACCGTTATCTACTTTGAAATCAACCTGACCCAGTACACCCAGGTTATAGCCCCGCTGCTCCGTCGTTTGATCCATAAGCGCCCGTAAATCCTCGGGGGCGCTGAGTGTACACTCGGCATAATATCCTTCAAAATTGGAAGCAGCGAAATTCATTGGAGGGCTTATCGTGGTCGGAGGCGTACCAGCCGCAAAAACGGGGGTAAGAGGAAGAAGCGTCATCAGAATCAGGATTAGTGCCAGAGTTACCATGAACAACCTGCGAAAAATTTTGATTTGCATATAAACACCTCTCTTAAATTGATTTGTTACCAACCCATTTCATTGGGTGACCAGCCGAAATCTGGAAAGCCTGCCTATAAATGCAGTCAATATCATTATTACATGGAAGGAAGTAGCCCGCATCGGTAATTTTACCTATTTTAATGCTTCACTGAAAAGGGCGGCTAGCTACGTGGTGTTTGTAAATTCATTATGTTAATACAGAAAAGATATAGTATAATTACAATAGTTATACCGAACAAGCAATGGGTTACACCGCAAAGCTGGTTCTGCCCTTTCTTCTTTGTTGAGAGCCAAAATCATCCCAGCTAAAACAGGGAGATAAATAATATGGATGAACAAATTATCCAGGGTAAAGTAAAAGCAACCTTAATGAATGTCTTAACAGAATCTTCGGGGTTCAAAGAGGATGAAAAAAGAGATATATTAGTGACAGCATCTTGCAGCGAGTGTTCAGATGAAGGATTTATGATACCCAGCGTTGAGAATGAATCCTTCTCAGCATGCCAGCCTCCATTGATCGGACGTGAAACAGAAGTAACGGCCATCCAGAACAGGCTGTTCCAAAAGGAAGTCCGGTTTCTGACCCTCACCGGTACGGCCGGAGTTGGAAAGACACGCCTTGCGCTGTCGATCCTGAACAATATGCGTTCCTCGTTTTCTCAGATCATCTACGTCGATCTTGCGCCGCTGGAAGGGGCTGAGCAGGTATTGCCCTCCATTGCCCGTGCCTGCGGCGTCGTGGAAGGAATACCCGGTTTTCTTCCTGAGCGATTGGTTAAGTCTATCGGATCCCGTCATTTACTGCTTGTATTGGACAATTGCGAACATGTGCTGAAGGCAAAATCCGAGCTGATATTTATGCTTAACGCCTGTCCCAATCTTAAAATTCTTGCAACCAGCAGAGAAATATTTCGAATGAAATGGGAGAGTATCTTCCCTGTTTCTCCGCTGCAACTCCCTGACCTGGATGACTTGCCTGATCTTGATACTTTGATTCGGATTCCTTCGGTGGATCTTTTTGTGCAGCAAGTGAAAATCCAAAAAAATGACTTTACACTTACAGACAAGAATGCATCTTTTGTAGCGGAGCTCTGTGTCCGGCTGGATGGTTTACCGCTTGCTATTGTGTTAGCTGCGAGTCAGGTTGGAATATTGAAACCGATGAGGTTTCTGGAATCTTTGAATAACAGGCTTAGTCTGGAGGGATCCAGAAATATTCAATACAGGCACCATACACTGCGGACAGCTATTGATTGGAGTTTTGCACAGCTTACCGATCCGGAAAAGATACTATTTTGCAGACTTTCTGTTTTTTCAGGGCCCTGGACACTTCAGGAAGCGGTAGGAATCTGCAATGGAGACGGGCTCGAAGCAAAAGACATATTTCTTATATTGGAACACCTTGTTGAATGCTCTCTTGTCCATACCAACAAGCAGGCTGCGGGAGGAAAAAAGTACCGTTTCCTGGAAACCATCCGTGACTATGCCAGGGAGAAAATGCAGGAAACCGGAAAAGAGGAAATACTTCAACGTCGGCACCGAGATTGGTTCCTGGTACTCGCAGAACAGGGAGAACTCAATATCTGGGGACCGGGAGCTCCGGAATGGCTGGAACAAATTGAAATGAATTTCAGCAATTTCCGATCTGCAATGGAATGGTGCCTGGTTACACAACAGGAAGCGCAAACTGGTCTGCGGTTATGGGCGGCTATAGCCAGTTTCTATGATCTGAAGGGACATGTTGCCGGTGGTATCGAAATGGCCAGAAAATTGTTGGCGGTGACTTCCGAGCCTACGACAGAGAGAGCATGAACTCTGGTACAGGCAAGTGTCCTGGCCAGGAGCCAGAATGAATTGGAAGTCTCCCGCCTTTTAGCGGAAGAATGTCTGACATTTTCCGCCGATATGGGAGATATACTGAACACAGTAGGTGCTCTGTGCACCTTGGGATCTTTGGAGCAGATCCTGGGTAATAAGGATAAATCAGAATCATTTTTTAAAGAAGCCTGCACACTTTCCAGGGTGCAATACGAGCTTGAACCCCGTGCGCTATATGTAAGCCTTTTTTGGATGGGATTGTTAAATTGCTTTGAAGGTCAGAATGAGCGGGCGGTTTTGATTTTAGAAGAAGCTTTAACCGCAGCCAGGCGTCAGGGTGATATATTATTCGAGGCGAGGATTCTTGCCGTATTAGGGCGGGCGTTGATCGGACAAGGCAATTTTGCGCGGGCTGAATCCACGCTTATTCAGGGAATTATGGTTTCAAGGAAACTCAATTATTATGAAATTATTGCACTTTGTTTCGATTACTTTGGTCAGGCAAGCTGGTTCCAAGGGCAAAAGCTGCGAACCGTCCGGCTTCTTGGCGCAGCAGCGGCCCTAAGAACTCATGTTGGTGTTGTTTCCTGGTTTCCTGATCCGAATTATACTGTAATTACTGCAGAACTTGGAGGTGAGGTGGATAAGGTGGCACACGAGTTTGTTGACAACCTGATTCCGGAACAAATCATTTCCTGGGTATTTAACCCTGATTTGGCGCAAATTAAAGTTTCCAAACTCCAAAATGCTGCGTTTGATTTGCCATCTTCCCTGACGATCCGTGAGCTGGAAATTACCCGGATGATCACCTGCGGACTCAGCAACCGCCAAATTGCAGAGAATCTCTTTATTTCAAGACGTACTGTTGATGCCCATGTCCAGCATATTCTCCTGAAGCTGGACCTAAATAACCGTGCCCAGGTATCGGCCTGGTACACCCAACATTACGATAATTACCTCTGCAACATATAAGAAACGTAGTTTTCGACCAATCAAAGAATCTTCTTTGAACCTATGCGTTAAAAAATCAATAGGTAATATTACCGATGTCGGCTGCTTCCTTCTATTCAATAATGATGTTGAATGCTTTTGTATAGAGTCTTTTGAAGTAGAGTTAACATAAGTAAATTTCACAACATATATTAGAATATAGTTGTCTCTCGGATAGTCGCAATTTGGCTTTCTGATGCAATTTAGCCCTTCCTGTATTGCATTAGAGCGTGTCGCAGCAGCTGCTTTCAGCAGGACAATTTGCAGGGAAAATCCGATCTTCGACTTTCCTGGGAGACTTCAGATTATATAATATATGGAGTGTATAACGATGATTATACATGTTGTAAATGGCGATGCTCTGCCGGGTACAAATATCACAACCCTTGAAAAAACATTTCCCTATCTGACATATCTGGCCATCTTCAGCTATAATGTAAACTGAGAGGAATCAGCTATTGGGGACATACTTCCCTCAAAACTGGCTTGTTCTGAAGAGTATGTACAAGATTAAAAAAATAAGCTTGTAACCTCATTCCAGAACTTCATCATTTCCTATTTTAGGTTCATGAGCGAACTGGTGGCTGACGCTCACTTTTTTCTGCTGACGAACTTGTATAATTATACTCAGCTGTTCCTACGATATGAGGTTACGGATCGTGTCATGATGCAAAGAAAAACAGCTGAATAATCTGATGAGATGAAATCTTTGGTTGAGAACTAAAGGTTTAAGTAAACATTACTATATTCACGCCGTAATTATTATTGTAAGTTAATAGGAATAAGATATAATGATATTAAAATTATGGCCGCTGCAAAAAACAAACCGGGATAGGAACAAAATCAACCGCCATCGCTGCGGTAATGGTTTCTGTTTTGGTCCTGACAGGTTCTGAAGGGCAGGGTTAACAGGTAAGGAGGGTTTTTGTATGAGTAACATCAAAAAGTATGCCGCTGAGTTTATTGGTACGTTCGTTCTTGTTCTGATCGCTTGTGGGGTCGCTGCTGTGACCGGTTGCAATGGGGAGGCCAATGCATCATACATTTTAACAGCTCTGGCCTTTGGAGGAGTCATTGTTGCAATGGCTTATTCCATCGGTAATATTTCAGGCTGTCATATTAACCCTGCTGTTTCTATCGCTGTTTGGATGAATAAAGGAATGACAACAACAGACTTTATCGGATATGTCATCGCGCAGTTTCTCGGTGCTATCGCCGGGGCTGCAGTTTTAATGAGTCTTATCGGCACCGGGCTAGGGCTTGGCGCAAACGGCTTGTTTGATGCAAGTATTGGAAAGTCCCTGATTGTGGAAATTATTCTAACCTTCATTTTTGTTCTTGCTGTGCTTGGAGCGACCAGTAAAACAGAAAACAGTAAGGTCGCCGGTTTGGTCATAGGCGGTTCACTCACACTCGTACACCTGTTTGGTATTTATTTCACCGGAACCAGTGTGAATCCAGCACGTTCATTCGGTCCTGCCCTAATGCTGGGCGGTGATGCTCTCGCCAATGTATGGGTGTTCATAATAGCTCCACTTGTTGGGGGCATTGCAGCAGCTATCGTGTGGAAACTGCTGAATAAATCCAAAAAGGCGTAAGAAAATTATTAGGAAAAGGAGATAAAGCAAATGATTTGGACTATTATCATCACAATACTTATAGGGGCTCTCGTCGGTTGGTTGGCCGGAAAGCTCATGAATTACACGGGTAGTTTCTGGCGTAATTGTCTGTTGGGTATTGCCGGGTCCTTTGTTGGCGTGTTTCTTGCATCGCTCATTGGCATTTCAGCCAAGGCGCTCAGTCTGGGCGGCATCATCATTTCCGTTCTTGGTGCTTGCCTCGTGATTTGGATAGTACGTAAATTAAGCGACAAGAAATAGAAGCAGGGACGGTGGGATTACACTTAGCCTTTCACTTGTTTTTGCACATGAAAATAAGGCACACTGCTACAAATCTGGCAGAGTGCCTTGGTTTTTTCGTGCTTATATCTGTCGGTAAATACGGGACGACAATGGAAGTCCTGTGAGTATAAAAAAGCGCCATACATATCAAGAGAATGCGTGTATGACGCTTTTTGTGAAAGCTTATTGCGAAACCTGGCCATTCCAGTCGAACTGAGTGCCATTTCCGAGCGTACCCTTCCCTACAAAGGATTGCCCACTGGCATCCATGGTGAACTCAAATTCGCCAGGCTCAGAGTTATAAAGAAAATCTCCCTTCAGTATACCTCCATCCATGGTACCAACGATATAATCGGATAGTGAAGACGTTATTTTTGTATTGTTATCCCATACCCACGAACCCAGAAGGTATCCGTTAACAAGTTCAAAAATCATCCTGCCATAATCAGTCTCCCAGCCCTTTCCAATCCAAGCCTCTGCCTGTGCCTGTGTTACGTTTCCCGGTGCAAGGGCTTCAGCGACCGAAATATTATCTTCCGTTGATTCAGTATCATCGGAGCCGTTTTCCAGTGTGATTGTTTCAGAATCCGGCGGCGGTTGTATAGCGGTATTATTAATACCGGTGACGTCATCTTCCAGAACAACCTGCTGGTTCGAGTGTAGGAGATTCCCTTCATTATCCTTATATTCAACCGTTTGCATATCCGCATTTAAAGTAACCCTCTGGCGGATGATGACCTCTTTGATGACAGGATCGGATGAGATCCAAACCTCCCCTGAACCGGAAAGAGTAATGCGGAATAAAATGTCCAAATTATCCGTATATTCGTCGTCATATTCGCCGGAGAGAGTGTATTTTATGCAATCTACACCATTTACTTTTTCGTTACCGGAAGGCGTTAGAGTAAGTTTGCCATAATCAATGGGGAAGTATTGGTTGCTCAGTTCATATCGGAATTCAGGAGTGCGCTCGGTAAACCAGTTGCCCGGCAATGACTTTGTCCATTTTTCATCATTCATCCGACCCCAGTAAATATCCCCGATGATCAATGATTCACTTGTTGTGGAAGCTGAAGGATAAGAGATAATACCCTTAATAGATAGTCATCAAGATAAATCTTTAGCAAAAATTTCGAAAAGAGATCTTGCTCCATTAACAAGAATAGAGAAATTAGAAAAAGAAAATTCAGACTTGAAAAAGCACAATAAGAAATTGCAGAAGCAACTAGACGAATTAATTCTATCCAAACAGAAAAATACCTATAACCATATATCTGTTGCTTTTGATGATTATGAGAATACCCCTCCGAAAGCTCTTATAGAAATATTGGATAATTGTAGTATTGTTGTTATTGGCTTAAATGAACATGACAACGCATATCATTTTTTCTCAAAATTGCATAAAAACCTAAAGATTATTGATGGATTCACAAAAAGCTATGATCCAAAATTGATAAAAAAGACCAAATTCGTTTTTAAAATTATTGGATTTATGTCTCATACTGTTGGATTTAGAGCAAAAAATGAACTCTGTGATAAGCCATACTGCGAATTACAAAATCACAAAAATACAAATTTATTAATGAATGCAATAGCTAATGTGCTTTGCCGATATTTCAATCTTAAAAAATAGTTGCGCCCAAGTTAAGCAGTACTTCGCACAAGAGCTGTAACGATCTTGTGCGAAGTAAGAATTCTCAAAAGTTATTAATTAGCTTCCAATAACTGCATCAATAGACTCTCTTTTATCCGGAACTGTATAATATACTGACTCTGGAGCATTCCAGGCAATTCCTTCTCTGATGCTTCTTCCGTCTTGCCGAATAATCCCTGCAGCTTTCAGATCTTCTATAAGGGGTATAAGGTTTTGAAGACTGTTCCCGGCTCCTTCCGACATCCTGGCTATTGATATACCATGTTCCTGAGCCCGGAGATATGATAATACCTTCTTATGCTCATTGGTTAAAAAACTGCGATAAAGATAAGCGTGCGCATCTGTAACAGACATATCTGGGTATGTAACGCAAAGACCTTTAACGATTATGTTAATATAAGCGTATGCCGGAACCACATCTTCTATATACCGGGTGGAATGTGTAAAGCTTTTAATGAGTATTCCCATGTCATGACCAAGTTCTAGCATTCTATCATAGCAGCCACCTTCATTCATCGCTATTTCAGAAAACTGCTCCTGGGTGATTAAATACATTTTACAGTAAGATAATCCTTCTTTACTTGTATCGAGAAACGCAATGCCCCTATTATCCCATCTCCTACTCTGATTCGCAAAATAAATTGGATGGTTCAGGATAAGTTGTTTTTCAGCCCTGGGGGGAGTCTTGTCCCGGCAACCTCCACTGCTGCACAATCTACCGGTTTCATCCCCTAAAATGTACTTCATGAACCGTTCCCTGTCTAAATTGGAACCATAGCATGCATACCAGACAAAGTTTTTCATATAATCTGTAATTCCCTCAAACCATGGTTGGAAGCAAAAATCAATCTTCCTTTTCCCTGAAACTGATCGGTTATACACATAAGTAAAGGTCTCTTTTTCATTGTTTTCTTCGTCATGTACCATTACCTTCAATCGCCTATATAACGAACCTTCACCCTCATAAACATCAATTGCATCTATCATTTCCTGTGTAACCGAATACAGTTCACCTTTCACTTTTTCATTTCCGTCTTCTACAATCCCTGGATAGTAATCAAGATCATACAGTGCATACCCCGAGAGAACGAAATCCCCAAGAAAATCTGCTCTGCCAAGATAAGTGTTCCCTTTCCTGCTGCTGCGCATTAAAGAGCCATATACGAATAAATTGAAGGTTTCCTGTGTTTCCATCATCTTTAACAATCTCCTCATAGTATCCGCGCTTACGGAACAATACTTTGATTCACCATGACTCAATATTTCTTGAATGTTCTCCTTGTTTTGAACGATCATCTGGTTAAATGCTTTGTGAGTATCAGGATACTGATTTATGAAACGCATCACACCGGCATGAAGCAGCAATTCCAATGCGTCCATTCTGAAATTGAAGGAATCAAAGCCGTGTCCTGTAAGCCTTCCCTGTTCCACAATATCCAGAGCTCGCACGAATGTCTCCTGAAAGCCTTCAAGCTTGGTGCATTCTTTGGGATAATCAAGCTTGAACCGTATCATGGTTGCAGTAAACAATATCGTTGGATACTTCCAGTAATAAACTTTTGCATCATACGGCATGTCCTCACTGAAGATTAACCTCCAGAAACCGTCGGAATCTTGTTTCGCGATCAGTTGCTTCATGAACTCGTTTACTTCGTTGAAGTACTCATCATCCCAAGTATGTCTGTAAAGTAAAGCTTTGCTGCCCTTCATAAGACTTTCGTATTCTGAGAAACTCTTGTCGTCTGGTGGTAATTTAGTGAATAATTTCATCATGGTTTTTCCCTCCCTGTTTTAATATAAGCTTATTTTAACAGGGAGTAGATATTAAAGATGTGAGCTCAGCTCTCAACTTTTCCGAATCATATGTATTCTAGTTTTATATCAACAACTTCATTGATGTTAAGCTTTCGTCTGTTGTCACGCTGGTTCGGTTTGTAGATAAAGGCTTCCTTTGTTTTTATATCATAATCGACATGAACATTCTGGATTGGCTCTGAATCCTTGTTTTTTAAGATTATCGTGCATAGAGCACCTGACTTCCAAGCATAACTTAAAGCATTATCAATGCTTTGAGTTGCAACTGTTTCTTCATCTCTGCTACCATTAAACAAATGAAAATTATTTTCCTCCGGAAAACATATACCTTGATCGATGCCCTTCCTTCGGATAACCTCTCTGGCATATTCAGACAATTGGCAAAAGATGTTGTCAGCAATATAGGATAAGGTCTCACCCATAATAGTATTTTGTGAACGTTCCAGTAGTTTTAGGCCCACAGTCATCTGATAAACTTCGGTCAGGTTCAACGGGAGAAATATTGGATGCACAGTAGATTGATATGTAATTTTTCTGTTCTCTTCCTGAATATTGCGTATTTTTACTTTCTGTCCAAGAATTTTTGTTCCGTATATCAAAGCATCCATGTCTTTTCGAAGCGGATTATTACTGATGCTGTAATGCTCCCTCAATTCTTCTCTGGTTTTTCCCTCCTGCAAAACCTTCAGCAGATCTACAAGCCGCTCATAAGGGTTTAGTGCCTCTCTTCTAAAAACTGTATCCAAAACCAGAGGGATATCTCGAGCTTCTAAATACTTCGAAAAGTGCAGCAATCTCTTCTGGGTAGCATCCTTTGTGTTTGTAGTTGTACTCAGCAATTCCAACAATAAGTCCGCCAGCATTAATCTGAATCTTTCGTTTTCCTTAAGAGTTTCAATGTTCATGTTTAAAATGAGGTCTACATCTATTTTTTCATCTTCTATTCTGCTTTTCACATTTTTAAGGTTTTGAATATCTGTTGTTAAAAGCTGAATGACTGCCTGCTTGTCATCGGATTTATAGTTTTCAAGATAATCATTGATAAGATCTGATAATTTCATGAGGAACAACTCCTTTCTATACCTAATCCATCTCATCTCGCAGTGCAGGAATGCCTTTGCAACTGTGTCTTGATCAAGGAACTTCAAACGCTTTACGATCTCTCTGGTAGGTAGCGGTCGGACTCAGTCTTCTCTCCAGCGGAGCCTCTGTATTTTGTGAACTCTTTTGTTTCCTTCGCTGTTAATATATTTTCTCTTCCGGCTATCAATCACTGAAAACTGCCCGCCACAACACGGGCAAGATAACTGCTCCAGACTCCTAACGAAAAACGCCTGATTCACTCTTTTCAATCAGCTCATAATTTGATACAATAACCATACCGTGGATGGCGCTTCTGGTACCCTTGCTCTAACAATGGTACATCAAAATAGGAGCGTTTTCCTTTTTCTATGATATGGACATTATATCCATCAATCTTTGGACAGGCAATACCGTCAGCTTGGAGATGCGGACATTTTGCGGCGGCGAAAACAATATTGAATAGAACAAATATGAAAAGAGTTGAGCAAATTATTTAAGATGCAAGTTTAAAGGCCACAGCATCCATGCTGTTCGCGCTTCGCGGGACCATTCAAGGACCACTGAGAGCCAACGTTGTACGATATGATGCGCGGAAGACGCGCCTTCCATGGCGCGGATCATCATAATTTTTGAAAGGATTGATAAAATATTTGAAAAGCAAACAGTTTTTTTGTTTAAGGAATGTAATTTTTTCATTTGCGCTTTTTATGCTTATGTATTTCTTAATAAAATACTCTCCTTTTGGATTATCAAAACTTGTTGAGATAACAGGTGGACATAGTATTCTCGATATGGAGATGAAGGGATACTCTGTAGACAGGGCATATGAAGTTTTAGATGCACTTGGGGGTGAAGGAAGAGCTTTTGATATGAAATATATTATACCTCTTGATTTCCCCTTTCCTCTGTCATACGGATTATTTTACTTTGTTACTTTAACTCTAATATGGAAAAACATAAGAAGTAAGACTGGAAGGCCATGGATTATTGGACTTATCGGTCTTTGCGCAACAATTTTTGATTGGTTGGAAAATATTATGATAATAAATCTGTTGCATAACTATCCACAACGAAATAATGAAGTTGTTAAAATCGCAAGTATATTTACGCAATTAAAAAGCCTTTTCATTAGTATTAGTATTCTTTTAATTGTTGTAGGCATATTAGTATTATTGTTTAAAAAGTTTAAACTAAAGATACAAACTAAGCAGATTGAATAGGGTCAGTGATGTGAATATTTTTTATCATAAAAATTCCCATTCAATTCAGATTCAATTCTTCTTCATTTGTTATTCTCAAAAAGAGTAAGGAAAAGCCTTGAAAACATAGTGTTTTCAAGGCTTTCCTTGGTGACCCACCGGAGATTCGAACTCCGGACACCTTGATTAAAAGTCAAGTGCTCTACCGCCTGAGCTAGTGGGTCAAATTTTGGCTGGGATGGCAGGACTCGAACCTACGAATGCCAGAGTCAAAGTCTGGTGCCTTACCGACTTGGCTACATCCCACCGTCAGTCGTTGTACAGTCAGTTATAGAAGTCGGAAACCGGAGAAACTCGCAGCCTCCGCCCTCTTTTTTTCTGACTATTATGGGGTGAATGGTGGGATTCGAACCCACGGCCTCCAGAGCCACAATCTGGCGCTCTAACCAACTGAGCTACACCCACCAAAGCTTTAAATACAAGCCTTTCGGGGCTTTTTCGCATCCCCTGAAAAAAGACACAAATGTATTTTATGATAGAACGCTATAATTGTCAAGTAAAATCTCTTCTTGTCTTATTCTTTTTCTTCATTCTTTTCTTTGGGGCTATTCTCCAGCCGGTAAAAAACGCGTAACACTTGTTTATCGTTTCCATCTCCGGTTCGTTTTATCACCTTGCTTATGTTAACAAAAACCCTGGTCCTTGTCAACTTTTTATTGATATACTTAATGTTTCAAACGAAGTTGCACCTTAAAAACTTCATGGGCACCCGTTATGGGGTATCACATAAACAGGACAGTCTACATAAAGTATAATAAAACATATCGTAAGGAGGTTGACCAACATGTATACCACGATGAACGTAATCAAAACCCGTGACGACAGACAAACACACACCCATGAGTTTTTAGGCAGCACAGAATTTGCCGAGTCAGGTGAAGAGCGGCATAATCATCGGTTTGCGAGTGTCACGGGGGAAGAGATTCCCATAGGAAGAGGAAAACATGTTCATGAGTACCGAAGCAATACAACTTTCGTAGAAGATCATTTCCACATGATCAAGGGAAAAACAGGTCCAGATATTGAATTGCCGGACGGGAACCATATTCATTATGAAAATACACAGACAACTATAAGTGATGGACATAAACATGATGTTGAGTTTGCAACCCTGATCGCAAAAGATTAATGGAGATGAAGCTTTAGCTTTGGCAGAACGAGGCGGGAGAAGAAGATTCTGCGCTCTTACCTCGTTTTTCTCCAACCCTTTGGATAAAGGTTCTTCAGTCCGTTTTCTCCAAGCTTTCCCCAACCAAGGGGGAATTGTTCGACGCCAATTGCAATATAGCCTTTATCGCCTTCCAGTGGCAGGGTCTCCCCCTTCAGGTATCGAAGCAGCTGCGGATCATTCACGAAAAATGATTCCCCGCGTCGGATGTTCTCCCATTTCAAGGACATCAGCAGCGATTGCGAGGGCTCGAAAACACCTCTTTCTTCAGAGCCGGCGTAAAGGCCGGTTTTAGCTGTCTTCAAACCCGGCTTGCTTTGATACCCCTGTGGCAGGATATTCAGCTCAGAGTTCTCCATATGATAATAACCCTGAGGTACACGGTCAATCATGGCATCACAGAACTTTCTGAAGTTCTTCGTGGGTTCCGTATTGGTGAAGGACACTATTTCATGACCATCTTCCCCAAGCCTGCCAAACAATGCTGTAAAATGGCCTTCTCCCTTTGCCTTATGGGGCCAAACCCGTGCTGTTTTCAACAATTCCGGGTTATCGTCCGCCCATTCGGGGCGACCCGGCTCAATGCCGAATTGCTTTGGAATCTCTTTCAAATATAGATCGGGATAATTTTTCAGAAAATAGGCGATGTTCTGTTCATTCTCCTCGGGATTGAAGGTGCAGGTGGAATAAACCAGCGTACCGCCCGGGGAGAGCATACGGTATGCCGAATCAAATATTTCCCGTTGAAGCCCCTGTAACTCTTCACCCATATACCTGCTCCAGCTTTTAACCATTTCAGGGTCCTTCCGAAACATTCCTTCACCGGAACAGGGAACATCGAGAAGAATCTTGTTGAAATACTGCTCATAAACCCGGGACAGTTTTCCCGGGCTTTCATTGGTAACAACCGTATTTGTAATACCACTGATTTCAATGTTCTTCATCAGCACCTTCACCCTTTTGGGGTTAATATCATTGGAAACAAGCAAGCCCTGGTTTTTCATATCGGCTGCCAGCTTCACGGTCTTCCCCCCGGGCGCTGCGCATAAATCCAGGACCCTGTCCCCGGGCTGTGCCGACAGCAGATGTGCAGGAAGCATCGCACTGGGCTCCTGAATATAATAGATACCTGCATGATAATATGGATGTATGCCGGGGCGGTCATCCTCTTCAAGATAGAAGCCATCACTGGTCCAGGGAACCGGTTCTGTCTGAAACGGAGATATCTCATGCCAGTGCGGCAGATCCAGCTTCAGGCGGTTTATCCTCAGGCCTGCCACCCTTGGCTGATGAAGCGCTGATATAAATTCGTCATATTCCGATAAATTCATCAGTGTTTGGAACTTTTTTTCAAAATCAATCGGGAAATTCATTTCTTTTCTGCTCCATTTCAGGTATAATAACGTGTAAGCTGATGCTTTGTGTGTATGACTGTATCCGTACTGCATTTTTTATCGGAAAAACAAGACGAAAGCCAACCGGAGGAGACATGCCGCCAAAAAAGTTCTCTATTTCTGCCGTATTGGAATATAATGCAGAGCTCCTGGAAGCCTTTATCCAAATGATCGAAACCGTCATTGATTCAATCGAGATCGATGAAAATATCCGTTTCTTTTTAAAAATAGCTATCAATGAACTGATCGTAAACGCTATAGAGCATGGTTATAACAAGCTTGGAGGGCCTGTATCGGTATATCTTCTCAGGCTTTCAGACTCTATTGTACTGGAGGTTTCTGATTCGGGAATTGGAATCCATCCCGAGCTTTTAAACCTGGAAAAGATGATCCAGGGCATGGATGATCTGACAATCCGGGGCTGGGGGCTGTCCATTTTGAAAAAGGTGTCCTCCAGCTTTATGATTCGACCCAATGAACCGAATGGAACCATCATTTCCATGACGATGCCGGTTTAAACCTTACAAAAGCCGCTTTCCAGGCACAATCTTGCCCTTTTTGCCGTCTTTTCGTCGGCTTTCAGTGCGTTTTCGATAAACTCCGGATGCTCCATAAAGAAAGCTTTCATAAAACCATCCGGATCCTCCATATAGTGAATGACCATATCATATTGTGCAGAATTGATATAATTTTTATCACAGGCTTCCCGGAACACGTTTTGGTCAATCCTGACAAGGGCATGTGAAGCCACACCCATGCTTTCCAGCAGTTCATGGCCTCCCTGCATCCTGTCGATGATGACAAAGGAATCTTTCATATCGCCCATAGCCTTTTTGATTACAGGAACCCAAGCCCGTTCATAGCTGGAAGCACTGGTGATCAGATCGGCGATATGTAATACGAGTGCTCCCTGCAGGGAACCTATCTTCTCAGACTTTCCCCTGTAAAAAATTGTCGCGTCCAAATCCTTAAAAATAGTGATATGAGGTTTGTTCAACAGTTCGGAAGCAACCAGTGAGAAAAACCAGTCCCGCCGCTCACCACCTGAAATATAGTCGATGGAACCCACCGGAATTGTTTCTTGAATGGTTTCCAGAAGCGTATCCATACAGCTTCTATAAATAGGATCCTGTCTGTAGTTTTCCATAACCTGCGCAGCTACGATTCCCGAGCACTGTTCCTTGTTTACAGCTGCAGCATCAATTATTTTCAGAAGGGCATTCGCCTTGTCTTCGCTGCCGTAAAGA